>DGDY01000213.1:18981-20610 GCA_002385675.1 Anaerolineales bacterium UBA3940 | reverse complement strand
AGTCTCGTGGGCGCGGAGATGTATAAAAGAGACAGCGACCGCCCCCTCCCCCGCCGCTAGCTCGGCAGCCGCGTCCGGCTCACCGGCGGGCGCGCGGAGCGCCTCAGCCTCTGGCACTTCGGCTTGCGGCTCGGCGGCGCTGTCAAACGCCTCCATCGCAACAGGAACCTCGCCCACCCCGGTGAAGATGTCAGTGGAGAACACGAGCACGCCCACAAAGATCAGCGTGGCGACGAGCGCCGCCCCGGCGGTGGCCCAGGTGGGAAGGCTCGCCAGGCCAATGCGCTCCCAGAAGCTCTTGCGAGCGGGCCTGCCGTACACCGCCGGATCGAGCGTGAAATTGCGCGGCACGGGCACACGCTCGGCCATCCCCAGCAGCATTTTGGTAGCCCTGAGCGCCCGCAGCTCCGCCTGTAGCTCGGGATCGCGCGCCAGCCGGTGCAGGAGCTGCGCCTGCTCGTCGGCGTCCAGCTCACCGTCCAGATAGGCGTTGAGCTGTATCAGGTCTCTTTCATTCAGAGGCGTGCTCATCAGTAATCAGTGTTTCTAGCCCGGGTGAAGCCCAATAATGTACTTGGTGTGAGTCTACCTCTCCGGCGTGCTGATGGGTCGCACCGGAGGGTTAGGTTTCCCTATTCTCAGCCCTCACCTGTTAAACGGTATTCGGCGGGTAAAAGTTCCCCGAAGCCCTGGAGGCAGTCACGGAGCTTGCTCCGCGCCCGGCTGAGGCGTGACTTCACCGTGCCGAGCGCAACACCGACGATATCGGCGATCTCGTCGTAGCTGAACCCTTCGATGTCGCACATCACCGCCACAACGCGCTGATCTTCGGGCAGGTCTTGCAGGCAGCCGATAATGGCCGTCTGGAGGTCCATCCGCAGGGCGTAACTCTCGGGGTTTTCAACCTCGGTGGTGAAGGCCGTCCCCGGTTCGGGTGACTCATCCTCGACGTACAGCGCCTCAAGCGCCGCCTGAGGGCGACGTTTGCGGCGGCGCAGCTCGTCATAGCAGGCGTTCGTCACGATGCGCATCAACCATGATTTGAACGACCCGCCGCGAAAGCTGCCGAGCGCCCGGTACGCAGAGATAAACGCCTCCTGTGTGGCGTCGGTAGCCGAATCCGCCTCGCCCATAATGCGGTAGGCCACATTATAGGCGAGTTCCTGGTAGTGCAGCACGAGCGTGTTGTAGGCCTGCACGTCGCCCGCCTGCGCACGTTCGATGAGTCCGGCTTCATCCATCGGTTTCAGCACAATCTATGCAGAAAACACGCGCACAGAGGCATAACCTTGCCCTCCGGCGCACATTGTAGCAGAAAACCCGTCAGGCGAACACCGACGAAAGTCGGAGGGGGTGGAACGCTTGCAGCGAACCCCACCCAACCTCGCTTGCTCGGTTGACCTCCCCCTTGCAAGGGGGAGGTGGCGGCGCTCGCTTGCGCGAACCCCGCCGGAGGGGGTTCCCGGAGCCGCGACGTTTATTCGCGGCGGGTCTTTAACAAACCTCACCCCGTGCAGTTGGCTGCGCCAACTGCCAGGCAGAAACGGCTGAGCCTGAGCATCGCAGGGAGAGGGTGTTATGTGCGCGGCTCGGCCTTCCAACAATCACGGTAGGGGCAGGTCTGAGACC
>DGDY01000213.1:0-18810 GCA_002385675.1 Anaerolineales bacterium UBA3940 | reverse complement strand
CAGGTCTGAGACCTGCCCCTACAGGCGGGGCTTTAAACCCCACCTCCCGTGCATCTGGCACCGCAGGGAGGGGGTGACGGGCTATCGACCCGGAGCCGCGAAGTTTATTCGCGGCGACTCAATGATCAAACCTCGCGGCGACTCAATAACCAAAACTCGCGGCGGTTTGATCATCAATTCTCGCGGCTTTTCATCTTACCCGCTTATTGGTGGCATACCCCAACCGGGGTATAATACCCGCGTCGCCGGAGTGGCGGAATGGCAGACGCGGCGCACTCAAAATGCGTTGCCCTCGCGGGCGTGTGGGTTCGACTCCCACCTCCGGCATAACAGGCTCGGATCGGTTACAATACCGACCGGGCTGTTTTTTATCCCGCCGTTGTCATGAACCTGTATCGTCGAGGGTGCAAGTGTCCCGCGCAATTCTGATCCTGCTCGCTGGTCTGGTGCTCGGCGCCGCGCTCGGTGCGGGGGCCGGCTGGCTCTTCCCGCTCGCCGATGTGCGCGTCGGGCTGAGCGAGCTTCATCCCGAATACACCAACGACGCCGTCGTCATGATCGGCCAGGCTTACGCCGCCAACGGCGACTGGGAGCTTGTGCTGGCGCGCTTCGAGCAGCTCGGCATTGACGACCCCGCCACCTTCGTTGCCAACCTCACCGAGCGCTACATCGCCGAGGGGCGCAGCCCGGCGGACATCCGCGTGCTGGCGCGGCTGGCCGCGCAGTTCGGGCGCACCACGCCCGCCATGCAGCCTTACCTGCCGCCAGCGGAGCCTGCCTCATGAGCGCGATGGCCCGCCGCCCCCGCCGCTTTCCGTGGCTGGCCTTCCTTGCGGGCGTGCTGCTCGGCGTGGTCGCCGGGCTGGTTTACGCCTGGTTCATCGACCCGGTGAGGTACACCGACGTCGGGCCGAACATGCTGGACGACGCCAGCCGCCGCGAGTACCTCGCCCTCATCGCGGATGCCTACCAGCATGACGGCGACCTCGCCCGTGCGGAACGACGGCTGGCGCGGATGGAACTGGACGACATGAGCGCCTTTGCTGCCGAAGAAGCCGATGCGGCGCTGCTTGCAGGGGAGGATCCCGCACGGGTACGCTCGCTGACTACGCTGGCCGAAGCGCTCGGCGGCGCGCCGCGGGCCGCCAGCGTGTTCTCCGGCACGCCCGTCCCAACCTCTGTGCCGGGCGCGAGCCTGCCCCCGACCGAGCCGCCGGAGCCGACGCCGGAGGCCAGCCCGACGCCCGGCATCACGCCGACGCCGACGCTTGTCACGCCCTCTCCCACGCCGGACCTGTTCCCGCGGACGGAGATGAGCCTCAGCGCGCGCGAGATCGTCTGCGAGGAGGGCGCGGCTGCCGGGCGCATTGAGGTCATGGTGCTTGACGGCGATGGCGCAGGCATCCCCGGCGTCGAGGTGCAGGTCGTATGGGGCGGCGGACAGGAGTCGTTCTTCACCGGGCTGAAGCCGGAGCGCGGCCTGGGCTATGCCGACTACCAGATGCAGCCCGGCGAAACGTACTCGCTGACGCTCGTCGGGCGCAGCGATCCGGTCGCAGGGCTGAGTGCGGGCGTCTGCACGACCGACAGCGGCGCGGAGTCCGTGCCGGGCTACCGGCTGACCTTCACCCCCCGAACCGCAGGCGCGGGCGAGGGGTTCTAACATCAAGCGTTGCGGCGGCAACGGCTTCGTCTTTGAAACACATCATGATACACTGCTGCATATGAGCACTCACACCAACTCCAACATCATCTCCATTCTTCCCGGCGCTGAGCCCTTCTTCTACCCCGGCAACCGGATCGGCTGCCTGACCCTTCACGGCATGACGGGCACGCCGTTCGAGGTGCGCTGGCTGGGCCAGCACCTCAACCAGCAGGGCTGGACGGTCTACGGGCCGCGCCTTGCCGGGCACGGCACCACCCCCGATGACCTCAAGCACGTCCACTGGCGCGAGTGGGTGGCGGATGTGATGGCCGGCTACGAACTGCTGCGCCAGCACTGTGATCAGATTTTCGTGATGGGCCTCTCGATGGGCGGTGCGCTTGCGCTGATGCTTGCCTCGCAGGTGCCGGTGGCGGGCGTCGTCACCCTGTCTGCCGTGTACGATATGCCCATCCTCCAGCACCCGCTGCTGCCGATCATGAGCAGGCTGGTCGACCGCGTCGCCAAGGCGCGCGATCCGGAGGCACGGCAGAAGTTCCTTGAGCACGTCCGCGCCGAGCAGATCAAGCGGGGTGAGGAACCGATTCCGCGCCCGGGCTATGACGTGTGGGTGCTGCCCGCCATGCGCCAGATGAGGGATATGCTGCGCGTGCTGCACGAGCGCCTGCACCTCGTGGTCGCGCCCGCCCTGCTCGTCCACTCGAAGGCCGACCAAACCGTCACGTTCGACAACCTCGACAAGATCTACAATAGCATCGGCAGCACCGATAAGCGCTGCCTCGTGCTGGAGCGGAGCGGGCATGTCTGCACCGAGGACATCGAGTACCCGCAGGTCTTTGAGGCCGTGACCGAGTTTGTGCGGGCGGTAGTAAGCTGATGCTGGGCATGCTGAGCCGCAACAACCGCCTGTTGATGCTGGCCCTGTTCGTCTGGGCGCTCGGCGAGGGGCTGTGGTACATCAACTTCCGGCAGTTGTACCTCGTCCAGCTTGGAGCGACGGAGGCGCAGGTCGGGCTGGCGCTCGCCATCGAGTTGGCCGTGCGCGCGCTGCTGCCCATTCCGGCGGGCTACCTCGCTGACCGCATCGGCCCGCACCGCGTGATGGTCGCGTCGTGGTTCCTGGGCGTGCTCGGCACGGTGATGTGCGCGCTGGCGACGACGTGGCAGGGTTTCATACCGGGGCTTGTCGTGTATGGCATCTCGGCCTTTGCGATGCCGTCGCTCAGCGCCTACGCCATCCAGAACATGCCCCCCGGCAGCGCCCGCGCCGGGCAGACGGACCGCGTGCTCGCCGCCGTGTTCGCCGCCTACACCGCCGGGCTGATCGTCTCGCCCGCGCTGGGTGGGCTGGTCGCCGAAAGCTGGGGCATCCGCACCGGTCTGTGGATCTCAACGGGGGTGTTCGCGCTCTCGACCGCCATCGTCCTGCTCACGACCGAGGTGGAGGTCACCGCGCCGCCGACTTCCGAGCGCCCTGCCGACCTGCTGCGCAACCGCCGCTTCCAGCGGCTCAGCCTGTACTACGCGCTGATTTTCGTGGCGATGTTCACCGGCTACCAGCTTCTGCCCAACTTCCTGCAGGAGGCGCGCGGTCTGACGCTGGGGTACATCGGCCTGCTGTTCTCGATTGACGCCCTGGGGACCGTCGTGCTGAACACCGTCGCCAGCCGCCTCAACCCGCGCTGGAGCCTGGCCGCGGCGCTCGGCGTGTACACGCTGGCGCTGCTCGGCATCTGGCTGTTCGCACAGCCCGCGCTGCTGGCAGTGACCTTCTTCGGCGTGGGGGCGCTGGCCGTCGTGCGGACGCTGGCCCTCGCCCGCGCGGCGGATGTCGTGTCAGCACGCAACCAGGGGCTAGCCTTTGGCATCGTCGAGACGGCCTACGCCGTCGCCGCTGCGATTGCCGCCGCAGCCGCCGGGCAGCTTTACGAGCTGACGCCGGCCCATGACCTGCCACTCGTCGTGGCGCTGGTGGCGCTGCCCGTGCTGATCGGCCTGTGGTTTGTGGTGCGCAGGCAGATCCCCGCGCTCGCCCTGCCCGATGAGCCTCACGCTCTCGCCGCCGCGCCGGAGCAGGCGGGCAGATAGCAGGGTAAGGCCGGGGCTGTGGCTATTTAACCCACCGCCAGGAGAAGGAGACAAAGCGCTATGGGAGTTCTGGAAACCGGCTGGGGTCTTGACGTCATCCTGTGGTTCCAGTCGTGGCGCACGCCGCTGGTCACATCCCTTGCGATGGTATTTCATTACCTGGGCATCACCGAGTTCTACATCCTCGTGCTGCCCTTCGTGTACTGGAGCCTCGACGAGAAGCTCGGGCGGCGGCTCGGCGTGCTGATCGCGCTCACCGCCTGGGTCGTCGGCTGGGCGAAGTCGCTGTTTGGCCGCCCGCGCCCCTACTTCATCTCATCTGACGTGTCCAACATGGTCGAGGAGACCTCCTACGGCCTGCCGAGCGGGCACGCTCAGGGCGCAACGAGCCTCGCGGGCTTTGCCGCGTGGCACGCGCGGCGCGCCTGGGTGACGGTCGCCGCCGTGCTCTACATCCTGCTGATGGCCGCCTCCCGCATGGTGCTAGGCGTGCACTACCCGCAGGATGTCGCGTCCGGCATTCTCATTGCGCTGGTGCTGCTGGCGCTGTACGCCTGGCTGGAGCCACGCATCGCGGACTGGCTGGCGGGGCTGTCGCTTGGCTCGCACCTCGCGCTGATCGTCGGCATCACCGCACTGATGATCATCATCCACCCGGTGCTGTTCGAGGCGACCTCGCCGCAGTGGCTCAGCCCGCCCGTGCCGCCGCAGGACCTTATTGAGTCGGCGCTCTCGACCAGCGCGCTCTTCTTCGGCATGACGCTCGGCTTTGCGCTCGACTGGCACTACCAGCGCTTCAGCGCGGGCGGTGACTGGACGAAGCGCCTGCTGCGCTTCCTGATCGGCTTTGTCGGGGTGGGCGTGCTTGAGTTCGGGCTGGGCGCGGTGCTCCCGGAGAACGCCGTGTTCGCCTTCGTGAGCTACGCGCTCATCGGCCTGTGGGTCGGCGTCGGCGCGCCGTGGCTGTTCGTCGTCACCCGGCTGGCCTCCGCACAGATTAACGCTACCAGGCAGCCCGCATGATGCACCCCCGCGCCGCCCGCGTCTTGCTCGCGCTCGTCGTCCTCGTCTTCCTCGTGGTAGGCACGCTGTATGCCGTCTACACCCCGGCATGGCAGGCCCCGGATGAGCCCGCGCACTACAACTACGTCGCGCAGATCGCGGGCGGCGGGTGTTGTCCGGTCATCGCGCCCGGCGACTGGGACACCGCCCTCATCAATGAGGTCGCCTCGCGTGAGGAGCCGCCGCCCGCCCGCCTCTCCAGGCTGGAGTACGAGGACCATCAGCCGCCGCTCTACTACCTGCTCGCCACGCCCGTCTTCGCGCTGACGGGCGGCAGCCTGCTCGCGCTGCGGCTGGTATCCGTTGTACTGGGCGCGGGCGTCGTGGTGATGGCCTACCTCGTCGCGGCGCGGCTGCTCGGATCGCCGCCGCTGGCACTGGCCGCCGCCGTGTTCGTCGCCTTCATCCCGCAGCACGTCGCCATCCTGTCGAGCGTGAACAACGACGCCCTGGCGGAACTG
The DNA here is from genome assembly GCA_002385675.1 of Anaerolineales bacterium UBA3940. GTDB lineage: Bacteria > Chloroflexota > Anaerolineae > Aggregatilineales > UBA3940 > UBA3940. Next base: position 13,536 of record DGDY01000213.1, on the reverse strand, counting down.
GTGCTCGGCGCGCTGCTGGTGCTGGCACTCGGCTATCTCGGCGCGGGCGAGCCCGCCCGCAGGCCGCACCCGGCGCTGCTCGGGCTGCTGGCGGGGCTGGCCTTCCTCACCAAGCTGACAGTCTACGGCCCGGCGGTGCTGGTCGTCGCGCTGGCAATTGCCTTCCGCGCCGCCCACGAACGCCGCTCGGCGCGCTGGTTCGCCGGGCAGGCAGCCTGGGCGGGCGGGATTGCAGTCGCGCTTGGCGCGCTGTGGTGGGGCCGGAACGTCGCCGTGTACGGCTGGCCGGACCTGTTCGCGCAGACTGCGCACGAGGCGGCGGTTGTGGGGCAGCTTCGCACCGCTGACCTCATCGCGGAGATCGGCGCGGGCGCGTACGCACAGCGCCTGCTCAGCACCACCTTCCACAGCTTCTTCGGGCAGTTCGGCTGGATGGCCGTGCCGATGCCGCCGCGCATCTACTGGCTGATCGGCGCGTTCCTGCTGGAGCTCGCCACCGGGCTGGCCCTGCTCATCGCCACCCGGCGTGGTGCGCCGCCGCTGACCCGCACCACGCGCGCCGGGCTGTGGGTGCTCGCCGCACTCGTTGGGCTGGCTGTCGTGCAGTTCGGCTACTACAACCTGACCTTCGTGCAGTTTCAGGGTCGCTACCTGTACCCCGCACTGATCCCGCTGGGGCTGACGGCTGCCGCCGGGCTGTGGGGCTGGGCGCGGTTCGTTGCGCGCTTCCTCCCCGCTCGCTGGCACGGTGCGCTGGCGTGGCTGCCGCTCGTGGTGATGGGCTGGCTGCCGCTGCTGGCCGTCTACGCGCTCTTCTGGATCCTCGTGCCCAACCTGGGGTGACGCTCTGCGGGGGTGGGGTTCCTCGCAGCTCCCGATGCGACGGCCCGTAGGGGCGGGTCTGAGACCCGCCCCTACCGCAATTTCCGTAAAGCCACGGTTCATGGGGCGCGTGTCTCGCACATAAAATCCCCTCCCTGCGTTGCGAGAGTGGGGTTACCTTAACTCATCAGCGATGCGGTAAGATGGAGACAGACCTCATCCCAGTGAAGGAGAACCACCTGCCGCATGCAGTACGAAGCTGAAGTCCTGCCCGGCCTGAAGCGCTTTGCCACCGCCGAGCTTGAGCGCCGCTTTGGCGATCAGGTCACCATCCACCACAGCCGCAAAGAAGACACGCTGCCCTTCACCTACCGGGGCGACGCCTACGACCTGCTCGGGCTGCGCACCGTCGTTGCCGTCTATCGCCTGCTCCGCTTCGACATCCCCCGGCCCAGGGCGCTGCTGGGCCACGAGCACTTCCACCGACTCCTCGACGAGATCCACGAGATTGAGCGGCTACACCCGCCGCGCTCGTTCCGCACGTTCCGCTTCAGCGCCGCCGGCAAGGACTCCTCGGTGTTCCAGCGGCTCGGCGACGAGATCGCCGCGCATACCCGCATGGAGAACCAGCCCGACGACGCCGACCTGCTGATGCGGGTCCGCCCGACGCCGGGCGCGGAGCGCAGTTGGGATGTGCTGCTCCGGCTCTCGCCGCGCCCGCTCGCCACGCGGCACTGGCGCGTGTGCGACATGCCCGGCGCGCTGAACGCCACCATCGCGGCGGCGATGATCGACCTGACCAACCCACAGCCTGACGACTTCTTCTTCAACCCGATGTGCGGCTCCGGCACGCTGCTCATCGAGCGGCTGGCACGCGGCCCGGCGGACATCGTGGCGGGCTGCGACAACGACATCAACGCGCTGGCCTGCGCCAAACAGAACGTTCAGGAGGCGGCGCTCGGCCACCGCATCGACCTGCTGGAGATGGACGCCACCAACCTGGTAGGCATCCCCGACGGCGTATGCACGGCCATCGTCGCCGACCTGCCCTGGGGGCAGCTTGTCGGCGACCAATCCCAGTTGGACTGGGTGTACCCGGCGGCGCTCGGCGAGTGGGCACGGGTGGCGCGGCCCGGCGCGCGCCTCGTGGTGATCACGCACATGATCGAGCTGTTCGAGAGCCTGCTGGGGGATATCGCGCCGCTGTGGTCGCTGGTGGATGCGGTGAAGGTGTTTCAGGGCGGGCTGCACCCGCGCATCTACGCCTTCGTGCGCACAGAGCGGTGAGGGGGTGGGGTTCGCAGGTGAAGCCATGTACAGTGCGGCGCACAAGCATTCTGCGCAGACGGGCTGAAAGCAGCGGCAAATTGAATGGAGAACCCAACCATGACCGAGTTAGACAACCCGCAGATCGCCTCGTTCCTGTTCTACCCGCGCCGGGCGGAGCCGGGGTCACGCCGCGAGAACGTGACCGACGGTACGATCCCTGTGGGCGATGGCATCGCGCTCGGCTACCGGCTCTACCGGGCCGCGCCCGCCGCGCCGCTCGTTCTGCTATTTCACGGTAACGGCGAGATCGCGCCCGACTACGACGGCATCGCGCCGCTCTACGACGAGATCGGTGTGTCGCTGCTCGTCGTGGACTACCGGGGCTACGGCTGGAGCACCGGCGAGCCGCGCGTCAGCACCCTCCTGCCCGATGCGCTCGCCGTCCACGAGGCGCTGCCCCGCGTGCTGGAGGAAGGCGGCGTCGAGCCGGATGCGCCACGCTTTATTATGGGGCGCTCGCTCGGTAGCGCGCCCGCCATCCACCTCGCACACGAGGCGGGCGATACACACGCCGGGCTCATTATCGAGAGCGGCTTCTCCCGCGCGCTGGCGCTGCTTATCCACCTCGGGCTGCCCGCCGACCGGCTTCAGGGCCTGGCGGACCCCTTCGACAACCTCGGCAAGATGGGGCGCATCGACATGCCGCTGCTCGTGATTCACGGCGCGGCAGATCAACTCATCCCCGCCAGCAACGCCCGCGAACTGCACGAGGCCTCGCCCGCAAGCGATAAACGCCTGCTGATCATCGAGTACGCCGGGCACAACGACCTCATCTTCACCAACCCCGACCGCTACTTCGGCGCGATCAGTGCGTTCGTCACACGTGTAGGGACCGGGCTGGCGTAGCGGCCCGGCGGCGCCAATCTCCCATCCGGCCATCCGCATGCCGGGCTTCTTAGGATTCTTTTTACACGATTGATAGGACTTTTTTATCCCCGGCTCTCTACTATCGAGGGGTGAGGTGTAAAGTAAGCGGTGAGAGTATGGAGGAGGGGACACGATGCAGCAGCTCATGGATTGGTACGTCGAAACACTGCTGGACATCTACGACGCCGAGCAGCAGCTTATGGACGCGCTGCCGAAGATGCACGATGCGGCGTCGAACTCGGAGCTGAAGGAGTACCTTCAGCAGCACCAGCAGACCACGCAGCGTCAGATCGAACGATTGGAGCGCCTGTTCGACAGCATCGGCGCAAAGCCCAACGGCAAGGTCTGCCATGGGATGAAGGGCATCATCCAGGAGGCCGAGGAAGTCCTGAAGATGAAGGACGCGCAGAAGGATGTGCTCGACGCCGCGATCATCGCCGCTGTACAGAAGGGCGAGCACTACGAGATCGCTTCCTACGGCACGGCGCGCGCCTATGCTCAGCTTATGGATGACCCGGACGCGGCGACCGCCCTGCAAAAGACGCTGGACGAGGAAGACCGCTTCGACCAGGACCTGACCCGGCTGGCGATGGCAAGCATCAACCGCCAGGCCGAACAGCGCCGCTAGCACGTATGCGGCTGCCGGGGTGCGGCGTCGCCCGTGCCCCGGCATTTTTCCGCATAGACATCCCCGCCTGCTTCCTCTACAATTACGGGGTATTCAACCTCCCCACATCCAAGCGAGGACCAACCTGATGACCCATTCCACTCAGTTCCCGGACGGAGTCAGCGCCATTGTGACCGGCGGCGGGCGCGGCATTGGCGCGGCGCTCGCGCGGGCGCTTGGCGCGGCGGGCGTGCGTGTATGCGTCAATGACCTCAACCCCGACCGCGCCGAGCAGGTCGCGGCGGCGATCGTGGAGGCGGGCGGCGAGGCATTCGCCTGGCAGGGCGATGTCGCCAACAAGTTCCAGCTTGCCGGGATGATCGAAACCACGCGGGACCGCTACGGCAGCCACCTGCACCTGCTCGTCCATAACGCCCACGTCAGCCCGCGCCAGCCGGCCTTGAAGATGGACGAGTGGGACCTGCGGCGCACCGTCGAGGTCAACCTGATCGGCGCGTACCTGGCCGCACAGCTTGCTGCGCGGGTGATGGCCGACGAGGGCGGCGGGCTGATCGCCCTGCTGACCCGCGAGCCGGGCGAGGGCGGCGCGGCGTTCGCCGCCACGCAGGGGGCGCTCGGCGCGCTCGCCGCCGCGCTCGATGCCGAGGTGCGCGCTCAGGGCGTGCGGGTGCAGGCTGTGCCGGTCGGTACGGAGGCGGAAACCGTCGAGCGGGTGCTGGCGCTCGCCCGCGAGGCGATCGGCGGGCTGGCGGGCTGAACCTCACCCCATCGCCACTGCGTTGCGCCCCGTGGAGTTGGCTGCGCCGACTCCCCCCTCCCTGCGGCGTGGAGGGATGGGGGGTGGGGTTGAAAGCAGCGCACCACACGGGCCCCTTTGCCCTCGATTCGGCACGATGCTATGCTATCATCAACGTGTGACCCACTACCATGAGGAAGGGACGCGCATGGCAGACCATTTCGATTACCACTTCTTAATTCTGCCGCCGGAACTGCCGGGAGCCTGGTTCACGCAGGCCGCGCGCGAGTACTGGCTGAAGTTCCAGCCCATCGTTACTCAGGACACTGAACTCCTGTCCTTCATCCACCCCGACGCGACAATTGCCGTAACGGTTCTCGCAACCGAGCAGGCTGCGGAGAGAATCAAGCGCCAGCTCAGGGCGCTGCGCCGGGATGTTCACCTTGACGTCATCATCGCCGAGGACCTGCCACGCCTTGAGTCCCGTCTGAACCAGCGCGCCGCCGCGGAACAGCGCTTTGGAACGGAGGAACGAGCATGAATCTGCAAGATTACGAGTGGTCCCACAACCCGCGCGGCCTGCAGAACAAAGGCCCGTTCCAATCCGTCGATCCGCGCCGCTACACCCGCCCGCAGGCCGGCTGGGCCGCGCTGGTCGTGGGCGGCGATGAGTATGTGGACGAAGCCGCCGAGCTGGTCGAGAGCGGGGTGACGCCCATCGTGCGCATCCACCGCTCCAGCCCCGGCGCGATGCCCGTGCCCGACGACTGGTACGCCACGCTCCGGGAGTACCGCAGCGTGGGCGTGCGCTGGTTTGAGCTGTACAGCGAGCCTAACACCGAGGACTTCTGGCCGCAGCGCTCGGTCGAGGTGACGTGGGAGAACGGCGACGCGATCGGGCCGCTGATGGATAACTGGCTCGACTGGGCGGAGCGCATCATTGAGATGGGCGGCTACCCGGCCTTCCCGGCGCTCGCTGCCAGCGCCGACCGCGCCACGTCTACCGTGTACTGGCTCGATGCCATGCTGCGCTACCTCAAGGAGGTCCACGCCGACCGCTTCCTGCGAGTCGTTGGGCGCGGGCTGTGGGCCGCCACACACCCGCGCATCGGCAACCACTTCTATCAGGAGCCGCCGGGCGGCCCGCCGAACGTCGCCCGCCCCTACTACCAGCAGAGCGCAGACGAGGGCGGCTGGCACTTCGAGTACCCCTATGACCCGATCATGCAGCACCATGACCCGGGCCGGACGGTGTTCCGGGGCAGCGGCAGCGCCGCGCGCTTCGGCGATGTTGGCGGGCTGGTGGCGGCAGGCGAGGCGTTCATCCAGCTTTTGAAGCACCACCTCGACGCCGGGCCGGTGCCCGTCGTCGGTACGGCAGGCGGCATCCTGCCCATTCCGCAGAAGGACGGCAGCCCGCTCCAGCCAGACACAGCCTATCCGCCCTACAACATCGAATCGCACGCCGAGGCCGTCGTGGCGATGTGGAAGTGGATCGTGCGGCAGGGGCCGCCGTGGTTCTTTGGCATGTGCCTCAGCGATGAGAGCGCCTTCTACGAGGCGCAGGGCATCCTCCCGGCCATCGAGCGCATGGCCGATGACCCGCCGCTGCGCAAGCAGGTGCCGGGCATCGACACGGGCGGCATTTTCGAGCCGGAGCCTGAACCGGAAGATGAGTTCGTCGTGGATGGCGAGGCGACGCCCATCGACGACGATGAAGAGCTGCCCGCCTGGCTCGCCGAGGCCCAGTATCGCGCCGATGCCGAGCAGGACGCAACAGGCCGCCGCGAGGCGAAAGAACCTGACAGCGAGGACGAGCCGGAACCGTTCCAGACGAGCGGGTTTGACAACGAGGCCGGGGAGATGCCGTTCAGCGAGGCGGAGAACGGTGAGTACGCGCCCGACCGCGACGAGGAGGGCGAAATCCCTGCCTGGCTGGCCGAGGAACTGCCGGAGGAGGAGCTTCAAGAGTTGCTGGGCGGCACCCCCGCCGATCAGCCGGGGGAGGAGTCGCTTGAGGAGTTGATCGCCATCGACACGCCGGAGGAGCCTCTCGAATCCTACCAGACGGACGCGGCATGGATGGCCTCCGAGATGGGCCGCCCCGAGTCCGAGGTCGAACCCGATTACGAAGACCTCACCGGGCAGACCGTGGACGCCTGGGAGGAGCCGGAGACGGCGAGTGCTGTGCCCGGCATCGAGGGAATCAGCGACCTCCCGGAAGACATGCAGGAGGAGCTTGCCGACCTCACCGGCGCGGAGTACCCCGAAGAACTTGCGGAAATGACCGGGGAGGACGACTGGGAAGAGGACCTCGGCGGTGATCAGCCCGAACCGCTGCCGCCCGACCTGGAGGAAACCGAGGACGTTCTGCTCGAACCGCTTGGCGGCGCGGCCATCCCGCCCGAGATGGAGGACCGCGAGCCGTCCGGTGGTGAACTTCAGGGCGCGGCCATGTCCTGGGAGGGCGAGACGGAGCCGGGCGAGGACACCGACGATGAGATTGTAGACATGACCGGCGACTGGTCGGAGGAGGAGTTCAGCGATACGGCTCCCGCCAGCGATCAGCCCGCCGTCGAGATGGTCGCGCAGTCGGCGCCCGATGAGACGCCTGCAGAGGGCGAGCAGGCCGCCGGGCAGGCTCTCAGCGACGAGGCGTCCGCACAGGTTGCGCATCACTGGCTGGTGTTCGCACCCGGCGTGGACCCCGGCTGGTTCTTCGATGTGGGCTGGCGCTACTGGCAGGAGTTCCGGCCCACCGTCACCGCCGACTGGCGGCAGATGGCGCTCATCCCGGCGGGGCGCAGCGTCGCGCTGACCATCCTCGCGCGGAGCGAGGATATCGATGAGGTGACGGCGCGCATCAAGGCCTTCCGCCCCGACGTGCTGATCGACCCGGTGGAGTGTGATACCCGCGAAGACCTGCACCGCGAGTTGGAATGGCGGGCTGTGCGCGGCAGGAGGTTCGGCTGATGGCAGGCGCGCACAGCAGCCTGATTCTGCACATCACCACGCGTGAGGCGTGGCAGGCGGCGACGGAGTCCGGCGAGTATCGGGCAGACTCGCTGGCAAGCCAGGGCTTCATCCACTTCTCGACGCCCACGCAGGTGGTCAAAGTGGCGAACGCCCTCTACGCCGACCGGGATGACCTTGTGCTGCTCGTTGTGGACGCGACGCAGGTAGCGGACAACCTGCGCTGGGAGCCACCCGACGGCCCCGGCACACCGGGCGAGCAGTTCCCGCACCTGTACGCGCCGCTCGATGTGGCGGCGGTTGTCGCCGTTGTGGACTTCCCGCGCGGGGCGGACGGGTCTTTCACCCTGCCGGAGGCGGTCACGTCGCTGATGTGAGGGTGAGGTTGTCGCCTCGCCCCACCCCGCGCTATGCTATCGAGGTCGGCCATCAGGCCGGCCTCGACGTGTAATAAGCATCAGGTCCCATGACGCACATCCCCGCTTCCAACCGGTCAACCTACCGGCTCGCCCTGATGACGCTCGTGCTGCTCGCGGCCTTTGCGCTGCGCGTGCTCGCCCTGGGCGGCGACTCCGTCTGGTGGGACGAGGGCTTCTCGGTATGGATAGCCCGGCAGCCGCCTGGCGAGTTGTTCTACCAGACGGCGGTGGACGTGCATCCGCCGCTGTACTACCTGCTGCTGCGCGGCTGGCGGGCGCTTGCCGGGGAAGAGGAGGTTGCGCTGCGGCTGCTCTCCGCGCTGCTCGGTCTGCTCGCCGTCGCAGTGATCGACCGCGCCGGGCGGACCGCCGGCGGGGGGCGCGCGGGCATTTTCGCCGCCCTGCTGCTGGCTGCCTCACCGCTCGCGGTGCGCTGGTCGCAGGAGATCCGCATGCACGTGCTCGCGCTGCTGTTCGCGGCGCTCGTGCTGTGGGCCGCGCTGAAGCTCATTACCGGAGCCCGGCGGCGCTGGCGCTGGGCGCTCGTGCTGGGGCTGGCGACAGCGGGCGGCCTGCTGACGTTCTACGTGTTTGCCGGGGTGGTCGCCATAGCCAACCTCGGCCTGCTGATCGCGGTCGCCACGCGGAAGCGGCGCGGGCGGCTGGCCGGGCCGTGGCTCGCCTCACAGGCAGGCGCGCTGGCGCTCGTGCTGCCCTGGCTGATTTACGCACGCGGGCAGATGATCGTCGAGGCCGCACAGCCCATCGCCGCCGACCTCGGCTTCATCACGCGGCTGTACCTGAGCGTCGTGCTGCTCGGCATCTCGGAGAACATCGAGCGGGCCGGTGTACTGCTTGTCGCCGCCGCCCTGATCTTCATTGCGGCGGCGATCTTTGCGTGGCGGTCGGCCCGCCGCGTGCAACTACGGGCAGCGTGGGCGCTGCTGGCGTTCGGCGCAGCGCTGCCGCCGGTGTTCATCTGGATACTGTTCTCGCTGCCCCGTGCCGAGCGCTTCGACAACCCGACGCCCTCCGCCCGCTACTTCCTGCTGTTCTCGCCTGCCGCCTACCTGCTGCTCGGCTGGGGGCTGGCCGCCCTGAGCCGCGCCCGGCAGCGCGCGGCGCGCCTGCTCGCGGTTGCCGCCCTCGCCGTGCCGCTGATTGCATCGGGCGTGCGGCTGGCGGGCTACTATCAGGGCCTTGACCTGCGAGACGATGCCATCTCCGCTGCCGCCGCGCTCGCGGCGCTGCGCCAGCCCGGCGACGCCGTGGTGCTGAACAACGATCAGGACTGGCCGATCTTCGCCTACCACTACCCTGGCGACTACACGCCCATCACCTACACGCAGACCATCCGCGACGACGCCTATGCCGCCAGCCTGCTCGAACCGCTGTCAAACGCGCAGGGCGTGTGGCTCGTGCAGACCCAGTACGCGCCCGTCACCGACCCGGACAACCGCCTTGCTAAGCTGCTCGCCGCCCGTGCCGAAGCGGTGCGCCGCTACGACTTCCCCGAGGCGCAGCTCTGGTTCTACGCGCTGACGGAGGAACGGGCCGCGCCGGGCACGCTCGACCGGGTGGCCGGGTGGCCGCCGGGCTTCGAGGCGATCAGCGCCCCGATTGCGGACGGCGTGCGGCTGGCAGGCTACGCCCTCCCGACGCGCACGCCTCGCGCGGGCGACCTGCTCACGGTCGGGCTGGGCTGGCACGTCGAGACACCGCTTGAGGGCAACCCCACCGTCGCGCTAAAGCTCATCGACCGGCACGGCGCGGAGATCGCCTCGGTGCTGGCCGAACTGCCTTCCGGCGCGGCAGGCGATCACTACCTGCCGGTGCGGCTGTTCGTGCCCGCCGACACGCTCCCCGGCCCGGCGGACCTCGTGTTCGTCGCCGGGGAGACGTGGCAGACGCTGGGCCGGGTGCGTCTGCGCCCCGCCCGCCCGGTCGAGGCCGTGAGCATCCCGCCCGGCGCGGTGGAACTCCACGTGCGCTTTGGCGAGCATATCACGCTGCTCGCGGCGGAACTGCCGCCGCAAACGGCGTTCGCACCCGGCGAGACGGTCCCCGTGACGCTGTACTGGCAGGCAGACGCGCCCATACCGGAGCGGTACAAGGTGTTCGTGCACGTGGTCGGTGAGACGCCCAACACGGAAACAAACAACTTTGTGTGGGGCCAGCAGGATCAGGAGCCGGGGGGCGGCACGCACCCGACCACCGGCTGGCGGCCCGGACAGGTGATCGTGGATTCGTACGCCGTGCAGATCCGCGAGGATTCACCGCCCGGCGCGTACACGGTGCAGGTCGGGTTGTACCTGCCGCTCGACTGGCGACGGCTGCCTGCTACCGGCGCGGACGGCACGCCGCTCGGCGATGCGGTCACGCTGCTTGAGATCGCGGTGGGAGAGTGAGTGAGTCCACAGATGACACAGATAGCACAGATGAAGGGGGGTATCCACGAATGGCACGAATGACACGAATAAAAACATTAGTGCCATTCGTGTCATTTGTGGACAAACCTTTTAATCCGTGCCATCTGTGAAATCTGTGGACAAAAACAAAACGACCCGGGCACGCGCCTCGGGTCGCTGACAGTGGAGCCGGGGAGAATCGAACTCCCGTCCAGAAAGTTCGCGCCCTCACGTCTACGAGCGTAGCCGGTTTATTGCATGTTTCGCCCCGCCCCGCGCCAACCGGCAGGCTCGGCTGGGGGCTAGTCTCCCTTTTGGTCTTAGGTGCTGCCCGGAGACCGGCGAGCACCGCACCAGCGCCTTTATGACGCCCGGAACTCAGCCGACGCTGTCAAACTGAGGCGGACGTGACCCCTCGCAAGGGGTCAGCTTGGCTTAGGCTACTTACGCAGCCATCGCCAGAGCAGGTGTCTGCTCGTTGGCATTTATTGTTTTGCACTTTGATCACGGAGTCCAGTGCGCTCCGGCTCGCAGTGAGTTTGCATCCCTCCCTGTCGAAGCCATTACGGCCCCATGCGAAACCATTATACATGATCTGCCTGTGCAGTGCCAGTCAGCACGCATCTCGGTGCGCGTTCTTATGCTGTATTTACGCCGCGCGGCGGGGGATGGTTGCATGGGGCGGCAGCCCTGACGCTTGCGAGGCTGTCCGCACGGCACTTTTGCCGCTGCGACCCCCCTCCTGTCCCGCCGCCTGCGGCTGCAGCCCTTCCTCCCCTTGCAAGGGGGAGGTTATGTGACATGGATCGAATCGCCCCCTAGCAGGGGGAGATGCCGCTGCTTCGCAGCGGCAGAGGGGGTGCAGAGCGGTTGAGCTTCAACCTCACCCCACAGCCGACGCCCCTCGCATTGTCATCCCCCCGGGCACGTGCTAAACTGGCGCCATTACAGGTGCGCGCACGCCGGCACCCGCCATCAGCGGCGGCGCGCGTTGGTCAACCTCCGAGGGGGAGTCTCCGCAATGCCATTCCGTGACACCTACTGGAACATACCCGACTGGGCGATTACGCTGCTCTATGCCACACAGGCGCTCGGCCTGATCGTGCTGCTCGGCAAGCTGTGGCTGCGGCGTAATATGTGGTACAAGGGCGAGGGCAAGCTGCCCACCGATCGCTTCTGGGAGCGGCTGCGCCGCGTATTCAAATACGCGGTGGCGCAGGTGCGCATCCTGCGCGAGAACTACAGCGGCATCATGCACATGTCGATCTTCCTCTCGCTGATCGTGCTGTTCATCGGCACGGCGCTGGCCACCATCGACTACGACATCTTCGTGCTGCTGTTCGACGCGAAGCTGCTCCAGGGCGATTTTTACCTCGTCTACGAGCTGGTGCTGGACTTTGTCACCCTGATCGGCATCTTCGGGTTGGCGCTGGCCCTGGGGCGCCGTGCCACATTCCGCCCCAACCGCCTGACGTATAGCTTCGGCTTCCAGGCGATGCTGTGGATCCTGCTCATCGACCTGCTGAGCGGCCTGCTGATCGAGTCCTTCCGGCTGGCCGTGGTGCAGCCGCCCTGGCAGACATGGTCTTTTGCGGGGTACGCCGTCAGCCGCCTGTGGGTGCTGTTCGGCGTGAACGAGGCGACACTGCAAACCGCCCACCTTGCCACGTGGATCTTCCACTTCTCGCTGACCGCCGTCATCTACGCCGTCTTCCTCGACCTCCCGCTCAAGCACATCATCTACTCGCCGCTCAACGTGTTCTTCTCATCCTTCCGCGAGCCAGGGGCGCTGCGCCCGCTCGATCTGGAGGATGAAACGGTCGAGGTCTTTGGTGCGCGGGATATCCAGCACTTCAGCGTGATGCAGCTTCTCGACGGCGACGCCTGCACCGAATGCGGGCGCTGCCAGGCCGCCTGCCCGGCGTGGATGGCGGGGACGCCGCTCAACCCGAAAGAGGTCGTCCTCGATATCCGCCGCGCGCTGGACCACTACGGGCCGGTGCTGCGGCAGCCCGGCTCAGGCAACGGCCTGCCCGAGATGCCCGTCACGCGGGAGTTCGTCAGCGAGGACGCGCTGTGGGCCTGCACGACCTGCCGGGCCTGCGTGTACGAGTGCCCGGTGCTCATCGAGCATGTCGACTCGATTGTGGACATGCGCCGCTACCTCGTGCTGATGGAAGGCGACATGCCCGACTTGCTCGGCAACGCGATGATGCAGGCCGAGCGCGCCGGCAACCCCTGGGGCAACCCGCGCGGCACCCGCCTCGACTGGGCCAGCGGGCTTAACGTGCCGGTGATGGCCAAGAAGAAAAAGGCCGATGTGCTGTACTGGGTCGGGTGCGCAGGCGCGTACGACCCGGAGAGCCAGAAGACCGCGCGGGCGATGGTCAAGATCTTCGAGGCGGCGGGCATCGACTACGCCGTGCTCGGCGACGAGGAGCGCTGCAACTGCGAGTGGGCGCGCCGCGCCGGGAACGAGTACCTGTACCAGGAGGCCACGCACTCCAACATCGCCGTGTTTGACCAGTACGAGTTCCAGACCATCGTCACGCACTGCCCGCACTGCTTCAACACGTTCGCCAACGAGTACCCGCAGTTCGGCGGCCATTATGATGTAGTGCACCACAGCACGTACATCACGCGGCTGATCAACGACGGGCATCTCAAGCTGACAAAGCCGATCAAGGAACTGACGACGTACCACGACTCGTGCTACCTGGGCCGCTACAACGAGGTCTATGATGACCCGCGCAGCGCGCTGATCCAGGTGCAGGATATTGAACTGGTGGAGATGCCGCGCAGCCGCGACCGGGGCCTGTGCTGCGGCGGTGGAGGCGCGCAGGTGTGGTTCGAGACGCACCAGCCAAGGCCCGTCAACGAGATGCGGCTGGAAGAGGCGATCAGCACCGGCGCGCAGTCGATCTCGACGGCCTGCCCGTTCTGCACCATCATGCTGTCGTCGGCGGCGCAGAGCAAGGGCGAGAACATCCCCGTGCGCGACCTCGCGGTGGTGGTCGCGGAGGCTCTGGGGTGAGATCGCTGGCGGCGCTCGCCCTCGCCGCGCTTCTGCTGACGGCCTGCGGGGGCGCGCTGACCGGTCCGCCGCCCCGCCCGACGGTCGCCGTCGTCACGGCGGAAGGGCCGTACTTCACCGCGTTTGACAGCGCGGACGACTGGCTGGTCGGCGGCAGCGAGCGCAGCAGCGGCGCGGTGATCGACGGCGTGTACCGGCTGGCCATCGAGGAGCCGGGCATCATCGCCTGGACGCGCCAGACGCGCGCCTTTGGCGACGGGGTCTACGAGGTGGACGCCCAGCTTGTCAGCGGGCCGGAGGCCAGCGCCTTCGGCCTGCTG
>DGDY01000150.1:1802-12081 GCA_002385675.1 Anaerolineales bacterium UBA3940 | reverse complement strand
GGCGTAGCGCCCGATCAACTCCGATAAATCTCCGGCGCGGCCCGGCTTTTCACAGGCCGGGCCGCCGCTTGCTCCGCCTCGCCTCCCGCCGTTCTGGTTGACTCGGCTTCCCGTCTGGCCTTACAGTAGCGGTAACGTCCTCCCGAGGATAAGAGAGGGAGCGTCACATGTCGGTCTTAGGCGCGTTTCCCGTAATGGCGATTCTGCCCGCGCAGGACCTCGACCGCGCGGTCCAGTTCTATCAGGGCACGCTGGGGCTGGAGCTTCTCATGGCGATGGAAGCGGGCGCTCAGTTTGCGGCGGGGAACGGCACGACCCTGTTTGTCTACCCGCGTCCCGGTGGGCTGCCCGCCGAGCACACCGTCGCGGGCTGGCTGGTTGACGACGTGTATGCGGTCGTCGAGGCGCTGGAAGCTGCCGGGGTGCTCTTTGAGCACTACGACCTGCCGGGCTTGCAAACCGACGAACGCGGCGTTGCCAGCGTCGGCGGGGAGCTTGCCGCGTGGTTCAGGGACAGCGAGGGGAACATCCTCGCGATCTCCCAGTTTGCATGAGGCTAGAGACAGAGGGTATGGCGGGGGCGGCGTACCACCCCCGCCATCCTGTTTGTCAGGCTACCCGTCGGTTACGATAACAACCCCCGACATGCCCGACCCGCCCGGGCCGCCGTGGAACCGGCAGTAGTACGGGTACTCGCCGGGCTCGTCGAAGGTCCAGCTAAACGTGTCGCCGTCCGACAGCGTCCCACTGTCGAAGCTGTTGTCATCCGCGGTGACGGTGTGCGGCGTGCCGCCTGTGTTGGTCCACACGACGGTGGTTCCCGGCGCAACGGTGATCTGCGCCGGCTCGAAGCGCAGGCCGCCGATGAGGACTTCGTTCTCGCCCGCCGGTGCTGCCGCGCCCTCGTCGGTGGGTTCCGCGCCGGGCTCGTGCTGATGCTCGCCGCCATCCATGCCGCCCTCACCCGGAACGATGCGCCAGACCGTGCCGGTGTCGCCCGCCGGCCCGGCCATCTGGCTCGTCAGCACGTACAGCTCGCCGTCGGCGTCCTGCCCGAAGGCAAGCACGTACAGGCCCGGCACGTCGGCCTCACCGGTGGTGAAGCTCAGGTCGCGCACGGTCCACAGCTCGCCTTCCGCCTCGGCTGGCGCGGCTACCATCAGCGAGCCGCTCGGCTCGCCAAATGCCTGGCTCCACTGCCCGAACACGTACTGCCCGGCGAGGCCGGGGATGGCGCTGCCGCGATAGACGTATCCGCCGACCACGACCAGCCCGTCACCCCCGCCCTCCTGGTTGGAGTTCGGGAACTCGATGATAGGTAGCTGGAGCGTGTTGCCCCAGGGGTCGGTATCCGGGCACTCCTCCGGCGATACTTCGGGGGTCTCTGCGTCGAAGCAGTGCGTGCCCTCCATTACGTTCCAGCCGTAGTTGCCGCCGCTCTCGACTATGCTGACCTCCTCCCACAGGTCCTGCCCAGCGTCGGCAACGTAGTACTCGCCGGTCTCGGCGTCCCACGTGGCACGCCACGGGTTGCGGAAGCCGAACGCCCAGCGCTCGGTCGGCTCCGTGGCGTCGCCAAGGACCGGGTTATCCGCCGGGATGCCATAAGGGTTGCCCGAGTCCACGTCGATGCGCAGGATCGCGCCGAGGAAGTTCTCGGTCAGGTCCTGAGCGTTGCCGCCCTCGTTGTCCTCGTACCAGTCGGAGACGTGGCCCTCGCCCGTGTCGTTCGCGCCGCCGCCATCGCCGAGCGGCACGTACAGGAAGCCATCCGGCCCAAAGCTGATGTCGCCGCCGTTGTGGTTGGGCTGCGGCTTGTCGAACACGAGCAGTTCGCGCTCGGAGGCGGGGTCGGCACGGTTCTCGTCATCGGCGGAGACGGTGAACTCGGAGAGCACGTTCACGTTGGGCCAGCCCGCCGGGGTGGTTTCACGCGGCGGGGCGCTGTAGTACACGAAGAACCGCCCGTTCTCGGCGTAGTCCGGGTGGAAGGCCAGCCCCAGCAGGCCGCGCTCGTCGTAGTCCGCCTCAAGCGGCACGATCTGATCGCGCAGGTCGAGGAAAGGCTCCTCCAGCATCTCGCCCTCGGCGGTGATGACCCGGATCACGCCAACCTGGTCCACGACGAACAGCCGACCCGAGCCGTCCGGCGCGGGTTCCAGATCGACGGGTGCCGACAGCCCCGTGACGACCATCTCCAGCCCGACGGACGTGACATCACCCGCCCCGCCACCGGGCGCTCCCTCGACCGCGAAGGGGACGTTCACCACATTGCCTTCTGCATCCCGCGCGGGCGGGTCACCATCGGGGAACTCGTACGTGCCCTCCTCGCCGTCGTCTACGTGCAGCATAGCGTGGAGGGTGGGGGTCACCTGAGCGGGGTCCACCTCGACGACCACATCAAGGTTCTCGCCCGCCTGCACTGGAGAGAAGCCGATCACCGGGCCCGGCCCGTCGGCATCGGCGTGGATGACCATCCAGCCGATGGTATCCGATACCACGCGGGCAACGGTAACGGTGTTGTCCTCGCCGAGCGCCTGGTCCTCTACTTCAACGGCGTTCGTCGTCATCGGCGCCTCGGTGGCCATCTCTGTTGGCGCCTCGGTGGGTTCAGGCTCGTCGGTTGGAGCCTCCGTCGGCTGGGCGACCTCCGGCTCGATGGCGGCCTCTTCCTCTCCTGCCCCGGTGACGCCCTCGACCTGGGGCGCGCACGCGGCCAGTGCGAGCGCGACCACCAGTAGCAGAAGCGTGCCCCATGCCGCTCTCTTCGTCTGCGTTCTCATCCTGTTCCTCCTGTACCACTACCCGTGACATTACCGATAGGTCTCACCCAACCGTACGGAATAGTTGAGAATAGCGATCTGTTTGAGGCGCGAGTTGGTGCGTCTGGCGCTCGCCGCCGGGTAAAAATGACAAAAAGTGTAGAAATTTGAGTGTCCGCTCCCCATAATTCCTAAATAGGTTTTGAAAGCATGCCGCGCTCTGCATGCACAAACGAACTGATGAGGGGGAATTCAACGTGAGGAAATATCTTGCTGGTACTGTAATGGCGACGCTGCTGGCTCTGCTCGTGGTCACTGGTTGCAGCGGCGGCGCAGCCGTCGAGAACGTTGTCCCGCAGCAGAGTCTGCCGGACGAGCAGCCGACCGAGGCGGTTGCGCCGGTAGAGCCAGTCCCCACCGAAGCGCCGGCTGAAGCGCCCGCCAGCCCGACCGTCGAGGAAGTTCTGCCGACCACCGAGGCGGCGGCTGCCGAACCTGTGGCCTTCGCCATCGTGCCGGAGGAGTCGGTGGCGCGCTTTGTGATCCAGGAAGTGCTCGCCGGGGTCGATACGACCGTCGTGGGCGTGACGAACGCCGTCGAAGGGCAGCTTTACCCGAACTTCGTGGACCCGGCCCAGACGACGGTCGGCGCGATCCGCGTGGACCTGAGCACGCTCCAGACGGATAACGGCTTCCGCAACCGGGCGCTGCGCGACGCGATTCTGCAAACGGCCAACCCCGAGTACCAGTACGCGACGTTCACGCCGACGGCGTTGAACGGCCTGCCGGAGAGTATCACACTGGGGCAGCCCTTCGACTTCGAGATTACCGGAGACCTGCTCATCCGTGGCGTGACGCGCCCCGTGACGTTCCTCGCCACGGCGATGCCTGTGTCCGAGACGCGCATCGAGGGGCGCGCCTCGCTGACCATCCCCTACACGGAGTTTGTCACCATCCCGCGGCTGCCACCGCAGGTCGCTTCCGTCGATGAGAATGTGACGCTGGAGCTTGACTTCGTGGCCGTGCCGGTTCAGTGAGATAGAAGCTGAAAACAAAAAGAGAGCCAGGCATCACCGCCTGGCTCTTCTGATTCCTCAGGGTGAGCCGATGCGGTCGATGCGGAGCATCGCGCATCGGGTCGGAATGAGGGGCCAAAGCACGCGTGCTGTATTCTCAGGCAACGTGACGGTTCGCCCGGCGGCCTACCGGTTCCGGCTGCCGCCGATCCCCAGCAGGCTTCGCAGCGGCGAGCGCGTCGTGTCGGGCAGCAGGTCGTAATCCCAGCCGAAGAACGCGACTTCAGGCAGAGGATTGCCCTCCTCAATGGTGACGATCACGCTGCCGCTCGCGTCGGGGTACGACCAGCGACCGGGCAGCAGGCGATCCGCGTTCGGCGAATCCTCGCCCGCCGGGACGAACACGCAGTACGTACCCGGCTCCAACCCGGCGAAGCTGAAGTAGCCGTTGCGGCGCGTGGTCGTCGTCAGGATCGGATCGGCGGTGCAATCCTCGCCGGGGCTGACCGCGACCAGCACCCGCCGGATGCCCGGCTCGCCCAGCTCAAACAGGCCGTTGCCGATGTACGTGCCATCCTCCGCCACGACGCAGCCGTTGTCCTCCGGCGGCTCCTCGCCGGTGGCGGCGCTGATGGCGGGCTGCCCGGTCAGCGCGCACACGTCATGCCATACGAACCCGGCGATGGACGAGCCATCCGGCACGAACGTCGGCGAGGCGGTGACGGTCGGCGTTTCGGTCGCCGTCGCTGTCGGCGTCTCGGTGAGCGTGGCGGTGGCCGTTGGCGTCTCGGTGAGCGGCGGCTCCGTCGCCGTCCCGGTTGCTGTCGCCGTTGCCGTGGCGGTCGCTGTCGCGGTGGCCGTTGGCGCGGCGACGGTATTGGTCACCGTCGCGGTTGCGGTCGGCGGGCGGCTGGTGGGGGGTACCGCCGTGGGCAGGTCGGAGATCCGCTCCCACCACACGCGGGCGATAGCGTCGCCGCCGCGTTCGTAGTAGTCCACGCGGATGGGGAACGTGCCCTGACCCAGCCTCACGTCAACCGTCAGATCGCGCACGCTCGAGTCGCGCCAGTCGTCGATGATCAGCGTATCGCCGATCCACACGCGCACGCCATCGTCCACCGTCGCATGGAAGCGGTACACCCCGGCGGAGAATGCCACGTCGCGCGTCCAGCGCACCGAGAAGTCGTCGGCGGGCATCCCGGCAAAGACCGGGCCCTGCTGCCAGTTGAAGTCGATCTGGCTGTCGTTGCGGATGATGACGGGCGCGCCCTCAAAATTGCGGTTGGCCCAGTAGCGCCCCTGCCACTGCGGGAAGGACGACTCGGTGACGCGCTCCCAGCTAAAGCGGACAACCGCCGCGCCGGTGTTCTCGTAGTACTCGACGCGCACGGTGCGCGCCCCGCCGGTGATGGCGTAGGTCGCGGTGTTCTCCCGCGCGACGCCGTCCTGCCAGTCATCGATGATCAGCGTGTCGCCGATCCATACGCGCACGCCGTCGTCGGCAAACGTGCGGAAGCGGTACACGCCCGGTTCAAACGTGATGCTGCGCGTCCACCGGGCGGAGAAGCCGTCGGCGGGCAGGCGGCTGTCGGGCGCGTCGCCATGCCAGTTGAAGTCGATCTGGCGGTCATTGCGCACCAGCGCCGGTGCACCGGACGGGGTGCGCGAGCGGAAGTACTCGCCGCGCCAGTCGGTAATGGTCACCGCAGGCGTGTTGGTCGCCGTGGGCGCAGGCGCGGCTTCGACACGCACCTGGAGCCAGAACGGGCGGTTGCGGTCCGCGCCGAGGCCGAACAACTGCCCCGCCGCATTGCGAAGCTGCCATTCGCCCCGGTACGTCCCCGGAGCTTCCGGCGCGACCAGGTTGATGGAGATGTCCACGCTGCCGCCCGGCGCAACGCTCACCGGGAGCGCTTGTGCCGCCGGGCCGCCCATCGCGTTCCCGCCGGTAAAAACAATGGCGTAGGCGGTCGTCCAGGTGCAGGTGCCATCGTTGCGCAGCCGCCAGGTTTTGGTGAAGGCCTGGCCGGGCCGCACGACCGTGCCGTCAGGGATGGTCACGTCCTGCACGAAGGTGGCGAGGTCCGTGCAGCCGGTGGGAGGGGCCGTCGGCAGCACCGGGATCTGCGTCGGCGTCGGCGCAAGCGTGACGATAACCGGCTCGTCGGTCGGTGTGCTGTCCGGCGGGGTGGGCGACGCCTCGGCGGTAGGCTCCGGCGTCTCAGTGATCTGCGCGACCGGCGTGATGTCCGGCTGCCGCAGGCTCAGCCTCACCAGCGCGAAGGACGTGGCGGCAGTGCTGAGCGCCAGCACGCCGATAATCACAATAACGGCGATTTTCTTGTAATCCATCCCCTTACCCCTCCTGGTTCATGCAGGTAGAGGCAGCTTTCGCTGATACCAACAACATAATGCCCTTTTGCGCTTCCTGTCTTCCGTCCTTAGGATGAGCAGGGCCAGGCTCGCGCGAGACGAGCGCCCGTCAGGGCCAGATGTGGGATGTCCACACGCGGGTGGTCAGGCGGGGGCGTACGCTCGCATCGTCACTATTAATGACGCATCCGCGTGTAGTTTCGTTCCCGTGAGGTGGCGGGCCGCCGCGCGAGGGGGGTGGCATGGCCGCCGGTGGGGGCCTACCCACCGGCGACCGGTGTTGAAAAGTGGGTACGTACACGGGCAAGCCGCATACGTAGAAATTGGAAAGGGGGTCTTAAGACGCCCTAGCCTGCGCCGCCCTCGCGCTGCAGGAGCGCCGCCTTTGCCTTCTCGATCTGCTCGATATGCTCCCCAAGGTGGCTCTCGGCATCGAAGAGCAGCACCCGGCCTAACTGGTCGTATGCACCCCGCCGCTCGACGAACTCCGGCGGCAGGCGGCGCACTGCCTCGACGGTTTCGTCCTGCGTGCGAGCCACCGCAGCGACCAACTCTGGCAGGGTCGGGTAGGAGCGTATCAGCGGCTCGATGCGGACGAGTGAGTTGTTGTTGTAGTTGAACACGTCGTTGGAGCCGTCCATTACCAGGCTGATGGACGTTTGCTCGTCACGCTCCGCCGCGATGAGATGCGCCACGATCTGCCGGATGGTCCACTCCTCCGGGGCGACGATGGCGTTGGCCTGCTCCTCGGTGACGCCGTCGAGCACGTCGTTGAGTGCCTCTCTCGCCTGGGCGTAGAGTGCGGCAAGCCGGTCGGCAAGCTCGTTCGGGTCACGCGGGACCTCGACGATCTGCTGGGGCTTCAACTCCATCGCGGCGGTATGGCGCTCACCGTCGCGCATATAGGTGACGTCCACGACATCGCCAACCGTGCGCCCTGCCAGGATGCCGGTCAGGTCGCTGTAGTCGGCCAGCCGCTGGCCTGCCGCCTCGACCAGCACATCGCCTGACTTCAGCCCGGCGCTCTCGGCGCTCAGGCCGGGGAGCGTCCCCTCGATGATGATGCCGTGCGGCGTGCCGTACCGGTCGGCGTTCTGCGCAGTGACCAGCTCGCCGAGGTAGACGCCGAGCATGGGCTTCCGCGCGACCCGCAGGTCGATGCCCGTCTCCAGCACCGAGGCGAGGTTTTCCAGCCCCAGCCGCCAGTGCTTTTCGAGTTGCTCCGCCTGGTTCTCGTTGGTGATGTTGGTGAACACCAGCTCGACATCCGTGCCGCCGTTCGACTCACTCAGCGTCACGGTCGCGTTGCAGGCGGGCGAGTCGCCGTCCACCCAGGTGAACGCGAGACGCTCCGGCTCTTCAAACTCCTCGAACTTTCCCATCGCCTGGAAGCCGGTCTGCCAGTACATGTACAGCACGCGCATGCCGAAGGGTGGCACGAAGGCCCAGTCGCACCACCAGTTGGAGAGCATCGAGCCCTTGGTAAAGGCGTAGAAAACCGCTTCGCGCGGCTGGCTGACGTGCTGGGTTAGTCTAAATTCGTAAGCCATAGCCCTGTTCTCCACAAATGAACACCTACCTCCCAGAGTAAACCATCTGTTCTAGAGAGTCAACGGCACGATAGTCCCCGCCTACCGAATCCGATAATTATACAAGAAAAGACTTGCATAATATAGCCGCACCCAGTACTGTCAAAGTACGACATGATGCAGGAATGACCACAAGGGGGGAATCGTGACGACACCGCTTGAGGAGTTATCGGAGATTCGCCGCGCCATCCTGCTGCTGATCAAGCAGGAGCAGCGTGCGACCATCGGCGAGCTTGCCGCGCAGCTTGGCGTGACCTACGAGGCTGTTCGCCAGCAGATCGTCCAGATGGAGGCCGACGGCTGGGTGGCCGCCGAGGCGGCCCGCGAGGACGCGCCGCGCGTGGGCCGCCCGACCCGTGTGTACATGCTGACGACCGCCGGAGAGCACCTGTTTCCGAAGGAGTACGACCTGCTCACGGTCGATCTGCTGGACTCCGTGACCGAGCAGATGGGGCCGGGCGGGCTGCGTCAGGTGCTGGCCTCGCTGACCGAGAAGCGCGTCCGCGCCTGGCTGCCCCGGCTGGAGGGCAAGTCGCTGGCGGAGCGCGTCGAGGCGCTGCGCGGCATCTACCTGGAGAACGATCCCTTCATGGAAACGGCGGAGGCGGACGGTGACCTGCTCCTTGTGGAGCGCAACTGCCCGTTCCTCAGCGTCGCGATGGAACGCCCTGCCCTGTGCAGTGTGACCGTCGCGAGCCTGCAGCGACTGCTCGGCGTGCGCGTCCGGCGCGAGGAGCGGTTCCAGGCGGGGCACGGGCGCTGTGTTTTCCGCGCCATGCCGGGCGAGCCGCTCAGCGCGGATCACCCGGCCTTCGAGTTCGAGGAGCCGCCGGGCGAGGAGTAGCGGCTCCCCACACGCAAACAAGTGCATACGAGGCACACAGGGGAACGGCAGAGAGGATAGGAGCATGCACCCGAAAGTGGAACAACTGGCAGAGCAGGGGCAGAGCTTATGGTGTGATACCTTCTCGCGCCAGCTTCTGAGAAACGGGGAGATCAAACGGCTGATCGGGCTGGGCGTGTCCGGCATCACGTCAAACCCGTCGATGTTCAGGGACTCGATTCTGGGCGGCAGCCTCTACGACAGGCAGATCGCGCGGCTGACCGCAGACGGCTGCCCGCCGGATGCGGTGTATGAACGGCTGGCGGTTAAGGATATCCAGACGGCGGCGGACATGTTCCGGCCCGTGTTCGACAGGACCGGCGGGCTGGACGGCTACGTCAGCCTGGAGGTATCGCCGCTTCTCGCGCATGACTGGCAGGCCACGCTGGAGCAGGTCCGGCATTTGTGGCAGGTGGTGAACCGCCCCAACCTCATGATCAAAATCCCCGCCACCCCGGCGGGGCTTCTCGCCATCGAGGAGAGCCTTGCGGACGGCATCAATATCAACATCACGCTGATCTTCGGCCTGGAGATGTACGAAGCGGTGATGGACGCCTATCTGCGCGCGCTGGAGCGCCGCGTGCGGCTCGGGAAATCTGTCGAGCGGGTTCGCTCGGTGGCGTCGCTGTTTGTCAGCCGGGTAGATGGACTGGTCGACCGCCTGCTTGACGAGCAGATTCAGGCGGCGGATGGCGAGCGGGCGGCCAGCCTCGCCGCTTTGAAGGGGCGTGCCGGGCTTGCCAATGCGAAGCTTGCGTACCAGTCCTTCCGCCGGACCTTCGCCTCGCCCCGCTTCCGCGTGCTGGCTGCGCGCGGCGCGCACAGCCAGCGGCTTCTGTGGGCGAGTACCAGCACCAAGAACCCCGACTACCGCGACGTGATGTACCTGGAGGCGCTGATCGGCCCGGGCACGATCAACACCGCGCCGCTTGCCACCATCGACGCGTTCCTCGATCACGGCGTCGTCAGCCCCACCGTCGAGCAGGATGTAGAGGATGCGCGGCAGACGCTGGCCGCGCTGAAGCAGCACGGGATCGACATCGTAGATGTGACGAATCAGCTACTGGCGGAGGGCCTCGACAAGTTCGCTGAGGCACACCGCGCGCTGATCGAGGCTATCGGGGGCAAGGTCGCGCTGCGCGCAGCGTGACGCCTGTTCGCGACAACGCAAGCAGCTTCGGCTTGATGCAGTGAGGGGAATACCATGTACTACGATTACTTGATCGTCGGCGGGGGGATGACCGGGGATGCCGCCGTACAGGGAATCCGCGAGGTGGACCCGGCAGGCTCCATTGGCATGATCAGCGCAGAGCAGGAGCCGCCCTACAACCGCCCGCCCCTGTCGAAGGGGCTGTGGAAGGGCAAGCCGCTGGACGGCATCTGGCGCAACACCGGGCAGCAGGGCGTGGATCTGCACCTGGGGCGGCGCGTGGTGGCGCTCGACCCAGCAGGCAAAACCGTGCAGGACGACCGGGGCCAGACGATCCGCTATGGCAAGCTGCTGCTCGCCACCGGCGGGCGCCCCCGCCGCCTGCCTTTCGGCGGCGAGGGCGTCGTCTACTATCGCACGCTGGAGGACTACCGCCGCCTGCGCCGCCTGGCCGACGAGCGGCGACGCTTCGTGGTGATCGGCGGCGGGTTCATCGGTGCGGAGGT
>DGDY01000150.1:0-1613 GCA_002385675.1 Anaerolineales bacterium UBA3940 | reverse complement strand
CGGGCTTGGCGCGGCGCTGTTCCCCGCCGACCTGTCGCGCTTTGTGACCAACTACTATGCCGAGCAGGGCGTTGATGTGCGGCCCGGCGAGATGGTCAGCGACATCGAGCAGAACGGCGACGGGCTGTACATCGTGACGACAGGCAGCGGCGCGGTGCTCGAAGCCGATGCCGTTGTTGCAGGGATCGGCATCCAGCCGAACGTCGAGCTGGCGGAAAGCGCCGGGCTTGAGGTCGATAACGGCATCCTTGTCGACGAGCACCTTCTGACGAGCGCGCCTGACGTGTACGCGGCGGGCGATGTTGCCAGCTTCTACAGCCCGATACTCGGCAAGCGCCTCCGCGTGGAACACGAGGACAACGCCAACACGATGGGCCTTGCAGCCGGGCGCAACATGGCGGGCCTCAACGAGCCGTATCACCACCTGCCTTTCTTCTACTCGGACCTGTTCGACCTCGGCTATGAGGCGGTCGGCGAGTTGAACCCGCACTTGGAGACAGTCACCCACTGGGAGGAGCCGTACCGCCAGGGCGTGATCTACTACCTGAGTCATGGCGAGGTGCGCGGTGTGCTGCTGTGGAACACGTGGGGGAAGGTTGACGTGGCGCGGCGGCTGATCGCCGAACCGGGGCTGGTCTCCGTGGCAGACCTGCAGGGGCAGACAGTTCTATGATCCCCCGCCCTGCCGGAGAATCGGGAGAATCGAGAGAGCCGGGTACGCGCCCGGCTCTTTCGTTTCCCTCTAAGCGGAATGCTGCGCCTACCCCTGCAAGGCTGCCCGCTCCGAGCGCGGCTCGACGGACGTCCCGGCGATGAGGTCGTGCACCGAGCGATGCCCGCCCTGCAGCACCAGCACGACCAGGTACGCCAGCATCAGCAGGTTCGCGGCGACGAGGCCCACCGTCTGGCTGATAGCAGGCGTCGTGCCGGGGTTCCACATGGGGTTGGGCACGAGCACGGAGATGTGTGTCAACTCCCAGGGGATGAGCTTCAGCGCCGTGCGCGCGACAGCCTGCCCCAGGCCGACCGGCCCGCCGGACGCCGCTCTCGTGCGCAGGCCCAGCACCCGCTTGCCCAGCGTGGAGCCGCCCCGCACATCGCAGATAATGAAGTACAACCATGTCGGCAGCGAGATGGTCAATAGCACCCAGCCCTCCAGCTGGACGGGCATCTGGGCCAGCCGCGCGTAGTCCGGCACGCCGAACAGCGCGCGGGTGAGCGTTTGCAGCCCGCCGGCGAGCACGCCGTACAGGATCGCAATGTCGAGAATGTAGGCCAGCAGCCGCCGCAGCGCAAACAACATGAACTTATCCTCCGTGTTGATCTCCCCTCCCGAACGAGACTGCGCGGAGGGTGCCCCGGCACGACTTGATTATGGATTGCCAAATCGGATGTAACAAGTCGTATTCGGGTCGCGTGCTCCGGCGGTATGGTTGATGATTTGTAATGCGTTTGTAAAGCCCACGAATCGTTTTCCCAATACCTTTCAATATAATAAGATTAGGGTTGGATTCTGGTATCATCCAGCACGAACCAGAACGCCTGACACAACGATCAGCAGACGGGTCGCGCTCGCCTGCGACTCGGACTTCATCGCGCTCATGGACATCATT
>DGDY01000050.1 GCA_002385675.1 Anaerolineales bacterium UBA3940 | reverse complement strand
CCCGCCCGCCTGTCAACACTCCAGGCCAAAGAACTTCAGAAATTTTTACGAGAAGATACGCCTACGCGCGCACGACCACCCGCGTGCCCGGCTGGCCCTTTTTCGGGTCCGGCACGACGCTCAGTTCATAGTAGTCGTACACCGGCGTGGTCCAGCGGAAGATCCACTTGGCGGCTTCCGGCGGCAGGTTGACACAGCCGTTGCTGTGCATACGCCCGTAGTCGTTGTGCCAGTATGTGCCGTGCGTCGCCGCAAAGCTCGGCGTGAAGTACGCTATCCAGGGGACGCCGGGCAGGTTATACCACATGTCGCCCATGCCGCCTGTCATGCGCTGGCCCAGCCGCTTCAGGTTGACGGAGAAGTCGCCCAGCGGCGTCGGGGTGGCGGGGATGCCCGTTGCAACGAGGAAGGACTTTACCTCTTCGTCACCCTCGTAGCATACAAGGCGCTGCTCGCGGATGCTGATCTCAATCCGCTTCTCCTCGGGCGGCACATCCGGCGAGATCGGCTTGATCTCCTCCGGCTTGATGACCCGCACTTCGGCGGCCTTCAGCCAGTACTCGCCGCCGTACACTCCCTTGATGCGGTAATAGTCGTTCTCGACGCCGATGATGTGGTGCGTGGTATTGTAGACCATCTTCTCGCGCTCATAGAATTGATCGCCGGGGCCGGAGCGTGCCGACGCCTTCGGCACCGTCACCACTCCCCACGCACCGCGCTCGTCAATCTTCTCGGTCGGGTTAGGCGGCTCTTCACGCACCGGCTGCATCCACGACGTGTAGATATAGCCCTCGTCGATCTTCAGCCACGTGCTGTTCGTCGGGTAAAGGCCCTCGCCTTCCACCACCTCCACAACCGGGACCACATCATCATAGTAATAGTAGCCACGGTGCGCCGAGCGCCAGCTAGGCTCGGCGTAGACGGTCATCACATTGAGTTGCACGCGGCCCAGCGGGGAGTCGTCCCAGTGTGAGAACGTGTTTGTCGGCTTCCTGCGCGGCGTGTCTGGCCGTTCGATACCCAGAGGGGGCAGCATCAGGCCCATCCCGGCCATGCCGGCTGTTTTCAGGAAGTCACGGCGAGAGATATTCATATTCCGTCTGAGCCTCCTCTACGAACCCATAAGGAAAGATGATACAATCGGCAGCTATGAACAACAGGCCTCTACTCCTCTAGAACAGGATACTATGACAATCAACAAACGCGCAATTGTCTGGGATATGGATGGAGTGCTGGTCGACTCGGGTGACCTGCACTATCAGGCCTGGCAAGAGGTTGCCAGGGAAACGCTCGGCTTCGAGATGACGCGCGAGCTTTTTGACAGGATGTTCGGCACGGACAACGCGGGCGTGCTGCGGCAGTTGTTTGGTCGTGAGCCGACGGCGGAGGAAGTCGAGCGCATCGGCGGGCAGCAGGACCAGCGCTACCGCGAGCTGGCAGTCGAGGGTGTGAAGGAAGTCCCCGGCGCGTTCGCGCTGCTGCGCAGTTGTGCCGCCGACGGCTGGCAGCAGGCCATAGCGACCTCCGCCCCACGCGTCACCCTCGACCTCATTCTCGACCGGTTCGCGCTGCGCGAGTGGTTCGCGGTGTGCGTCTCGACCGAGGACGTGCCGCGCGCCAAGCCCGACCCGGCGATCTTCCTGCTGGCGGCGGAACGGCTGGGCGTGCCCCCGGAGCGCTGCCTCGTCATCGAAGACTCGCTCAACGGGATACGGGCGGCACGCGCCGCCGGGATGCGCTGCCTCGCCGTTACGACCACCCACACACCCGAGGCACTGGCAGAAGCCGACCGCATTGTTGCGTCGCTGGAGGAAGTCAGCCCGGAGGATTTGCTAGCGCTGCTGGAGGGTGAGTAGCGAGCGCGCCTGCGCCCAACCCCCTCCGGGACCGAAGGCCGGAGGGGGTTAACTTTGTTCCACTTCCTCAATAGGGAGCGAAAAGACGAAGCGCACGCCGCCTTCGTGCCCGTCCTCTACCCAGATCTGCCCGCCGTGAGCCGTAATCGCCGAGCGGCAGAAGGCCAGCCCCAGCCCAAAGCCCCGCCGATCCTCCGAGCGACCGTCAAGCTGCACGAAACGGTCGAACACCCGCGCGCGCTGCTCCGGAGGGATGCCCGGCCCGCTGTCCTCGACGGCGACGCGCAGTTGGCCGTCGTACACCGCCGTCTGGACGATCACGCCCTTCTCCCCACGGGAGTATTTCACCGCGTTGTCAAGCAGGTTGATCAGCACGCGTTCCAGCCGGATGCGGTCGCCAGAGATCAGCGGCACGTCGCGCGTCTCATGCTCGACGGTCAGATTGACCTCAGAAGCCCAGGCGAGCGGGCGGTGCTGCTCGACGAGCAGGTCCACCAGCTCCACCATGTCGAGCGGCTCCAGGTTCAGAGTCGCGTCGCCGCTGTCAAGACGCTCTACATCCAGCAGCGACTCGACCAGCGCGAACATCCGCCGCACGCCGCCCGACGCCAGCGCCAGGAAGCGGCGCGCGTCCGCGTCGAGCGGGCACTTCTCCGTGTCATCCTCAATCAGCGACAGCGCCATCATGACGAGGTTGAGCGGGTTCCGCAGGTCGTGCACGATGAAGCGCATCGTCTCCTGCCGGAGTTGCATGATCTCAGCCAGCCGCTCGTTCTCGTTGGCAATCGAGGACAGCCGGTTGAACAGGTCGCGCTCGGCGGCGGCGGTCTGCAGGCGGCTCTCGTCGGCAGCCAGCAGCCGGCTGATCAACGTCTGCATCACCGTCTGCCTGAAGGCAGTGTCCTCATCGAACTTGCGCCAGAACGCCTCACGCGACAGGACATGCATGGTTGTCTTTTCAATTGCCAGCACAGACGCCGTGCGCGGCTCGTTCGTCAGCAGCGCAATCTCACCGATCATGTCACCCTTGCCGCGGAAGTTCAGCACCAGTGGAGACGGGCCAAAGGCGTCTTTGATGATCGCCACCTGCCCCCCGCTGATGTAAAACAGCTCATCGCCGGGGTCGCCCTCTTTAAAGACATACTCGCCAAGCTCGTATGTACGCGTCTCCACTAGTTCTGCCCAGAAGGGACTGATGATCATGTCTCGCGAATTCTCCTGCCTTTAACAAACTTCGCACCTCTGTTAACTGGTGCGAAGGCGCGCTGCTCTTCTGCCCACTAACAGTGGTAGGGCTGGCGAATAGTATTATAGGTTGATTGCCCCGCGCCCCACATCCGGTAAAATCGGTATAAGTCAAACAGCCACGACACGGCGCCCGTACCCGGTAGGGTCGTTAGGATTGAGCATCATGGGAACCAGCACAATGACATGGCTTGTCGTGGAGGACGACTATGCCATTCGTGACATCATTGTGACAATGTGCGAGTTGTGGGGCTTCAACGTCATCGCCTTTAAGGACGGTTACGAAGCCCAGGTCTACCTCAGCAATCCCGACCCTGCCCCGCCGCTGCCCGATGTCGCCCTGCTGGATATCCGCGTGCCGGGGCCGTGGGGGCATGAGCTTGGCGCGATGATCCGCCAGCACCCCAGGCTGAACGATATCGGCATTATCCTGATGACTGCGTATGAGCTGGGCGGTTCCGACGAGGACGCCTACCTGCAGAGTGCGCAGGCAGATGAACTGCTCTACAAGCCGCTGCCTTCGATGGACGAACTGCTGGCGATTGTCGAGCAGGTCGTTGAAAACCGCGACAAACAGTTAACGTAAGCTAACGTAACCCGGGCGTACCGCCACGCATATGGTCGCAGCCGCCCCAAGCAAACGCCGCCGGAGAGATGGACATCCAGCCTACGATGCGCCAGAGAGTTTTTAGCCTCGGCGGCGACCTGCCGGTACTCACCCGTGCTGCCCAGGCGCTGCGGCGTATCGCCACTCCCCGGACCGGGCCGCACCGTCTCTTCCAGCCGCTTGTTAACCTGACAGCCGGCGTCGTGGGGGCGCTTGCCGTGTTCTTCCTGCTGCGGGCCATCGCCGCCCGGCCAGACAGCCCGGCTGCTCTTGCCTTTCTCGCAGAGGAAGCGGCGCTCGTCGTCGTGCTCCTGCTGGCGGTCGCCGCCAGCCTGATCGGCGGCATCGTCATCACGGCGCGCACGTTCCAGCCGGTATTCTACCGCTTTGAGGAAGAACACGCCCGCCTCACCGCCATCCTTGGAAGCATTGCCGACGGTGTGGTGCTGCGCAATCCGGAGGGCCACATTATCCTCGCGAACCCGGCAGCCGTCGAATTACTGACCACCGAGCAGGGCTTCGACACGGAGCCGCTGGAGACACTTGTCGAGCAGCCTGATAGCGCCCGGCGGCTGGAGGTAGGCCGCCGCACGATCGCCGTCAGCGCCGCGCCCGTCGCCACATCCGACGGCGCCACACTGGGGGACGTGCTCGTGCTGCGCGATGTAACGCGCGAAGCTCTCGTCGAGCGCACGAAGGACAGCTTCCTCGATCACATCGGGCACGAACTGCGCACCCCGCTTACCGTGATTCGCGGCTATGTGGACGTGATCCGTCTCGGCGGCGACCGACTCAAGCCGGAGGTCTACGAGCGGGCGCTGAGCGCCATCCTTGAGCAGACCGGCACGCTCGCCCGCATGATCGATGAGATCATCGACCTCACCAGCATGCGCAGCACCGGCGAGAGCGCCATCCAGGTGGAGCCGGTCGACCTCAACCAGCTTGTGCGCTGCACCGTAGACGACTGGCGGGAAAAGTTCGCCGCGGCAGGCCTCGTGCCTGTGGTTGAGACAGCACAGCCGATCACACTCCAGGCGGATGCCCGGCGTCTGCGGCGCGCGCTCGACGCGCTGGTCGACAACGCCTGCCACTTCAGCCCGCAGGGTGGGAGCGTCCGTGTCAGCACGGCGCAGGTGAACGGCTGTGCCTGCATCAGCGTCAGCGACTCCGGTGTGGGTATCTCCGAGAAGGACCTCCCCCACGTGTTTGAGCGCTTCTACCGGGGCGAACCTGTCGGCCCCGGCGGCGAGCCGCTCGACGTGCGCGGCATCGGGCAGGGGCTGTACCTGGCCAAGACCATTGTCGAGGCGCACGGCGGGCGCATCGATGTGCAGAGCGCGGCGGGCGCGGGCAGCACGTTCACCATCTGGCTGCCGCTCAAGTAGCGCGCCGCCTCGCCCGGCCTGCTTTCTCTCCAACCTTCCCCACTCCACGCTTACGCCGCGAATTCTCATGTTAAAATGAAATTACCGTCAGATGATGGTAAGGGGACGTGGACGAATGCCTGTTCCCCACGATGACGTCATACGCAGAGAACTGAACGCGATCGAGGAGCTTACCGATGCTGATCGCGAACGCGTGATGCACCTGGGGCTGCCCCAGTACGAGAGCACTGTGATCGGCTACCTGCGCGCGGCCTGCCGCCTGTTTGAACGTGACAGCGAAATGAGCGTGCTTGAGCGCAACGACGCCTGGGCGCGCTGGCAGGCCGGGATCGATCAGGCGCTTGAGGGCGCGATGCGCTTCCGGGAGAACGAGCAGCTTGTCATGGCGATCGGCGTGCTGGGCGGGCTGCTGCCCGGCGTGTACCCGCACGCCACGCTGCGCGGCTTCAAGGCGCTGGAGGACGCCCTCACCACAGCCCAGCGCTGCGCGACCGTCCTCAAGCGCGAGCGCAGCCGCTACCGCCGCCGCATGCGCGAACGCGTCGAGCGGGTCAGCGTGTGGGTCGGCCCGGCAGGCGACATCCTGCAGGACCACTCGCTCAACGACAGGCAGCGGCAGGAGCTTCAAAAGCGCGGTTACGAGAACGTGTGGGGAGTTCAGTTCACCTACCATCAGCCCGAGGGCGTGATGTGGCTGGTGCGTGCGGTGCTGCCTGTCGTCGCCCAGTCCGGCGAGCAGGGCACCATCGCCGCCCCGCGCCCCGAACGGGCACACTTGCCCGGTGATCGCCCCCGATAGCGCAGCACACAACAAAAGGCCCCCACCTCGACAGGCCGCCGGGGTGAGGGCAGAATCGTTCGCGCCGGGCCTACGCCTCGCCGCCATCCGGGTCGAAGTTGAGCGCCGCCGAGTTGATGCAGTAGCGCTGTCCGGTCGGAGCCGGGCCGTCATCAAACAGGTGCCCCAGATGCGCGCCGCAGTTCGCGCAGCGCACCTCGGTGCGGATCATCCCGTGGCTGCGGTCCTCGCGCAACTCGACGTGCTTCTGATCGACCGCATCCCAGAAGCTCGGCCAGCCGCTGCCGGACTTGTACTTCGTCTTAGAGCTGAACAGCGGCTGGTTGCAGACGACGCAGCGATACAGCCCCTCCTCGTAGTGGTCGTTGTACACACCGCTGAACGGCGGCTCGGTGCCCGCCAACTGCGTGATGTAAAACTGCTCGGGCGTCAGCCTCTGGCGCAGTTCTTCTTCCGTCATCTTCCTGGCGTCGTCCTGACGTTGCTGTGCCATACATCCCCCTCATCACTGCACTTCTCGCGCTTCGTGACACGCGCGCAGGGTGTTCTGCATCTAGATTATAGTGGGCGCGCTGCCCTGCTACACCTCTGCTGGCAAACCCGCACTTGAGATGAGTTGCACATTTGGCTTGTCCGGGGGCCCGGTCGTTTGCTATTCTCACAAAGATTCCACAGGGAGCGCGAGATGATCGTGAGGCGAAACTCCATCCCGGCCCGGCTGTGGGCGCTGATCCGCCTCGGGCGTCCATTGTTCCTCGCCGGAGGCTTTATCTTCTACGGCCTCGGAGCCGCCGTTGCCGCCTACGACGGCTACCCGATCCTGCTGCTGCCCTACCTGCTCGGGCAGACAGCGGTTACCGCAGCCCAGTGGATGACGCACTACTGCAACGACTACTTTGACGTAGAAGTTGATCGCCTGAACCGGACGCCGACGCGCTGGTCGGGCGGGAGCCGCGTCCTGCTCGAAGGGCTGGTCAGGCCGCGCACGGCACTGATCGCAGCACAGGTGCTCGGCGGCGTGGCGCTCGCCGCGACAGGCGGGGTGGCGCTGATGTCCGGCCTGCTGCCCGCCGGGCTGATGCTGCTGGCGATTGTCGCGGCGTGGGAGTACTCCGCTCCGCCGCTCCGGCTCGCGGCCAGCGGCTTTGGCGAGCTTGCCGTCGCGCTGACCGTCACCGGGCTGACGCCACTTGCCGGCTACGCGGCGGCGACGGGCGGGCTCTCGACGCGGGTCGCGCTCACGATCATCCCGCTGTGCTTCCTACAGTTCGCGATGATGCTCACAGTTACCTTCCCCGATGCACGGGCAGATACCATCGCCGGGAAGGGTACGCTGGTCGTGCGGCTGGGCGGCGTGCAGGCGGCACGCGTTCACAACGCCGCGCTGATTGTCGCCTATCTGGTGCTGCCGCTGCTGGTGTTCTTTGGGCTGCCGCCGTTTGTCGCGCTGGCGATGGCCCTCACCGCGCCCGTTGCGCTGTGGCAGGCGTGGCGCGTCAGCCGGGGCGCATGGCAGGACCCGGCCCGGCAGGAGAGCGTCGCCTTCTGGGGGATTGGCCTGCTTGTCGGCACGGGGCTGCTGGCGCTGGCAGCGTTTGCCCTGCTCACATGGCAGCCGGGCAGCATTCCGTCTGCCCTGCTGCTGTGACGCACGCCCTGTACCGCAAAGGACATAAAGTTCGTAATCTTTATTCAGACTTGTAAAATTACCTTGTCTACCCCAACACCGAACACCTGACTTAACGAGGAGCGCACATGTTCTCGATTGAAACCATCCTGTTCGTCGCAGCATCCCTGCTGATCGTAAGTGTGCTCTCCAGCAAACTGTTCTACCGTTTTGGCATCCCTGCGCTGCTTCTGTTCCTCATCGTCGGTATGCTGGCCGGGTCCGAAGGCCCCGGCGGTATCTACTTCGATGACCCTATTTCAGCACAGTCGATTGGTGTGGTCGCCCTGGCCTTTATCTTGTTTGCCGGCGGCCTGGACACGGACTGGCAGCAGGTCCGCCCTGTGGTGTTAGAAAGCTCGCTACTGGCAACGATTGGTGTGGCCCTGTCAGCCGGTGTGCTCGGCGTGTTTGCGTCGATGATCCTGAACCTGTCGCTGGTGGAGGGCCTTTTGCTCGCCTCGATGGTCTCCTCCACCGACGCCGCCGCCGTGTTCTCAGTGCTCCGCGCCCGCGGCGTGAACATCAGCGACCGGCTGCGCACCACCGCCGAGTTCGAGTCCGGCAGTAACGACCCGATGGCGGTCCTGCTCACAACCATTTTTATCCAGCTTTTGACGCAGCCGGAGATGACGGTCGGCTCGATGATCTTGACCCTCATCCTGCAGTTGGTGCTAGGCGCTCTCTTCGGATTCGTCTTCGGCAAGATCGTCGTCTGGGTAGTCAACCGCATGCGGCTGGATACCGAGGGCCTGTACCCGGTGTTCACCATCGCGGCGGTGATGCTGATTTACAGTGGCACGACGTTCCTGAAAGGCAACGGCTTCCTAGCGGTTTACATCGCCGGGCTGGTGGTGGGCAACAGCACACTCGTGCACAAGGGTACGCTGCTGCGCTTCCATGATGGGCTGTCGTGGCTCATGCAGATTACGATGTTCCTTTTCCTCGGCCTGCTGGTGTTCCCCTCCCATCTCCTGCCGATTGCGGGCGTCGGCCTGCTGATCGCCGCCATCCTGATGTTCGTTGCCCGCCCAGTGAGTGTGTTCCTCACCCTGATCCCGATCCGCATGCCCTTCCGCGAGAAGGTCATGCTCTCGTGGATCGGGCTGCGCGGCGCAGTACCAATCATCCTGGCAACCTTCCCACTCGTCAACGACGTGCCGAACGCGGAACTGTACTTCAACATCATCTTCTTCGTCGTCTTTACGTCAGTGCTGCTCCAGGCGCCGCTCATTCCGACCGTCGCCCGGTGGCTGGGCGTCGAGGTCGAGGGCGATCAGATTCCTTACTACCCATCACGCGTGTTCCTGCCGGAAGTCAGCACTGAGAGCCGCGTCGTCGAGTTGCAGGTGCTTCCCCATTCCGCGCTGCCGGGCAAATCGATTGTCGATCTCAAGCTGCCCGCCGGGGCGTTAATCGTGCTCGTGCGGCGGGGGCGGCGTAACATCGTGCCAAGCGGCGCAACGGTTCTGGAGGTGGGCGATGAGGTGCTCATCCTGGCTGAGCCTGATTGCCTGGACAGCATCCGTGAGCGGTTCGGCGCGATGGTGAGCACAACGGAGGGGAACGCCGGGGCAGCCTCGCAAGCTTCGGACGGATAGCCATGGAAACACCTCGCTACCCTATCCCTGCCCAAACCACGCGCGTCGAGCTGCGGATTGTCAACTCGCGATTTATCGCCACTGCCGGAGAGGCGCGCACCGTCGAGGAGGCCAAAGCCTTCATCGACGCGATACGTGAGGAGTTCCACGACGCGACACACAACGTGTACGCGTACCGCGTGGGCTACGGCGCAACAGTCACCGAGGGGATGAGCGACGACGGCGAGCCTGCCGGAACGGCGGGCCGCCCCGCGCTGACGGTACTGCGCGGCGCCGATCTCGGAGATGTGGTGGTCGTCGTGACGCGGTATTTCGGCGGTACGAAGCTCGGCACGGGCGGGCTGGTGCGCGCCTATACCGAGTCGGTGCAGGCCGTGCTGGAGGCCATGCCGCGCACGATGCGCATCGAGCGGCGGCAGGCGCGGATCGTCCTGCCCTACAGCCTGTACGAGCCGGTCAAGCGGCTGGTGGAGGCGCAGGGCGGGACGGTCGCCTCGGAGGACTTCGGCGCAGAGGTCACGCTTGTGGTCGTTTTTGCCATCGACCAGATCGACGCTTTTCAAAGTGCCCTGCGGGAGCTTTCCGCCGGGCAACTCAGCGCCGAGTGGCAGAAGGTCGAGGAGTAGGCACGCGGGGTGGCGCGCCGCAAGAGCACGCTACCCCGCAGGCGGTAGTTCAATCCAGAACTTGGTGCCGCGACCCGGCTCGCTTTCCACCCCGATGCGCCCGCCCAGCTTCTCGACGATACGCCGCGCAATCGACAGGCCCAGCCCGCTCCCGTCGGCGTGGTGTCGGTGAAAGCGGGTGAACATCTGGAACAGGCGCTGCTGGTCCGCCTCCTCAATGCCGACGCCGTTGTCGATGATCTCGAAGCGGGCCCAGTCACCGGCGCGCTCGCCCCACACGATGATGCGTGGGGCGGGGTTGTCCTCGCCCATGTACTTGATCGAGTTGTCGATCAGGTTGGCGAACACTTCCTCCAGCCACGGGGAGTAGCCCATCGCG
Source organism: Anaerolineales bacterium UBA3940 (assembly GCA_002385675.1). Taxonomy (GTDB): domain Bacteria; phylum Chloroflexota; class Anaerolineae; order Aggregatilineales; family UBA3940; genus UBA3940. The sequence continues at coordinate 4,949 of DGDY01000050.1, read as the reverse complement.
CGCGGTAGCTCGGGCGTAACCTCGACCGTGACGCCGCGCTCGCGGATACGGTCGTAGAAGCGCGCCAGCACGAGGCTCACCACAATCTGCATGTCAACCGGCTCGACTGTCACCTCGGCGCTGCCCAGTTCCGAGAACAGCAGCAGGTTGTCGATCATGCTCTTCATCTTGTGGGCATAGGCCTCGATGTAGCGCAGGCTCTCGACGATGTCCTCTGGTAGCTCATCCTTCAGGTCCGTCGAGAGCAGGTTGGCATAGCCGACCAGCACCTGCAGCGGCGCTTTGAGATCGTGGGCCACGGTGTGGCTGAACGCCTTGAGATCGGCGTTGCGCTCGTGCAGCGTGCTGACGGTGTGCTGAAGCTCGTCGTAGAGCAGCGCATTGTGGAGTGCGGTCGCGGCGTGGTCCGCAAAAAGCTGGAGTCGCTCGGCATGCGGCGTACTGTAGCGACCGGGCTGCGCGGCCAGCAGCACGACGAGGCCCAGCACCCGGCCATTCAGGCGGAGGGGCGCAGCCAGCATCGACTGGAGCCGCGCCTGCTGGCTAAGCCAGGCCACCTGCCCGTTGTGACCGCTCTGGATCGCTGCCTGCCCTGTCTCGATCATCCGGCGCAGGCCGGGCACTTCGTTCATGCTGAATGTCTGGCCCATCCTTGCCGGGTTATCCGCGCCGCTCGCACGGACAACCCGCGCCTGGCCGTCCTCAGCCAGCATCAGGATGGCGGCATCGTGCTCGACCACCCGCCCGACGCTTTCCATAATGCGGTCGAGCACCTGCTCAAGGTCAAGCGTGCTGTTGAGCAAAACGGCGATGTCGCGCAGCGTCTGTGCCAGCGTGCGCTGGGCGCGCACCTCGCGCTCGACCCGGTGCCGGTGCGTGATGTCGTGCAGCACCGCCCGGATCAGCGTGTCGCCGGTGCTGGTCGTATGGGCGGTCATGCTGCCCTCGACGACGATCTCCGCACCCGCACGGGTGACGAACACACCGATCAACCTCTGGGTATCGCCCTCGCGGCCAAGACGATCGAGAATCGCGTGCCAGCGTTCCACGTGCTGCGGAAGGGTGATGTCGTCGATCCGCAAGCGCCCGATGTCGTCAGGCGCGTGCCCGGTCGCGTCTAGCCAGCGCTGGTTTGCATACCGCAGCATCCCCTCGACATCAAAGTCGAGAATAAATGCCCCTGTCTCATTGAGCCAGTTCACGAGGAACTCGCCTTCTCCCTCTGCAGTGTTCCCAATAATAGGCCGGGAAACACGGATAAAATGGGGGAGCTGCCGCACATGTCCGCGCTGCAAGAGGGCGACGGTGGTGTACGACGAGAAGACGTTCCCGTATTTGTCGATGTGTTCGATAGTGCCAGTTCCCTGACCGTCCTGCGATGCACGGTCGTCGAGGGGTGCCACGTAGCTTGCCATCTGCTCGCCGGTGTGGCACATGCTGAGATGCCGGCCCAGCATCTCCTCAGGTCTGTAACCATGCATTTCAGCCCAGGCCGGGCTTACGAACGTAAAAAATCCGTCCAGCGTGGTGACAGCAATACCTGGATCGAGCTCACGACGACGGCCAGTACATTGATTCAGCGGCCCGGAACCATCACGACCCGGCGATGGCGATTCCTCGCCATTCGCCCCCGACGTGGGGTGATTGATCTCCGGCATCAGTGCTCCTAAATCTTGCACTGGTTGAGCTGCCCGTAAGGCAACAGGATAGGATTTCGGTGTGTAATCCTATAATACTCGCTCTGCAACCTGAAGCAAGGGACCTCACGCGCGCCCAACCAGTCCGTGGTTACCGCAGCGAACGCATCGCATAGAAAGCGCCGCCCGGCCCTGCAGGTTTGGCTAGCTGTTCGCTTAGAGAGTGCCCTTGTAAAAGCCACCATCGACGGGCAACATCACGCCGGTGACGTATGAGGCTGCAGGCGAGCACAGGAAGGTCGCAACGTTCGCGAATTCCTGGGGCGTTGCCATCCGCCCGAACGGGCTGTCTGCCGCCTGCTTTGCAATTTCCTCCTCAACACTTGTGTTGTTGCGCTGCGCGCGTGCCTCCATCAGATCCTGCACGCGCTCGGTTTCCGTCCAGCCGGGCAGGATGCTGTTGAAGCGGATCCCCTCGCGGCCAAGCTCCAGCGCCAGCGTCTTCGTCAGGCCGATAACGGCCATGCGAATGCTGTTGCTCAGCACGAGGTTCGGGATGGGCTGCTTCACCGAGTATGAGGTGATGGTCAGGACGGCGGGCGCGGTGGAGGAGCGCAGGTGGGGCAGCGCCTTGCGGATCAGCCGCACGGCGCTCATCAGGTTCAGGTTGAACGCCTCCTGCCACATCTCATCGGTGACCTCTTCAAAAGCAGCGGACGGCGGCCCCCCGGCATTCGTCACCAGGATGTCAAGCCCGCCGTACTCATCGACGACGCGCTCGACAATGTGCTCGACGTCCTCTGCCCGGCTCACATCCCCGGTGATGCCGAGCACCGAGCGGCCCGTTTCCACCCGGATAGAGTCGGTTGCCGCGTTGACACGCGCTTCATCTCTGGAACAGATGGCGACGAGTGCGCCTTCACGTGCAAGCTGTAGTGCTGTTGCGTAGCCAAGCCCCTGACTGGCTGCGGTGACGAGGGCGATACGATTTTCTAGCTGTAAGTCCACGAGGTGTTTACCTCCCGAAGGCGTCCCGAAGGCGTAGTTCCATATCAATTGTACGCGGAATAATGTGCCGGATAAAGCACGGAAGCACGGAGAATCAGGGTGAAGAGTGGGGCAGAAACCCGCCTCATGGGTGTAGGACTTGTGCTCCTACAACATTATATGCCGAAACCGGCGGCTGTCCAGACAGTCAGGGAGGCTGGTTTCTGTCCGGATGGCAATGCGAGCCGGGGCGAGAATCGCGCCGCAAAACTGCGCCACGGAAACGCCCCACCCCGGCCCGCCGTCCGATTGCTAGGTAAGCGCGTTGAAGAGCAGCAGCCCGCCAACGAAGAGCAGCGCGATAGGCAGGAACATCGACATGCTGATGTTGAACAGGAACATCAGGGCGAAGATGACCAGGACCGCGCCCGTCAGAAGCTGGGTGCGCGTGGTGCGGTTGAGCTGGTCGCCGCTGGCCTTGTACGCATCGTAGGCGTTCTTCAGCACAATCGCACCGGGGATCAGCAGGAAGAGTGCCCACCAGTTGAAGTCACCACGGAACAGGTTGAATACCGGCAGGCCAAGGTTGTCGGCCAGCATAAAGGCGCCTGCAATGAGCAGGGCGAGTCCGACCCACATCGCCGAGCTTGCCCGCCGCTCGCGCGGGGCCTGCTCAACGGCCTCATTCGGGGGAAGATTCTGTGCCATTTCCAACTCTCCAAATACAAACTAAGTCAATCTCTAACGGTAACCGTACACTCGCTCAAGCGTTAAAACAGGCCGCGAACGATCAGCAGCAGGCCAAGGATGGCGATGGGCACGCCAACGATAGCGCCGATCACTGTCAGGCTGATGACCACCCCGGCGATCAGCAGCACGGCACCCAGTATGATGCCAACCAGCCGGCCCGTCATTTCAAGGATAAACGCCAACAACCGCCAAACCACGACGAACGGCCACAGGTACCAGGGTGTCCGCCGCCTACCGGACGTAACTCTGGGTTCACTTCGTACAGCCAATAGCAACCTCTCTTCAGCCTTCTCGGGCATTCCGCGAACGTCTTCGTCCGCTCTCATTCCATTATACGCACAAAGTCGGCATAGGTTGCGCCGGAGCGAGCGCTTCCCGCCGGTGCGCCGCCGCCGGGCGGATGCTATACTCACCTTATTCCTGACTAGCAGCGAAACGCATCAAGGAAGAGCAGAGAGCACCTATGGCTTCAGTGACGGACACGGCGCTGTCGAGCGAGAGGATGATCACGATTACAAGCCCGCTGACCGGCGAGCCGGTCGGGATGGTGCCATGCCACACGCCGAAGGACGTGGTCGCCGCCGTCGAGCGGGCACGGGCCGCGCAGCCGTCATGGGCGGCGACGCCGTTCCGCAAGCGGGCGGAGGTCGTCATCCGCTTCCACAACCTGATCCTTGAACGGCGCGAAGAACTCTTCGACGTGCTCCAGTCCGAGACGGGCAAGTCTCGCCGGGACGCGTTCGTTGAGCTGTTCGCTGTTGCCACCGAGGCGCGCTACTACGCCTACCACGGCGGCAGGTTCCTTGAGCCTCGCCGAGTGAGGTCCGCCATCCCGCTGCGTGACCGCTCGTACGTCGTCTACCAGCCCGTCGGCGTCGTCGGCGTGATCGGCGCGTGGAACTTCCCGTTCATCCTGACCGCCGGCGACACGCTGCCCGCGCTGCTCGCGGGGAACGCGGTCGTCGTCAAGCCGGCCTCAGCCACGCCGCTGACCGCGATGTGGATGGCGGAGGCGATGCGCGAGGCCGGGCTGCCCGGCGAGCTGCTCCAGGTGGTGACCGGCCCGGGGAGAGAGCTGGGTGATGCGCTCATCGACCATGTTGACTACATCATGTTTACGGGCAGCACGGAAGTCGGGCGGCGGGTAGCCGAGCGCGCGGCACGGCGGCTCATCCCTGCCAGCATGGAGCTGGGCGGCAAGAACGCGATGATCGTGCTGGCAGACGCCAACCTGAAGCACGCCGCGCACGTCGCCGTCGAAGCGGCATTCAACAACGCCGGGCAGGTGTGTATCAGCATTGAGCGGCTGTACATCGTCGAGGAAGTTTATGAGCCGTTCCTCGAAGAACTGCTGGCGCAGGTACGCGGCTGCCGGTTGGGCTGCACCTCCGGCTATGACACGGACATCGGCTCGCTGATCAGCGAGGCGCAGCTTCGTACCGTCGAGCAGCACGTACAGGATGCGGTCGCAAAGGGCGCAACGGTCCTTACCGGGGGCCGCGCCCGCCCGGACATCGGGCCATACTTCTACGAGCCGACTGTGCTGACCGGCGTGTGCGAGGGGATGCTGGCCTA
>DGDY01000229.1:12150-41026 GCA_002385675.1 Anaerolineales bacterium UBA3940 | reverse complement strand
AGATGTGTATATGGGCTCGGAATAGAGGCGCGGATAGAGCGGAAGGAATGAAAGGCGCGGAGGGCGGCCCGAAGCAGGCACACCCTCCGCGTCTATTGTTTAGCCCTGCCCGTTTGCTGTGGTGAGTACAATGCCGTTTGACGATGGATCCCGCAGCAGTATTCCCTGCTCGACCTCCTGTGTGGCGAATCCCAGCCGCTTCCAGGCGGCTGAGCACCGGCTCCAGTGCGGCCTGATCGGGTAGCACGACGGTGAAGTAGCGCAGCCCAATCGCGTTCTCCGGGGGCGGCGGCGCACCCTCACCGAGCCATGTGTTGGCCCCGATGTGGTGATGATAGTCGCCCGCGTTGAAAAATGCCACCGTCTCAGCGATGCCGCCTGATACGTTCTCCAGATCGAAGGACAGGTTGAAGCCAAGCACCTCGTGATAGAACTGCCGTGCGGGCGGGATGTGTGCAACGTGCAGATGCACGTGCCCGACGACCGTGTCGGGGCCTGGCCCGTCCCAGGGTGATGGGTCGTCGTGCAGCGCCTGTACGAGTTCGGCGGTGTTCAGGGCGCGGTTGCGGCGCATCATAGCCTCGAACGAGGTCGGCCAGCGCTCACGCGGGTAGTCCCACGCCAGCTCGATGCCGTTGCCCTCGGCGTCGGGCAGGTAAATGGCCAGGTGCGTGCCGTGATCCGTCATGCCCTGAATGGGTGTACGCGTCTCGGCGATGCGAACCAGCAGGTGGGCGAGGTCCCGGCGGGTGGGCACGAGGAAGGCGGTGTGATACAGGCCGGTGGTGCGGTAGGTTCGCCGCGCCCCCGGCACCTCCGTAAGCCAGAGCAGGTCTTCGCCGCCGGTGCCCAGCCCGGCGGAACGGCCTTCGCGCCAGTGTGTCTTAAAACCCAGAATGCTCTCATAGAACTCGATCTGGCGCTCAAGGTCGGCGGTGGTGTAATGGACGACGCCCATCCGCGTCGCCGGGTGGATCGTTTTGCCGAGCAGGTCTTCGGATTGTGCAGGGGTGGTCATGTCCCGTCCTTTGTTGAAAAGCAAACGCTGTACCGAATAAGCAGCTACTGCCTCAGTCTCCCGGCTCGGCCTGCTTGAGCAGGAAGCGACGCAGCATCGCAAGGGCGTGCGTTGTGGCCCACACGTGCGCATCGGGGCGGTCGTTCAACCAGTGGAAGGTGCGCACGCGGGTGTCCCCTTCGCCAGCGGTGGCGATGGCCGTGCCGTTCTCGCCTGCCGGGTCCGCACGCATGATCACGGCGATGCCATACGTCGAGCCTGCCGTGCTGCGGGCAGCCTCGGCGGCGCGTGCGGCCAGTTCGCCAGGCGGCAGGTGAGCCGGGACGCCCGGCAGCGCCCAGTTGTCGAGCGACTCATACGCGCCCAGGCAGGTGACGCGCCCCGTGTGTTCCGGCTGCGACTCGCACAGGCGCGACGCCAGCAGGCCGCCCGTGCCCACCTCGACGGTGGCGACGCTCGCGCCCTGCTTGGCGAGCAGGCCCGTCACCACGTCTTCGAGCAACTCGCCCTCGGTGCCGTAGATCCACGGGCCGAGGCGCTCCCGCACGACGCCCGCCATTGCCTCGCACATGGCTCTGGCCTCCGCCTCGGTGGCTGCTTTGGCGGTGATGCGCACGTCCGTCTGCCCAACGTGGGCTGCCAGCCCGACGGTCGGGTTGGCGCTTGTCATCAGGTCGCCGATGCGGGCGTCAATCTGGCTCTCGCCGATGCCGGCGGTACGTAGAACCATGCTGATGATCACCGCGGGGGTTTCCATGCGCGCGGCGAGCCAGGGCAGCATGTTGTTTTCCATGAGGTATTTCAACTCGCGCGGCACGCCGGGCAGCGTCATGATAATGCCCCGCTCGGTCTCGAGGATGAAGACCGGGGCGGTGCCAACCGGGTTCTCGATGGGGATCGCGCCCTGCGGGATGTACGCCTGCCGCCGGTTGTTCTCACTCATGCGCACGTCGAAGCGGCGGAAGCGATCGGCGATCTGGTCGAACAATTCCTGGCTGAACTCGAGCGGGCGGCCTGTCGCACGGGCGATGCCCTCCCGCGTCACGTCGTCAACGGTCGGGCCAAGCCCGCCGCTGGTAATCACCACATCGACGCGGTTGAGGGCGTTGTCGATCACCTCGGCGATGCGGTGCTCGTTATCGCCGACGGTCGTCCGGTAGTACAGGTCCACGCCGATCTCGCGCAGCTTGCGGGCGAGATAGGTGGCGTTTGTGTCGTCGATCTCGCCAAGAAGAAGCTCTGTGCCGATGGTAATGATCTCCGCGCGCATGTTTCCTCTCGTTTTGTGTCTGATAGGTGGTATAACGGTTGTGCCGGGCTGGCCATGCTATGATGATTGTACTGTGGCGGGCGGCGGCTCGCGACGGATGTCGGCATCATTTCGGCGGGAAGAGGAGGTCATGACGACGACAGTAGAAGCGGGCACGAGGGGCGAGACTCTCGCTGCGCAGGCGCTGGAGCGGCGCGGGTATGAGATCGTCGAGCGCAACTGGCGCTGCCAGGGTGGGGAGATCGACCTGGTGGCGCGTGACGGCGACGTGTGGGTGTTCGTCGAGGTGAAGCTGCGCGGCGCGGGCGCGTTCGGCACGCCGGAGGAGGCCATCGACGCGCGCAAGCAGGCGCGGCTCCTGCACGCCGTGCAGATGTATCTCGCCGAGCACGAACTGGACGACGCCGCCGTGCGGATTGACGTGGTAGCCATCGAACTGGCGCCGAGCGGGAAGGTCCGGCGGATGGCGCTGTATCAGGATGCGGTGTGGGCCGATGGCTGAAGCGAGACGGCTGCCGCTCGTCGTCATCGTCGGGCCGACCGCCGTCGGCAAGACGGGGCTTGCTGTGCGGCTCGCGCAGGATTTTGACGGTGTGATCATCTCCGCCGACTCGCGGCAGGTATACCGGGAAATGGACATCGGCACGGCGAAGCCGACGCCCGAGGAGCAAGCGGCGGCCCCGCACTACCTTATCGACATCCTCGACCCGGATGAGCCGCTGTCGCTGGCGGAGTTTCAGGAAATGGCTTACGCCGCCATCGATCGGGCGCACGCAGAAGGCAAGCTCCCGCTGCTCGTTGGCGGGACGGGCCAGTATGTGCGCGCGGTGGTTGAAGGCTGGGGGATCCCCCGGGTGCCGCCGCACCCCGAACTGCGCGCAGACCTCACCGGGTTTGCGCACGTCTACGGGGCGACCGCCCTGCATGCCTGGCTCGGCGCAGTAGACCCTGCCGCCGCGGAGAGTATCGACTACCGCAATGTGCGGCGCGTAGTGCGCGCGCTCGAAGTCTACCTCGTCTCCGGCACGCCGATCAGCGTGGTACAGGAGCGCACACCGCCGCCCTACGACATCCTGCAGATCGGGCTGACGCGCCCGCGCGAGTCCCTGTATGCACGCATCGACGAGCGGATCGACCAGATGATGCGGGCGGGGCTGCTGGAGGAAGTGCGTGGGCTGCTGGCGCGCGGCTACGGCTGGGAGCTTCCCGCGATGAGCAGCCTCGGCTACCGGCAGTTCAGCGCCTATCTCAACGGCGAGGCAACGCTCGATGAGGCGGTGCAGGCTATCAAGCGGGAGACGCGCCGCTTTGTGCGCCAGCAGGCAACGTGGTTCCGCGAGGACGACCCGTCCATCCGGTGGTTCAACCTCGACGAGACGGGGTATGAGGAGATACGGGAGGTGGTCAGCCGGTGGCTGGGTGGCAGCGCCAACGGCTGACCACGCGACGCCGAGCCTATGGGCGGCTCATCTCAATAGTCATCGTCGCAGGGGATTCCTGCGAGCGGAAGATCGTCAGGTTGTCTTCCACAATCGTGATGTAGCCCTCTGCGAACACGTACATCGTGTAGTAGTTCCCACGCGGCAGTCCGCGCGGCAGGCTGAAGGCTCCCTGGCGGTCGGTGATAGCCTGCGTGTGGATCTCCGACTCATTCCAGGTGAAGCTTGGTGACTCAAGCATCACATCGAGCACGATCACCAGCGCATCGGGGATGCCCTCCCCGGTCAGCGCATCGACGACGCGCCCCTGGATGAAAACCTCATCGCTCTCCGCCTCGATACCGCTGATGGGCTGCGCGCCGCTGCCAACGGCAACCGACGCCGAATACATGGGCCGGTTCTTGACGAGAAGCTCGACAGTGTACTGGCCCTCGGGCAGCGCGCTGTCCGAACTCAGGCTGACCCAGTAGCCCTCACCGACGCCGCCAGCATCCCAGCGCTCGGTTTTGGAGGCGATCAGACGCCCGTCGAGGAACCAGCGGTAGGTCCACTCCAGCCCGTTGGGGATGGAATCCCAGTCGGTGAAGGCATAGATACTGTTGACACCGAGCGGCAGGGTCAGGCCGCTGCTGCCTACCTGGCCCGCTGGCGACCCATCGCGGGCGATCTCACTGGAGACGCGTGTATCGGCGAAGATGCGCGGTGAGCCGTCGGCGGAAGCTGTCCCTGCGAGCGTCACATCGCCGGTCGCCGCCAGCCGGTCGCCGATGTACAACTCCAGCCGGTAGTTGCCGAGAGGCAGGCCCTCCTCGGTGTTGATACTGGCAGTCGTCTGCCCGTCAGAGCCCGCGGACCAAGTGCGCGTCTCGTCGAAGATCGGCGTACCGTTGAGATACCACACCTCGCGCCAGCTTTGCCCCTCGCGCATACCGGAGAACTCAAACTGTGCGGCAAGTCGGGTAATCCCGGCAGGGAAGAGCACCCCTGGCTGCTGCAGCGTACCGTCCGCGGTGGGCAGGCCGAAGGTCAGGTTGCGGAATATCTCCGGGTCGGGCGCAGCGCCGATGGTGATGCTGCGCGACGCGGCGATCTGGCCGTTCAACAGAATGGTGAACTCGTAGTTGCCATCGGGCCAGGTCTTGCCCTCAGTGCCGACATACCATATCCCGTTTGGCCCGCCGCCCCAGGCCAGCGGCCCCAGGCTGAACTGCGGCATGTCGATGCCGTCCCGCGTGACACGAATCTCGTAGGGCGTGCCCGGCTGCATGTTGGCATAGTCAAAGAACAGGAACAGGCTCTTCGCACCGCTGGGCAGCGCCGTGACAACATCGACTGGGTGGCCGTTGGCCGTCACCCCGGTGGAGAAGAACAGGCGGCTGACCGACGGCTCATCGACCGGCGGGCTGCTCGGCAGGCCGGGCGCGCGCTCCATCTGCAGGCCGCGCCGCGCGGATTCAATGAGCGGGCGAGCAAAGACAATCGGGCGTACGCTGGTGACATCGCCGCCGATTGGCACGCAGGCATCCGCCTCGGTAATTAGACCGTCGCGGGTGTTGTCCTGCACGCTCAGGCACATCGGGCCGGGTGTCGTGCCGCTTGTACCCGGCGCGCTCGTCGGCACGCCGACAAGCTGGCCGTTGGCGTTGTACGCGCCGCCGCCCGCCATGGTCCCGCCAAGCTCGGAGTCGGTGCGCAGCCACGCCATGCTACCGCCGCCCTTCTCGGCGGTGATGCCCGTCACCACGCCCGGCACGTGCGTGACGCTCGACGTGCTGAGGTCCGGATAGCCGACGACGGACATCGCGCTGCCGGGCGTCAGCGTCGAGGGGTCGCCAATGGTGACGGCGGGCAGGTTGAGCGCGCTCGTGTCAATCAGGCTGCCGTCGAGGCTACCTCTGACCTGAAGCACAGCGAGGTCCAGCCCTTCGTCGATGACAACCGGCTCTGCAAGATAGGTGGGCACGGGCGGCTCGTCCAGCCGGACGGGCAGCGCCACGATGATGCGATCACCCCGGCACGGGCCGAGCGACGACGCGAGGTGGGCGTTGGTGAGGATCAGCCCGTTCTCGCTGACAATGGTGCCGGAACCGACACACGAAAGGATCTGCGTGCCGGCAGATTCGTACGTCTGCATGAGGAAGACGGTCGCCTGGCGAGCGCGCTCAACCGGGCTGGGCTCAGGGGTTTCGTCCTGTGCGAGCGCGGCGGCGGTCAGCGCCAGGGTCGCGACGAGCAGCACCACCAGCAGCGGGAGAATCCGCTTCTGGCGTGACGGGTTCAGAATACCAGATAGAAAAGTCATGAGAATGACCGTGTTAGTACCGCAGCGTGTTCAAAAAGCGTTCGAAACTGTCGTAACCTTCGTCGAACGTGTCCTCATCTGCCATATAGGTGACGACCACCACCCGGTCGCCGTCCCGGATGAAGATGTCAGTGCCGAGCACGACTGTGGGCAGGCGCTGGATGAACGGGTTGGGGTCGGCGTCCACGAATGAGAAGTTCATCCGTGTGAACGTCATCTCCCCAACCGTGATGTCCTGCACGCTGAGCACGCGATACGCGGCGAGGTCGGTCGAGCGCTGGATGGTCAGACCGTCGAGCACGTTGCGGATGGACGTTTCGCCGCCCGCCGGGACGGTCGTGATCTGGTACTGCGTCTTGAAGGGGCGGGCCTTCGGATCGCGCATCCGAACCACGTAGTCCTCGCCCTCATCGATCAGCCAGCCGGCGGGGTAGGTGGCTTCGATGCCCGCCGCCCGGCTGATGTAGGTCCACTCCTGGCCGCTCGCGCGCTGCCTGAGCACGATGCCCAGCGCAACAGCGGCGAGCGTGAGCAGCACGACCAGGATGGCAGACAGCCTGTCGTTGCGCGTCAGGCCGGACTGCACATCCTCCAATTGTTCATCCCAGTCCCAGGTTATGTCCGTCATGCGGATATGCTCTCCAAATGGAGCTTGGTCAGCTTGTTGTGCCGGCGCAGCAGGCCGTAAACCGCGGCGAACGTGAGCACCAGGAAGGCGAGGTTAAACAGCAGTCCGGGCCATGGGCTGAAGCCGTCCGACGTGAGGTTTACGGCGATGTTGTTCAGCTCCGTCCCGGCATAGAACAGGAAGCCGTTGAGGAAACCGGCCAGCGCCACCCCCGCAGACATGAAGTAGAAGGGCATATCCTCAAAGCGGTTGCGCCCGAGAAAATAGCCGAGCACGAGACCGGTCACGAGGAAGGCGAAGGTCTGCGTCAGGATGCGGTAGCTGCCGTTCACCAGGGAAACGCCGCCGTAGTCAAAGACGAACAGCGTGTTATACGTCGCAGCGTAGCCCCACGAGGTGACAAGCCCGTACAGCACGCCATCGGCGCGGTGCTCAAATGAAGGCGTCTGCCAGACGGTGTAGCGCACCATGGCGTACAGCAGGAAGGCGTGAATCGAGCCGCCCAGCAGGATATTCGCGCTCAACCGGCTGGAGGCCGTCGCCTGGGCAAGCCAACCATCGAGGTCGATGATCTCGAAGAGCAGCGGGCGGGCGATGGCAGCGGCAATCAGCGCGGCGAGCACGAACATCGTCGGCAGCAGCGGCGACAGTTCGACCTCTCGCAATGCGGCAAGCCGCGTCAGGAAGAAAAGCCACAGTAATGCCGGGAGGACCGAGATCGCAACGCCCAGGATGATGCGCGGCGCGCCGGTGACCTCTGCGCCGAAAAACTGCCCGGCGATGGCAAGCGCGACGATGACCGCCAGCAGCAGACCCAGAATGAACAGGCTGGTCTGCCAGAGCGGATCGACATCGTCGGAGAATGTCTCGAGGTGCCGTCTGCAGTAATTGCGACCGCGATACGTGAGGCGCTCGCTGAGCCTGAGACCGCAGACGGTGCAGTGTCCGTAGATTTCATTTTGCATGTCCGGCATTTTACCGCCCCCCGGAGCAGCTTTCAAAAGTGCAGCGGCGCGTGTATTGTCGTGAGCAGGCACGTGTCTTATAATCTGCTCGCATTCGCCAAAGGGGTGCTGGTAAAAACGCCACAGGAGTGTCGATGAACCACACGAGAAAGCCGCCACGCCTGCAGACGTGGCTTGCGCTTGTTCTGCTGCTTATCGCCGTGCTGAGCCTTCCGGCTTGCAGCCAGCCGGAGGAAGAGAACGTCACCGAGATTACCTATGGGTTGACGCTGGTACCCTCAGGCATTGACCCGCACATCCACGCCTCGTCAGAACTGGGCATCCCGCTCAGGAGCATCTACGACACGCTCGTGTATCGCGATGCCGAAACGCTGGAGTTCGTCCCGGGGCTGGCCGAGAGGTGGGAGGTGAGCGACGATGGCCTGACCTACACCTTCTATCTGCGGGACGATGTCACCTTCCACGATGGGACGCCCTTCAACGCGGATGCCGTGCGGGTGAACATCGAGCGGGTGCTGTCCGAAGACGCCAACTCGTTGAAAGCCGCCGGGCTGCTCGGGCCGGTACAGCGTGTCGAGGTGGTGGATGACACAACCGTCCGGCTCGTGCTGACGGAGCCGTTCGCTCCGCTGCTTGACGGGCTTAGCCAGCCGTACCTCGGCATGGCTTCCCCGACCGCGCTCCAGCGTTACGACACGGCAACCTACCAGTTCCATCAGGTTGGAACCGGCCCCTACCGCTTTGTCGAGTACGTGGTGAACGACCGTCTTGTGCTGGAGGCCAATCCAGACTACGCCTGGGCGCCGTCTGTCGTTGAGAACCAGGGGCGTCCTCATATTGACAGGGTTGTGTTCCGGTTCTACACCGATCCAGCTTCGCGCTCGCTGGCAATCGAGAGCGGCGAGGTGGACGTGATGGGCGAGCTCCTTCCGACCGATGCCCGGCGGCTGCGTGCCGATGGGGTGATCGAACTGGAGGAATCACCGATTCCCGGGCAGCCGCTTGGGTTCTTGCTGAACACCAACCGGGTGCCGACGAGCAGCCTGGAGGTGCGCCGGGCGTTGCTCCTCGCCACCGACCGGCAGATCATCGTGCAGACGCTGTCCCAGGGCTTTTCGCCCGTCGCTACCGGGCCGATTACGTCCAACACGCTGTTTTATGAACCGGCGGTCGCCACGATGTACGAGTATGACCCGGCACAGGCGATAGCGCTCTTTGACCAGACCGGGTGGGTGGATAGCGATGGAGACGGCTGGCGCGATGAGGGCGGCAACCCGCTGGAGATCGTGATCGTGGCCCCGCCCTGGAGCATGTTCCCGGAGGTGGCGGAACTGATCAAGAACCAGTGGGAGTCGACGCTCAACGTACGGGTGCGGGTGCAGCAGGTGGCATCCTTCCCGATGCTGTCGGATGTGGCCGCGAGCGGAGAATACAACGCCATCGGGCTGAACTTTGCCGGGCTTGACCCGGTGGTGATGAACCCCGCCTACCTCACCGATGGCGCGCGAAGCTGGTCCCGCCATGCTGACCGCGAGTTGGATGCCTGGCTGCGGCAGGCGCAGGCCGCTATGGACCCCGTGCAGCGCGCGGAGCTTTACAGCCAGATCCAGACACGGATCATGGAGCAGGCGCTTGTGCTGCCCATCCGTGAGCAGGTCAACCTGAACGGTTACCAGCCGAGCTTGCAGGGCCTCCACTTCGATGCGGAGGGCTGGTTCCCCTACCTGACCGACCTCAAGCTGGAACCGTAGGCGAGTCGGCCATGGTGCGCTTCGTCGTACGCCGCCTCGCCGGAATACTCCTCACGCTGTGGGCGGCTGTGACGCTCGTCTTCCTGGCGATCTACATCGTCCCCGGAGACCCCGCCGAAGCTGCGCTCTCACAGAGTACCGCCTCGCAGGATGTCATCGAGCAGCGACGTGAGGCACTGGGCCTCGACGCCCCGATCTACGTGCAGTACGTGCGCTATCTGAGCGGGCTGGTGCGGGCCGATCTCGGCGTGTCGTGGTCCGCCGGGCAGCCGGTCAGCCTGATGATCAGGCAGCAGATCGGCCCGACGGCGCGGCTCGCGCTGGCAAGCATGGTTGTCGCGGTGGTTGCAGGCGTGGCGCTCGGCGTGGCGGCGTCGCTCGGGGAAGGGCGCTGGCTGGGGGCAGTGTGCCACGGCCTGACCGGTCTGCTGCTTTCCGTGCCGGTGATGTTCTCCGGCACGGTCGCGATCTGGATCGGCGCGGTCGTGCTTGGCATTCTACCCGCGACCGGGCAGGGCACGCTCGCTCAGCTTGTCATGCCTGCGCTGGTCGTCGGGCTGAACGTAGCGGCGGGGATCTCGCGCACCGTCGAGGCGGGCATCGGGCAGGTGCGGCATGAGCCGTTTGTGCTCCTGGCGAAGGCAAAGGGCCTGAACGCGTGGCAGACGGGCATCCGCCATGCGCTGCGCGTGGGGATGCTGCCGACGCTGGACGTTGTTGCGTTGCAGTTTGGCTTTCTGCTCGGCGGGGCGGTTGTCACCGAGATCGTGTTCGCGCGGCAGGGGCTGGGGCGGCTGCTGCTTTTCGCTGTGCTGGACAAAGACCTTCCCGTTGTGCAGGGGATCGTGGTGCTCTCGGCGGTGGTGTACGGCGTGCTCAACCTGCTTGCGGACATCGGCAAGGCCTGGCTCGACCCGCGTATCAGGCAGGAGACGCTATGAGGGGCGGGTGTCTGACGGCGCTGTGGCGCGTATGGCTGGCGGTATTCGCCCTGATTGTGTTGGCCGCGCTGCTCGCACCGGTCCTTGCACCGGGCGGGCCAACCGGCGGGCCGATCGAGGCGGCCTTTCTTGCACCCGGCAACGGGCACCCGCTCGGCACGGACCATCTCGGGCGAGATGTCTTCAGCCGGACGGTGTGGGGCGCGCGGAACTCGCTCGGAGCGGCGCTGCTTGCTGGCAGTATCGCGCTTACCGGGGCGCTGGTTGTTGGCAGCGCCGCAAGCATGGCTGGCGGCTGGGTCGACCGGGTGCTGATGCGCGGCGCGGACGTGCTGCTTGCGTTTCCGTCGCTGCTGCTGGCGCTCGTCATCGTTGCGATCCTTGATATCGGGCTGTGGCAGTCTGCTGTGGCGGTGGGGCTGGCGCTCGTGCCCATCTACGCACGGTTGGTGCGCGCTTCGATCCTTGCGGTGCGCGAGCGCCCGTTCATCGACGCTGCGCGCACGCTCGGCGGCGGCCCGTTCTGGATCTGGCGGCGGCACATCCTGCCCAATATCGCGGGGGAACTGGCGGCGTTCGCCTCGGTCATCCTGGCCTGGTCGCTGCTGAACCTCGCCGCGCTTGACTTTCTCGGCGTGAGCGGCGGGCCTTCCGTGCCGACGTGGGGGCGCATTCTCGGGGAGGGCAGGCCGTACCTGCGTGACGCGCCGTGGATCGCGCTGCCGCCGGGCCTGCTGCTGACGCTTGCGGTGCTGGCGGTGATGGGCGTAAGCGATGCATGGCGGCGAAACCTTCCCGGCGGGGAGCGGCGGCAGTAGCGGCGCTCTGCTATTACAAACGAAAAATGTCGCCAGGGGATGGCGACATTTTTCGTTGAGGAGGAGAAGAAGGCGTCCGCAATCCTAAAGTAGCACACTCACCACCTGTAAGTTTGGACGTGATTTGGTCGCCTACCCTACGCAAACCCTACGCTGCGCGGTTGCGGTGCGTTATGGCGGCAAGGTATACTTGCCCGCAAACCAGTAAACTTCGGGGAACCAACTGGACCGCATGCGCCGACTGCTCAGCCTCTACTCTCTTCTCGCCATATTGCTCTTGCCGGGCAGCCTCATGTCTCCCTTTACGCCACTGCAACAGGATGGTGTGGACGCAGAGGTAGAGGCGATTTTTGCGCGTATGACACCAGAAGAGCGGGTCGGGCAGCTCTTTCTGGTTTCCTTCTACGGTTCCGATATCGGCCCAGGCTCTGACATCGCGGAACTGATTACCGACTACCACGTGGGGGGCGTCGTGCTGCTGCCGGAGAACGGCAACTTCACCGCCGACACCCCGCTGCCCGAGCAGATCTACGCGATGACGAGCCAGCTTCAGAGGCTGGCCGCCGCCAGAGAGGATTCATTACCGGAAGCCCCTGCCGCTGAAGGCACGGGGGAACCGACCGTGACCCCGGAGCCCACAGCGCCAGCCGTGACCGCCCCGGATTACATCCCGCTTTTCATCGCCGTGGAGCACAACGGCGCTGGCTCGCCGGATGCGGGCCTGCTGACGGCGCTTTCGCCCTTGCCGAGCAACATGGCGATTGGTGCGACGTGGCGACCCGACTTCGCCGAGGCAACAGGGCGGGTCGTCGGGCAGCAGCTCAGCACGCTGGGTGTGAATATGGTGCTTGGCCCGCCTGCCGACGTGCTGCAACTCCCGCAGCCGACAGCGCCGGGCGACCTCGGCGCCAGTGCTTTCGGGGGCGAGCCGGTGTGGGTCTCCGAGATGACGATGAATTACGTGCGCGGGCTGCACATCGGGAGCGATGGCCGGCTGGCCGTGATCCCGCGCTACTTCCCAGGCTCCGGTGATGCGGATCGCAGGGCCTCCGACGAGATCCCGACGGTGCGCCGTACGCTGGATCAGCTTCGCCAGTCGGACCTGCTGCCGTTCTTCGCCGTCACGGGGCGGGCTCCCGATGTGCTCACAACCGCCGATGGCGTGCTTGTCGGGCATATCCGCTATCAGGGCTTCCAGGGCGACAACTTCCGCGCGACGACGAAGCCGATCAGCCTGGACCCGCTTGCGCTCTCCAGCCTGATGCAGATGGAGGAGATCGCGTCGTGGCGCAGCGAGGGCGGGCTGCTCGTCACAGATGCGCTGGGGCTGCGCGGGGTGCGCCGCTACTACCTGCAGGGCGAAGGTCAGTTCCCGGCACGGAGCATCGTGCGTGATGCCTTTGGCGCGGGGAACGACATTCTGTATCTGGGCAATTTCGGTAACGACCCGCCCAACAACCAGACCTCGACCATTATCGATACGATCAACTTCTTCGTCAGCCAGTACGAGTCCGACCCGGCGTTCCAGGCGCAGGTGGACACGTCCGTCCGGCGTATTCTGGCCAAGAAGCTGGACCTTTACCAGGAATTTAGCCTCAACACCGTTCTGCCGGACGAGGAGGGGCTTGCGAGCATCGGCCAGTCACGCGAGCTGACGTTCAACATTGCCCGGACTGCGCTGACGCTGCTCCAGCCCTCACAGACGGACCTGCTGACCTCGCCGGAGCGCGGTGAGCAGATCCTGATCTTCACCGACACGCGCCTGACGCGGGCCTGCCCGGACTGTGAGGAGCAGGAGGTGGTGCCCGTCGACGCCCTGCGCTCGAAGATTCTGCAGTATTATGGGCCCCAGGCGACGGGCATCGTCAGCGTGTCCAACATTCAGGCGTTCTCATTTGCCGAGCTTTCCGACTATTTGCAGTTTGGTCCGCGCCCGATTCAGAACGACAATAGCGAACAGGAGGGCGAGGAAGTCGTCGACCAGCTTGGCGTGGCGCTTGCCAACGCGGACTGGATCGTCTTCCTGATGCACGACGCGGCCCCTGACGTTGCCGGGACGGATGTTGTCAAGCGGTTTCTGGCATCGGCGCCGGCGAACCCGAATGCACGGCTCGTCGTGTTTGCGATGGGCGCGCCTTACTACCTCACCTCGACGACAGAGGTCAGCAAGCTAACGGCATACTATGCGCTGTATGGCTACACCGAACCGTTCATCGACGTGGCAGCCCGCGCGCTGTTCCTCGAACTGCCGCCGGTTGGCTCTCCGCCGGTGTCGGTACAGGCCATCGGGTATGACATCTTTGAGGTGACTGAGCCGGACCCGAACCAGGTGATTAAACTCTCCTACGCCGTCGCCGGGGAGGAAGTGGAGGCGGGCGGCACCCCGGTACGGGCCACGGTCGACGTGGGCGACACGCTGATCCTGCGCACGGGCGTCATCGTGGACCACAACGGGCGCCCGGTGCCGGATGGCACGGTGGTGGAGTTCGTCCTTAACGCGGAGGGGCAGGGCGCTCGGACCACCCAGTCGGAGACGGTAGACGGCATCGCCGAGGCGATGATTGTGCTCGAAGAAGGCCCCGGCGAGGTGCGTATCTCGGCGATGAGCGGTGCGGCACGCAACTCGGAGACGGTCTTCCTGCTTGTGCCGGAGACTGGTAGCGCCGAGATCGACGTGCTCCCGCCGGATATCACGCCGACACAGGCCCCGACCGACACGCCGGAGCCCACCGCCGAGGCCCCCCTGATAGCCGCTGCCGAGACGCCGGAGCCTCAGGCCACGCAGGAGCCGGTCGTGCCGCGCAACAGCGTGGATTTCGGCGACCTGTTCCTGGCGGTGCTTGGTCTGCTGGCGATTGCGGTCGTCGTCATGCTGTATGGCATCACGACGCACGACATCAACTACGGGCTGCTGCTCGCGCTGCCGACGATCCTGTTTGGGCTACTGGCGTATAACTACTATGCGCTGCTGCTGCCGGGCGCGTATCGCTGGCACGAGATCGCGCCGGACGGGTGGGGGGCCGGGCTTGCAGCCTGGATTGGCGGCATTCTCGGGCTGATCCTCGCTAACGTCGGGGTCTACGCGTGGAACCGCTGGATCGTGATGGCGTTACGGAACCGGCAGCGTGGGTGAGAAGATCGTCGCCAGCACGGAGATAATCAGCATGCCGAGCGCCGCTGCCGCGAGGATGCGGTTAATCGGCGCGATCTTCTCCAGCGTGGTCTGATCCTCGCGCGTAGGCCACAGCCCCAGCGGGCTCGTCGAGAGCAGCACATCGCGGAAGTCCCTCACGCTTGCCGGTCGATCATCCGGGTGCATGGACATCGCCCACAGGATGGCCTGCTCGGTGCGCAGGCTCAGCGACGGGTTCAGCGTGCGCGGAGCAATGAGCTTCTCCGGGTGCAGAAACCGCGTCTTGGCCTCGGCAGGGGGTTCGTTGGTCAGCAGGTGGTAGAGCGTTGCCCCCAGCGAGTAGATGTCGGAGCGCGGGTCGGTGTGCCCGGTGTCGCCGCCATACTGTTCAAGCGGTGTGTAGAGCGCCGTGCCACGCCCCTGCAGTACAGTGATGGTGCGCGCGTCGTCCGGCACCATCAGCTTGACCAACCCGAAGTCCACCAGCTTGATCACGCCTTCCGGGGTGAGTTTGATGTTCGCCGGCTTGATGTCGCGGTGAAGCACCGGTGGCTCCTGCCCATGCAGGTAAATAAGCGCGTCGCAGAGCTGTGCGGCCCAGTTCAGCACCTGCCGCTCAGGGAGGAACTTGCCCCGGCTCTTGGCCTCTTCGATCGCCTGGCGCAGATCAGTGCCGGGCACAAAGTCCATGACGAGGTAATCCCGGTTGCCCTCGTTGAAGAAATCGGATACTTTAGGTAAGTTAGGATGGTCGAGACGAGCGAGAATGCTCGCCTCACGATGAAACTGCTCGCGTGCTTGCTGCTGCTGTTCCGGGGAGCTGGAGGGGTCGATCTGTACCTCTTTGATCGCGCAGAAGCGACCTTGCAGGCGCAGGTCTTCGGCACGATAAATTGACCCCATCCCTCCCTGACCGACTGTGGCGATAATGCGGTAGCGATCACGGAGTATGCTGTCCGGCTTGAGAGGGGGCAGCAACTTCTCTTCCTCCAGTGTGACCTGTTGTCCGCCAAAGCGGATGCTTGTAGTCTGCCGGGCCAGGTTGCGGACGCTGGGGATGGCAGATGCGAGCAGGTCTGAGTTGGCGTGTATGGCGTTCGCGTTGACGAAGCTCGAAAGAACATTAACCCTTCGCCAGGGGTTTGTCAAGGGGAGTACTCGTGACCAACGTTCAGATTGACGAACTGAAAGACAAGGCCGTTGTCATGATTATCGAAGGCCCGCTGCGCGGCGAGCAGTGGGTGATTCAGGACGACGAGCTGCTGGTTGGCCGTGCAGGTCACTGCGACATCGTGCTCCCGGAGAGACAGGTCTCGCGAGAGCACCTGCGCATCTGGCGTGAAGGCTCAACGTACTACATCGAGGATCTCAACAGCAAGAACGGCACTCACCTCAACGGTGAGCGGGTCGTGGGGAAGCGCGTCCTGCACGAGGGCGATGAAATCCAGGTCGCGCTGGCCGTAAAGCTTAAGTTCATCGGCGCAGAGGCAACCGTCCCGCTGACGCTGGACGACGTCGAGCCCCGGCGCTCCGGGCTGACGCTCGACCCGCACACCCGGCAGGTGATGATCGATGGGAAGCGGCTTGAGCCGCAACTCTCCCTGTACCAGTACCGCCTGCTAGAGCTGTTGTACGAGGCGCGGGGCGGCGTCTGCACGCGCGACGACGTGGTCAACGCCGTCTGGCCGGAAGCGGCAGAGGAAGGCGTCAGCGAGCAGGCCATCGACGCGCTGGTGAGGCGTCTGCGTGACCGGCTCGCTGAGCTCAACCCCGATTATCAGTACATCGTCACCGTGCGCGGGCATGGGTTCCGGCTGCAGCAGCCCCCTGACTAATCCGCCTTGCGCTTACTCGGCGAGGGCGAAGTACTCCTCGCGGACCAGGTCCGCCTTGTCGATTCCCAGATATTCAAGCAGCTCGCTGATGGCCGCCGCCTTGTTTTCCGCGTCGGTGGGGGACCAGGTGCGGCTCTTCAACTCGAGGAAGTAGCGATCTTCCTCGGGCTTGAAGAGGTCGTCAACGTTGATGTACAGCCGCATCCCCTTGTAATCGACGTGCCAGCGGCGGCGCTCCTTCGTGACCATACGCTCGCGCTCCGCCTGCAGGTACTCCCGGTAGAAGCGCAGAGGGCGCGTCGCCTCTGAGATGAAGCGGGAGCGTGAGAGCAGGATCGCGTTCTCGAACTCGCGCTCCTTGCCACCGCCGGTCAGCGTCAGGCGCGTGCGGGCGTTCGTGACCCGCCCTGCCTCATCAATGAAGTCATCCTCACGATAGCGCAGCCGGTACTCCTCGGGGGACCCGAACTCAAAGTATGTGTCGTACTGCCGGTAGTGTGAGTGCTTCACGACTTCGATGTCCGGGTGCTCCAGCAATTCGAGCGCGCGGGCCGGGTCGTCGATCTTGACCTTGACCTGCACCTCGAAGCTCTCCTGCTGCTCAAGCTCGCCGAGCGCCAGCAGCTTGGAGACGATATCGTCCTCACGCTCGATCAGGAAGGCATCGATCTGCGCGGCAATGACGGCAGCCCGCTCCAGCAGTTCGTCAGGCTGGATCGTCAGCAGCTCGCGGTCGCGCATGAGCCACTGCCCGTTGCACATGACGTGCTGCACGTCGGTGCTCTTCGCGGAGTAGACGATGCGCGAATAAATGGCATCCGGGCTGCGCTCGAAGGCGGGCAAGCTGTGGACATGGCGCAGGTCGAGCACGGCGATATCGGCCCGCTTGCCGACTTCCAGCGACCCGGTCAGATGGCCTAGGTGTAGTGCCCGTGCACCCATGCGGGTCGCCATGTCAAATGCCTGCCGCGCGGGCAGCGTGGTTGGGTTGTCCGTCGCGACTTTCGCCAGCAGCGCGGCAAGGCGCATCTCCTCAAACATGTCGAGGTCGTTGTTGCTGGCTGGCCCGTCGGTGCCGATGCCGACCGCCACGCCTACCTCAAGCATCTCCCCGACCGGCGCAATGCCGCTTGCGAGCTTGAGGTTGCTGCTGGGGTTGTGCGCGATGCCTGCGTTGTGGCGGTACAGCGTGCGGATCTCGCCGGAATCGATATGGACGCAGTGGGCGGCAATGACCTTTGCGTCGAGGATGTTGTGCTTCTTGATCCACGGCACAACCGGCATGTTGTGCTCGGCGCGCGAGTCTTCGACCTCCTGCTTCGTCTCGGCGATGTGGATGTGCAGCGGCACATCGTATTCGACGGCGAGCGCGGCGCACGCCTGGAGGATCTCAGGCGTGGAGGTATATGGGGCGTGTGGCGCGACGGCAGGCACAACCAGTGGATGTCCCTTCCACTCCTCAATGAACGCCCGGCACTCCGAGAGGCTTTCCTCGTAGCTCTCGGCATCTGGCGCGGGGAACTTCAGAATGGTCTGGCCCAGCACGCCGCGCATCCCTGCGCGAGCGGTGGCCTCCGCGACATCTCGCTCGAAGTAATACATGTCCGCAAAGGTCGTCACGCCGGAGCGGATCATCTCCGCGCAGGCAAGCAGCGTGCCCAACTGCACGAAGTCCGGATTTACGAACTCGCGCTCGACCGGCATCATGTAGCCGGTGAGCCACACATCCAGCCGGAGATCGTCGGCAAGCCCGCGTAACAGCGTCATCGGGACATGCGTGTGGGCGTTGACCAGGCCGGGGGTGATGGTCAGGCCGGTGCAGTCGATGATCTCGCGGGCTTCGACCTCCCGGCTAATTTCATCGGCAGGGCCGACAGCGACGATGGAGTCGCCACGGATGGCAACTGCGCCGTTCGGGATCACGGTGTATGATTCGTCCATCGTGACGACGAGGCCATTGGTTAGAAGGAAGTCTGCGGGTATCATTGGTCCTCCAGTGCTTAGTTGCCGTCATTATAGCCGCACTTGCATTTGAGATACCAGACGGAGAAACGTCGTGGGGTTTGCGCGTACCTACCGCGTGATTGAGGGCAGCCTGGTCACGCTGTTCTTCCTGCAGGCAGCGAGAGTCGTCTTTGCCGTGCTGCTGAAACTGACCGCCGTCGTGCTGGAGGGTGGGCCGTTCAACGGTCTGCTGGCGATTGCCGTTGTGGGTCTACTGCTGGCGGCGGTGGCCCCGGCTCTTGCCCCGCGTGCGCGCAGCACGCTGCCCGGCCTGCTGATGTTCGCGGCGATGGGCACGGGGGCGGCCCGGCTGATAATGGCCGTATCACAGCCAGAGGTGCAGCTTGTCGGCGCGCTTGCTATGCTCGCGCTCGGGGGCGTGTACATCGCGGCGCTACTCGGCGCGAACTGGCAGCGCTGGGTGGGGATGTGGATCGCCGCGCTGGTGCTGGACCAGTTCATGCGCATCGGCAATACCTACGACCTGAGCCTGCGCCCGTGGCTGTTTGTGCCTGCTCTGGGCGTCCGGCTCGCAGTGCCGGGTCTCGCCGTGCAAGCGGTGCTCTCCGCGCTGCTGATTGTGGTGAGCCGGCTGGCACGCCGCGCCGCCCGGCATGAGCCGTACTGGCCCGCCCACCTGACGCTTGCCGGGGGCGCTGCAGTCGGCGGCTTCCTGGCGCTCCAGATGCTTGCGCTGGCGCTGCCCGGCGCAGTCGGGCGCTGGACCGGCGTGCCGCACTCCGCAATCAGCCCATGGTTCGTGCTGGCGACCGTGCTGCCGCTCTCCGGCGGCGTGCGCCGGGCGATGAGCGAGACGCTCAACCCCTTCGCGGAGCGGCTGCGCGGCTGGGTGTGGCTCATGATCCTGCTGATACTGCTGGTCGTCGGTAACCGGCTGGATGGGCCGGGCGCGGTCTCGGCGCTCGTTGCGGCGCAGTTCATGACGGTGCTGCTGCTGTGGTGGCTGCCGCTGCCCGGCGAGCCGCGTAGCCCGCGCGGGTCGAGAGCCGCCTTCAGCCTGGGGATGCTCGTGTTTGCCGCGCTGGTGACGCTGTACGGGCTGGCGTTCGAGTACATGCATGGGCTGGGCTGGCTGCGCAACCAGGGCCTGCTCGTGCTGCTGCTGGCTGCGGGCCTGCTGGCGCTGCCGCGCCTGCTGCCACGTGTGGCTGACCCCTGGCTTGCGCCCCCGGCGCTGCCGCGCGGCGTGGCGGCAACCTTCATCGCGCCGGTTTTTGTGCTGGCGCTGGTGATCAGCGGGGCAGGGGGCGCTCAGGCGCTGCCCGCGCCCGGCCCGACGCTCCGCGTGGCGACGTACAACATCAACGGCGGGTACGACGCGCAGGGCGTGTACCAGCTTGAGGCCATCGCGCGGACCATTGAAGCCGCCTCGCCGGATGTGGTGCTGCTGCAGGAAGTGGATGCCGGGCATCCCGCTGCCTATGGCGCGGATCAGGTGACGGTCCTTGCGAAACGGCTGGGTATGTATGCCGTGTATTACCCCACTGTCGAGCAGCTTCGCGGGCTGGCGATCCTCTCGCGCTGGCCGCTGGCGGAGGCGGGCGGCCTGCTGCTGCCGGGGGATGGCGAGCAGCTTGGCGCGCAGCGCGCCCGGCTGGCGCTCGGCGGGGAGACGGTCGTGCTCGTCAACACACGCCTTGTGCCCGCCAGTGAAGAGACGCGCCTGGAGCAAGTCGCCGTGCTGCTCGGGCTGCTGGAGCAGGGCGAACCGGCAGTGCTGGCGGGGGACTTCGGCACAGCGCTGAGCGAGCAGGAGATGCGGCAGGTTTCGCTGCTTGGCATCACAGACCCCAATGATGCGCTCGGTATCGAGGGCGGGTATACCGTCCCGGCGGCGGCCCCGACCGCCCGCCATGACTTCATCCTCGTGCGCGACCTCACACCGCTCGATGCACGGCAGGTGCAGAGCGCGGCGTCTGATCACCGGCTGGTTGTCGTCGAGGTGGAGCGGGTACAGGCGGAGCCGGTGGGATCGCCGGGCGGCTAGGCGCGGCGAGCGCGGTCGCGGGCGGCGCTGAGGGGCAGAAGCGACGTCCGCAGAAGGCTGGTGGCGCGGTCAAGGCAGAGTGTCAGGTCACGCGGGCGGTGCGGCGCGACCTCAGCGGCGCGGACCGGCTCGGCAACCTGCGCCGGGTCAAGACCTAACTCCTCAAGCAGCACGGTGCCGAGTTCCCACCGGGTCACGGGCTCTGGCCCGGCGACGTGCAGGATGCCTGTTGCGTCCCCCGCTGCAAGCTCCAGCAGCGCCTCGGCCAGATTCCACGACCAGACCGGGTTTCGCACTTCATCCACAAACAGCGTCACACGGCGGCCTGCGCGCACGGTGTCGAGCAGCCAGCCCGCCTGCCGGTTATCGGGCGTGAAGTCATAGATCAGGCTGGTGCGTACAACGAGGCAGTTGTCATACGCGCGCAGAAAGAACGACTCGTTTTCCGCCTTGACGCGCCCGTACTCCGAGAGCGGGGCAGGGGGATCATCCTCGGCGTATGGCGGGCAGGTTCCATCAAACACCATGTCGGTGGAGAGGGCGATCAAACGGGCGCCAACGGCCTGCGCGGCGGCTGTGATGTTCTGTGCCGCCTCGCGGTTGGTGGCGGCCATGTCCGGGCTGCGGTCGGAGGCGGCGGCGTGGATAATCACGTCGGGCCGGGTCTCCTGCACCAGCGCGAGCGTCGCAGCCCGGTCACGCAGGTTGATGCGCACGGGTGTGCCGCCGCCGACATCGGACCGGGTGTGGTACGTGCTGGTCGTTTGCCAGGCGGACTCGGCAAGCGCAGAGAGCGGACGACCCAGGTCGCCGCTGGCCCCGGTGATGAGAAGCCGTCGCTGGTGGATCACGGGCTACAACTCGTCGTCGGCGGTGAGACGTTCAAGTGCGCGGCGGGCGGCAAGCTGCGCGGCGGCCTGCTTGCTCGGGCCGGTGCCGCGTGCGTACTCCTTCCCGCCGATGTAAACGGCGATGATAAACTCTTTGGCGTGGTCTGGCCCCCGGCTCTCCACGACCTCGTAGGTGGGGGTGATGCCGTGCGTGGCCTGCGTCCACTCCTGCAGGCGGCTCTTTGCGTCTTTGTCCAGCTCAAAGCGGAGCACGTCGTCAAGCGCCTCGTTGAAGAGCGGCTCGACGTACTGCCGCACCGCCTGCATTCCCTGGTCGAGGTAAAGCGCGCCGGATATCGCTTCAAACGCGGCGGCGAGGTTGCTGGCGCGCGAACGCCCGCCGCTGTCCTCCTCGCCGCGCCCCAGCCGCACGACCTCATCGATGTGCACACTCTTGGCAAAGCGGGCTAGCGTCTCATCCCGCACGAGGGCGGCGCGCAGCCGGGTCAGGCGACCCTCTGGCGCCTCCGGGAAGCGGTGATAGAGAAGCTCGCCGCTAATGAAACCGAGCACCGCGTCGCCGAGAAACTCCAGACGCTGATTGTCCTCAAGCCCCTCTTCCGGGTGCTCGTTCAGGTATGAGGGATGCGTCAGCGCACGGATCAGCAGCGACTTGTCGCTAAACTCCAGCCCGAGCTGCTCTTCAATCGCGGCTGGCTCCATGCCTGACATGTCTTTCTCCGACTCGTTACTGTTGGTAATCAGTCCTCAAATGCCTTAAATACCAGCACGGCGTTGTGCCCGCCGAAACCGAACGAGTTGCTGAGCGCGACGCGCACCGGCTTCTCCCGCGCCTCGTTCGGGATGTAGTCGAGGTCGCACTCCGGGTCGCGCTCCGTGTAGTTGATCGTGGGCGGTACGATGCCATCACGGATCGCCAGCACGCAGAAGATGGCCTCCAGCGCGCCGGTTGCGCCCATCATATGGCCCGTCATGCTCTTGGTCGAACTGATCGGAATGTCGTAGGCCACCTCACCGAGAGCCCGCTTGATCGCGGCGGTTTCTGCCGCGTCGTTAAGCGGCGTGGCCGTGCCATGCGCATTGATATAGTCGATGTCCTGCGGGTTGACCTTCGCATCCTCAAGCGCGAGACGGATCGCCGAGGCGCTGCCGGAGCCGTCCTCTGTCGGCGCGGTGATGTGGTACGCGTCGGACGACGCGCCATACCCGGCCAGCTCGCCGAGGATGTTCGCCCCGCGCGCCTGCGCGTGCTCCAGGCTCTCAAGGACGAGTACCGCTGCGCCTTCGCCCATCACCAGCCCGTCGCGGTCGGCGCTGAAGGGAGAGGGCGTATGGTCGTTGCGGGAGGAGTACGCGCCGATGCGGTAGAACGACCCGATGCCGAAGGGGTTGACGCCAGCCTCAGAGCCGCCGGCGATCATCACGTCCACGACGCCGGCGCGGATCAACTGGGCGGCCAGCCCCAACCCGTCCGCTGCGGAGGCGCAGGCCGAGGTCACGCAGAAGGACGGCCCACGTATGCCGTAGGCGATGCTGATAAGCCCGGCAGCGCCGTTTGTCATGACACGGGGGATGGCAAAGGGGTTGATGCGGCGCGGGCCTTCCTCGTTCAGCACGAGCGCCTGCTCGTAGAATGTGCCAATACCGCCCACACCGCTGGAGATCACCACGCCGGTGCGGTGCCCGTTCTCCTCTTTGATCTCCAGCCCGCTGTTTGTGATGGCCTCTGACGCTGCGATATTCGCCAGCCACTCGAACCGATCCTGGCGCCTGACCTCCCGGCGGTCGAGGTAGTCATTCGGATCAAAGTTCTTGACCTC
This sequence comes from Anaerolineales bacterium UBA3940, assembly GCA_002385675.1. Lineage (GTDB taxonomy): Bacteria > Chloroflexota > Anaerolineae > Aggregatilineales > UBA3940 > UBA3940. The sequence goes on along the minus strand of DGDY01000229.1, from coordinate 18,243 downwards.
TGCCGCGACCTGGATGGGGAAGTCAGTCGCATCAAACAGGGTAATCTGGTCCACGCCGGACTTCCCCTCAGCGACGTTCCGCCATGTCTCTTCGGCGGTATGGCCCAGAGGAGTGATGGCGCCGACACCGGTTACGACGACTCGATGCATCTGGCGATGTCCTTTCCACGTGGTAGTGACAAATCAGGTATGCTGCGATTCTCGCAAGCTAGCTGGATGACTGCTTAACGTCCTCCGGTGTGGGGTGGTAGCTGCCCTCCACCCACTGGCTCCCGCTTGAACGAATCTCCTTCTTCCACACCGGCACGATCTCTTTGAGACGGTCAATGCCGTAGCGGGCTGCCTCGAACGCGCCGTCGTGGCGATGGCCTGAAGCGCAGGCGACGAGCACGGTGGTTTCGCCGACGTTCAGGTGCCCGATGCGCTGCACGATGGCAATGCCCTGCACCTTCGGGTACTGCTCGCGGATCTCCTGCGCGACCTGACGCAGCTTCTTCTCAGCCATTTCCTCGTAGGCCTCATAGAAGAGCGAGTCCGTCTGCAGAGGCTCGCCCTCCTTGTTCGTCACGCCGCGCACCGCGCCGGTGAACATACACACCGCGCCGGTTTCCGGGCGGGTGATGTGCGCGACAATCGCGTCGAGGTCGAGCGGGTCAGGGGTGATGGCGAAGTACTCCGGCCATTCGGCCTCACTGCCGCCGCTCACCGGCGGGAAGAGCGCGATCTCGTCGCCCTCCTTGATTGGCTCGTCGCGGAACGCGTACTCCTCGTTCACGGCAACGAGGGCCGTGTTGAGCGACGGCTCAAGCGCCGGGAACTCCTCGGCGAGCCGGTCGAGCAGTGCGCCGACCGTGTGCTGGCCGTCAAGTTCCAGCGTGGTTTCCGGCACCCCTGCGCGGTCCCGAAGTGTGGCAAAAAACCGGATAGTGACCTGCATCAATCAGCTACTCCAAAATAATATCGCCGGACTTGCCGCCGCGCTTTTCGACGAGGCGGATGGCTTCGATGCGCATCTCGCGGTCGACGGCCTTGGCCATGTCGTAGATCGTGAGCGCGGCAACACTCGCGGCGGTTAGAGCTTCCATCTCAACGCCCGTCCTGCCGACCGTTTTCACCGTGGACTCGATCAGCACGCGCGAGTTCTCCTCGTCAAGCGAGAGGTCAACGTCCACGTGTGTGAGCTGGAGCGGGTGGCAGAGCGGGATGAGTTCAGCGGTGCGCTTGGCGGCCATGATCCCGGCAATGCGGGCCACGGCGAGCACGTCGCCTTTCTTGATCGAGCCCTTGCGGATCAACGCGAGCGTCTCCGGCTTCATGCTGACATGCCCGCGCACCACGGCGATACGCTCGGTCTCTCCCTTGCTCCCAACATCAACCATTGCGGCGCGCCCGGACTTGTCCAGGTGCGTGAGTTCGCTCAATGCAGTTCTCCTAACAAATAACGCGTTTGGCGGCTGTTAGATGCGGGCCGCGGCAGGCTAGCTAGATTGAGCAGATTATAGCCACTGCGTGCGGTCAGGACAATTGGCCTGCGCCTGCGTAAATAGATGCCGTGAGTGAACTTCGTGGCGAGGGGTGGGTTTTAAACCCAGCCGCGAAGTTCATTCGCGGCTGTGATGGGTTTACACAACGACGCCGCGAAGTTTATTCGCGGCTCCTTTTTGCGTGGCGGGCGGCCTGTGGGGTTGGGGGAGGGCTGTGCTATAATCCCGGTGCTGACCTGATAGGATTAATCTGCTGGCAAAGAGAGCGGACTGATATCGATGTCGATGTTTGAATCATTACGACGGACACGGCAGACGTTTTTCGGGCGCATCGCCAATATGCTGGGTGCGACCGAGCTTGACGAGGATACGTGGGATGACATCGAGGCGCTGCTGATCCAGGCGGACCTGGGCATCGAGACGGCGACGAAGGTGACAGAGACGCTTCGCAAGCGCGTGGAGCAGGAGGGGATGACGACCCGTGCGCAGCTTGAGGGGGCGCTTAAGGAAACGCTGCTGTCGCTGCTGCCAGAGCCCGGCCCGCTGGCGCTCGAGACGCCGCGCCTGGTGACCGTCGTGCTGGTCGTTGGGGTGAACGGATCCGGCAAGACGACTACCATCGGCAAGCTGGCCCATCGGTGGAAGAACGAGGGATGGAAAGTCATGCTGGCGGCTGCGGACACTTTCCGGGCGGCGGCAGTGGAGCAACTCCAGCGGTGGGGTCAGCGCGTGGATGTACCGGTGATTGCCGGGCAGATGGGCGGTGATGCCGGCGCTGTGACCTACGACGCCATCCGCGCGATACGCGCGCGCGGGCGCAACCTGCTGATCGTCGATACAGCGGGTCGCCTCCACACGAAGTACAACCTGATGGAAGAACTCAAGAAGGTGTACAACGTGGCGGCAAAGAACGTTCACGAAGCGCCGCATGAAGTGCTGCTTGTTGTTGACGGTACGACCGGGCAGAATGCATTGCAGCAGGCGAAATACTTCAAAGAGGCGGTCAACGTGACGGGCGTCGTCGTGACCAAGCTGGACAGCACCGCGCGCGGTGGTATGATCTTCGCGATTGGCAACGAGCTTGGGCTGCCGGTCCGGTTCGTTGGTATCGGCGAGGGCGTGGAGGACCTGATCCCCTTCGACCCGAAAGCGTTTGTCGACGGGCTTTTTGAAAAGAACTAACCGGAATACCTCGTCCGCACGTCGGGCGACATGAGCGAGAAGGTGACGTATCGCGATGGAAGACATCATCAGCCAGCTTAACGAACTGCAGGAACGCGTCCAGAACCTCATGGAGCGTCTTTGACATCGCGGAGAAGCATGTCGAACTGGCGAAAATTGACGAGCAGGCCGCTGCCCCCGGCTTCTGGGATGACACGCGCACCGCGCAGGACTTGATGCAGCGCGCCGCGAGCCTGCGTGCCGAGGTGGAGCAGTGGGACGAAGTATCCCAGCGTATTGCCGACGCGCTGGAACTGGCCTCGCTCGAAGACAAGTCGCTTGCCTCGGAGCTTGCCGCCGAGGTCGAGCAGCTTACGGCGCTCGTGGATCGGCTGGAGTTTATGACGCTGCTCTCGGGCGAGTATGACCGGGAAAACGCGTTGCTGGCAATCCATGCAGGGACGGGTGGCGTCGATGCCATGGACTGGGCGGAGATGCTTGAGCGGATGTACCTGCGCTGGGCCGAAGCACGCGGTTATAAGGTCGAGGTGTTGGATCGCAGCCCCGGCGACGAGGGCGGGCTGAAGAGCGTGACGCTCGGCATCAGCGGCGAATGGGCGTATGGCTACCTGCGCTCCGAGCGCGGCGTGCATCGCCTGGTGCGGCTCTCCCCGTTCGACTCCGCGCACCGGCGACACACGTCCTTTGCGCTGGTCGAGGTGTGGCCGGACGTGCATGGCGACATCGACGTAGAGATCAACCCGAACGACCTGGAGATCGAGACGTTCAAGGCTGGCGGGGCAGGGGGGCAGCATGTCCAGAAGAACGAGACGGCAGTGCGCATCACGCATGTGCCGACGGGCATTGTGGTAAGCTGCCAGAACGAGCGCTCGCTGACGCAGAACCGCGAAGCGGCGATGCGAGTGCTCCGCGCCCGCCTGCTTGAACTGGAGCGCCAGCGTCAGGAGGCGGAGCGGGCGGAACTGAAGGGCGCGCATGTGGACGCCAATTTCGGCAACCAGATCCGCTCTTACGTGCTGCACCCCTACCAGATGGTGAAGGACCACCGCACGGACTACGAGACGGCGAACACGAATGCTGTGCTCGGCGGGCAGCTTGACGAGTTCATGGAGGCCTACCTGCGCTGGGAGATGGCGTAGGGCAGTGCGATCGCTTGCCCGTGAAACCGGGTATAAAATGCCGTAATTCGTGGCATTAGACCCCAGATCGAGGTAAACTCGATTTTCACTGCGATGATCGGCCAAAGGGGATGAGGAGACCGGTGGGCCTGACCGAAATACTGGATCGCAAGCGAATAGCTTGGCAGGCAGCCGCTTGCGTGCTATAATTATCGTTTGCGATCAGCAACAAGTATCGAGTCATCGCGGTTCGATAAGTGTCGGTTCCAAGAGAAATTAAGGTTTAACCCAGGCAAATGCGCCGGAGGTCTACCTCCGTGCGCAATTTATGCTTTCCCCGTTGCGCGCGGGGTGGTCTGCTGACCAGGAGGTAGCATTTCGTGGTTTATAGTCGAATGCAGGAAACCGGGTTGGACGCGAAGGATTTCCGGGCGCTGCGCGTCAGCCTCGCCTCGCCGGAGGAAATCCGTTCGTGGTCTTATGGTGAGGTTACCAAGCCGGAAACCATTAACTATCGCCGCCTCCGCCCTGAAAAAGACGGACTGTTCTGTGAGGCCATCTTTGGCCCGACCCGCGACTGGCAGTGCTACTGCGGGAAGTATAAGAACGTCCGCTACAAGGGCCTGACGTGCGACAAGTGCGGGGTTGAGATTACACGCTCGTCGGTTCGTCGCGAGCGCATGGGGCACATTGAGCTGGCTGCACCGGTGGCGCACGTCTGGTATACGCGCCGTGTGCCAAGCTACCTCGGCCTGCTGACGAATGTCTCCCGTCGCAATCTCGACCGTGTGCTTTATTTCGCGCAGTATGTTGTCACTCACGTCGACGAGGATGCCCGCCAGAAGGCGCTCAAGCGGCTGCAGGAAGAGATGGAAGCCGAGATTGAGGCGCTGCGGGCCGAGGCTGAAAGCCAGATCGGCGTGATCGAAAGCGCTCGTGATGGCGCACTCGCTGAGATCGCGGACCGCCGCGACCTCGTGAACCAGCAGTTTGACGAAGAACTCTCTTCCCGCACAGACGAGCTGATGCAGGCGGCGCAGCACTTCCAGCAAGTGCTGGAAACCCGTGCAGGGGAAGTTGCAGATGAGCCGTTGGTCTTCGACCCGACTGGCGACGTCATCGTCGAGGCGGGTGAGGTCATCGGCCCTGAGCATATCAGCCGTGTGCAGGATGTTGCCGGGGCGGCGCTGAACGAACTCCAGGCTGACATCGAGGAGCGTCGTCAGGAAGCGCTGTCCGGCGATACGGCGCAGCGCGGCGAAATCGTGGACGATGTTGCCGAGCGTGTCACGGAGATCGAGGACACGATTGAGCAGCGCATCAGCGAGATCCGCCAGCGCTACCAGGAACAGCGCGAGGAGCTTGAGTCGCTGCAGCAGATGCAGTTCCTCGGCGAGGCGCGCTACCGCGAGTTGAAGTCCCGCTATGGTCAGGTGTTCAAGGCCGGGATGGGCGCGGGCGCGTTCTACGACATCCTCCAGTCGATGGACCTCGACAAGCTCAGCAAGGAGCTGTGGCACGAGATCCGCACGACGCGCTCGAAGCAGCGCCGCAAGAAGGCGACGAAGCGCCTGCGCGTGGTCGAGGCACTGCGCAAGAGCGGCAACCGCCCCGAGTGGATGATCCTGACGGTGCTGCCGGTGATCCCGCCGGACCTGCGCCCGATGGTTCAGCTTGACGGCGGTCGCTTTGCGACGTCGGACCTGAACGACCTGTATCGCCGGGTCATCAACCGCAACAACCGTCTCAAGCGCCTGCTGGAGCTTGGCGCGCCGGACGTGATTGTTCGCAACGAGAAGCGCATGCTGCAGGAGGCTGTCGACAGCCTCATCGACAACAGCCAGCGGGGCAGGGCGCTCAGCCGCCGTGGCCGCCGCGAACTGAAGTCGCTGAGCGACATGCTGAAGGGCAAGAAGGGGCGCTTCCGCCGCAACCTGCTCGGTAAGCGTGTCGACTACTCGGGCCGCTCGGTGATCGTCATCGGCCCGAAGCTGAAGCTGCACCAGTGCGGCCTGCCGAAGACGATGGCACTGGAACTGTACCGGCCCTTCGTCATCAGCCGGCTGGTCAAGTACAACTACGCATCGAACGTAAAGAGCGCCAAGCGCATCATCGAGCGCGAGAAGCCCGAGGTGTGGGAGGTGCTTGAGGAGGTTATCCAGGAGCGGCCCGTTCTGCTGAACCGTGCGCCGACCCTGCACCGTCTGGGCATCCAGGCGTTTGAGCCGCAGCTTGTCGAGGGCAAGGCCATCCAGATCCACCCGCTCGTGTGTACCGCATTTAACGCGGACTTCGACGGCGACCAGATG
>DGDY01000229.1:2825-12017 GCA_002385675.1 Anaerolineales bacterium UBA3940 | reverse complement strand
CAAGGCCATCCAGATCCACCCGCTCGTGTGTACCGCATTTAACGCGGACTTCGACGGCGACCAGATGGCCGTGCATGTGCCGCTTTCGCAGCGTGCCGTGGAAGAGGCCCGCGAGCTGATGCTCAGCACGCGGAACCTGCTCAAGCCAGCAGACGGCGCGCCCATCGTTGGCCCGAGCAAGGATATGGTGCTCGGCGTGTACTATCTGACGATGGAAGCTCCGGATCAGCGGCTGGACAGTGTCGACCCCGCGGAACTGCGCGCCTTCTACGACATCGACGAAGTCGAGATGGCGTTCTCGCTGGGGCAGGTGAAGCTGCACACGCCGATCCTGATCAAGAACATCTACGATGGGGACGTGCAGCAGCCTGATGAGCCGATCGTGACGACGGTGGGCCGCTGCATCTTCAACCGCATCCTGCCGAACGAACTTCGCTGGGTGAACCGTACCCTTGACAAGAAGGGCGTGAACCAGCTTGTCGGGCAGACGTACACTCGGTTTGGCCCGGAGGTCACGGTCGATGTTGTGGACGCGATCAAGGACCTGGGCTTCAAGTATGCGACATACTCCGGTGCGACGATCGCCATCAGCGACCTGACCGTGCCGGAGGAGCGCGCGGTTATCCTCAGCGAGGCGGAGGCAGCCGTCCGCCAGATCGACCGCGAGTACCGCCGTGGTCTGCTGACTGAGGATGAGCGCTACCAGGCGACCATCAACCAGTGGACAAGCGCCAAGCAGCGTGTGGAGGAAGCTGTGCGCCGGGCGCTGGACGAATACTCCAGCGTGGCGATCATGGCCGACTCTGGCTCCACGAAGGGCGGGATGGGCCCCATTACTCAGCTTGCGGGTATGCGTGGTCTGATGGCCGATCCGTCCGGTCGTATCATCGACCTGCCCATCCTGAGCAACTTCCGTGAAGGGCTGACGGCGCTTGAGTACTTCATCAGCACGCACGGCGCCCGCAAGGGTCTGGCTGACACGGCGCTGCGTACCGCGGACGCAGGTTACCTGACCCGCCGTCTGGTGGACGTTGCGCAGGACATGATCATCAACAGCCATGACTGCGGGACCGAAGCCGGCGTCTGGATCCGGGCCTCCGAACCGGTGGCCGGGCAGACGATGTACGAGCGTGTCGTTGGTCGTGTGGCGGCGGGGCCGGTGTACCACCCGGAGACGGGTGAGCTCATCGTGGACCGCAACCAGATGATCAACGAGGAAGAAGCCGAGTTGATCCAGCGGTCGGGCGTGCAGGACGTGTATGTGCGCTCGCCAATGACGTGCGAGCTCACCTTCGGCCTGTGCCAGCTTTGCTATGGCCGCGACCTGGGTCGTGGTGACCTGGTGGCTATCGGCTCGGCGGTCGGTATCGTTGCTGCCCAGTCGATTGGCGAGCCGGGCACGCAGCTCACGCTCCGTACCTTCCACACGGGCGGTACGGCAGAGGAGCGGGGCGACATCACCACCGGTCTGCCGCGTGTAGAAGAGATCTTCGAAGCGCGCAAGAAGCCGAAGGGTGAAGCCATCATCAGCGACATCGACGGCGTCGTGCACATCTACGAGCGCGAGGGCATCCGCTACATCAGCGTGGTGGACTCCGAAGTCTTCCACGAGGAGTACGATGTCAGCGAGTGGGAGGTGCTTGTCGAGGACGGCGCTGAGGTCTCGATTGGCGACCCGCTCGCCCAGCGCGGCGAGGAAGTCTTTACGTCCGAGTACAACGGGCGTGTAACCATCGACGGGAACATCCTGAGGATCGCGTGGGAGCGCCGTGAGGAGCGCGAGTACGAGCTTCCGAGCGCAGCCCGTGTCGTCGAGGTTCGCGATCCTGATGGCACGACCCATCGCCTGCGCGATGGCGACCGTGTCAAGGCGGGCGACCCGCTCACCGAAGGCTCGAAGAACCCGCACCGGATCCTCAAGATCCTGGGCGTGGAAGCAACCGCGCACTACCTGCTCAGCGAGGTACAGAACGTGTACCGCCAGCAGGGCGTGAACATCGCCGACAAGCACTTCGAGGTGATCATCCGCCGTATGCTGTCGAAGGTGCAGATAACGCGCAGTGGTGACACCGAACTGCTGCCGGGCGAGATGATCGATGAGTTGCTGCTGCGGCGCATCAACCAGAAGATCATCGAGCTTGGTGGTACGCCGGCGAGCGCCCAGCACGTGCTGCTCGGCATCACGAAGGCCGCCCTGAGCACGGACAGCTTCCTGTCGGCGTCGTCCTTCCAGCACACGATCAAGGTGCTGGCAGGCGCGGCGATCGCCGGTAAGGAGGACCCGCTCATCGGCCTGAAGGAGAACGTGATCATCGGCAAGCTGATCCCTGCGGGGACGGGCTTCCACCGGTACAAGGAAGATCGCGGTGCGATGCTGGAGCGGCACGCCGACGAACTGGCGAATTCGTACATCTCCTCGCGTCTCCTGGCTCAGCAGCCTGCCGCACGCGAGGAAGTGGTTGAGTTCGTCGACGACGAGTTCGACGAGGAAGAGTTTGACGAGGAGTTCGAGCCGGGCGACGACTAAATCGCCGCCTCTCGACAGGAAACAGATCGCCCCGACTGGAAAATCCGGTCGGGGCGTTTGTTTTGCGCGGGCAGGGCGGTTACATGTCTGTTCTGAGCGCCGCGCGGAGGGCTTCATACGCCGGGCGCGGGTCGTTGTTGGCCCTGAGGATACTGTAGCCGGAGTGGCTATTATCAAAGCCGGGGATGGCCGCGATGTTGAAGTTCCACAGGAACATCGGCCCCATGAAATCCCACTCTTGCGCCATACGGTACGCTTCGAGGATATATTGCGCCTGGAGATTCTCGTTCACGTAGTTGAAGAAGGGCGCATCGGCGGGCGTCTCCCGCCCCAGTTTGTCCATCGTGCCCCAGCCGAACTCGGTGGCCCACAGCGGGCGGCCCAGATCACCGAACTCCGCCTGGATCTCACGGTAATCCTCGATGGTGTCGAGGAAGAAAAAGCTGGGGTGGTCGTTGTGGGTGGGCGCGCCACCCCAATCGCCACAGCAGCGCGTCCACGGGGGGTTGCCCCAGGAGTAGGGGTGAATGCCGATGGCGTCGGCGTGCTGGGCAAGGCCAGCCTCGTACATCTGGCGCAGGTACAAACGGTCGTCAACTGCGATGTCACTTGTGACGCCCGTCGGCGCAAGCCCGGCGCTGACCACGATAACATTCCCCTCAGGGTATGTGCGCTTGATGATCTCGTTTGCCCCGGCCAGCAAGCGCACATACTCAGCACCGTTCAAGGGTGCGCCGTTCCATTCCCGGCGGAGGTTCGGCTCGTTCCAGATTTCGACGGCGTGTACCTTGCCCTTGTAGCGCAGCACGACGTCCTTGACGAACTCGCTGTACTCGGCGAAGTCAACGGGAGGCCCTTCTTCCTCCTGGGTGGCCCGTGCCCAGTCTGGCGCGGTGTGGATGCTGAGCAGAACCTTCAGACCGCGATCTTTGGCCAGGTTGACCACCTCGTCGAGCACGTGCCACATTTCCTTGGAGTACCGGTCTTTTTCGTACTCGAAGTCCTTCCAGACGACCTGCTGCTTGATCCAGCCGGCGCCGAGGTCATAGGCAACCATATCTAACGAGTGGGCGCGCAGAACGCCATCGTTGAACATGAAAAAGCCCTGAACGCCGACCAGTTCCCGGTCCAGCGCAGCAGTGGGGAACTGGGTGACGGTAGGGGGTGGCGCGGGCGTCGGCGGCTGGGTTGGGGCAGATGTGGGCGCAGGCGTGACCGTCGCCGCGCTCTGCTCAGCAATGGCCCTGATCTGGTCCTGCCGGGCCGGCATGGTAATACGCTGCCCGACGACCGACGCCGGGCTGCTCACGCCGTTGACGAGCAGCAGGCTCGAAATGAGGTTGCCGCTCTCCAGCGCGGCGCGCCATGTAACGATGGCAGACGTGATATCATAGGCGATGACAGGCTGGGAGCCGGAGCGGTGAGCCGGGATGAACAGCTCCTGTCCTGCTGCGAGGGCTGCCGGGTTAGTCACGCCGTTGGCCTGCCAGATCAAGCGAACGGGGACGCCAAACGAGGCGGCAATGCCTGCCCAGGTGTCGCCGGGTTGCACGGTATAGTATGAGGCCTGGCGTGCGGGCTGGGCATGGGCCGGAAGGCTCCCCGCGCTGAACAGGAGTCCGGTTACCAGAGCGGCGAGGAGGAGAAGCCTACCAACGACGTGCGTCGAAATCGATTGTCTCATGATTGCTTCATGCTCACTTGATAAGTTAGCTAGGGGGGATTCTATCAGGCAGAAGGGAAGCGTCAAACAGGCGAGGGGAGGGTGCTTGCAGGCAGTGTAAATGCAAATACCTGTTGCGGTTGTGCAACAGTTGATCTAAAATTCGGTAGATGTATAGAACAAATGTGCCGGTGTTTGGCGGCGGGTCAATTGACAGGCGCACGCTTTCTCCTTATCATCCATAACCGGCACTAATTGAACGACGGATATTTCAAGCGCTGAGGGAGTGATTGAATGGATGTTGGCACCGTTCGCCAGGTAGACATCGACTCAGAGATGCGAGCGGCGTACTTAGACTATGCCATGAGCGTCATCGTCAGCCGTGCGCTGCCCGACGCTCGTGATGGGCTGAAGCCTGTCCACCGGCGCATCCTGTACGCGATGTACGATATGGGCCTGCGCCCGGACAGCCCGTACCGCAAGAGCGCGCGTATTGTCGGCGAGGTGCTAGGCAAGTACCATCCGCACGGCGACGCCGCCGTGTATGACGCGATGGTGCGCATGGCGCAGGACTTCTCGATGCGCTATACGCTGGTCGATGGGCAGGGCAACTTCGGCTCGATTGACGGCGACAATGCCGCGGCGATGCGCTACACCGAAGCTCGTATGCAGGCCCTCGCCGTCGACATGATGCGCGACATCGAGAAGGAAACGATCCCTTTTGTTGAGAACTTCGACGGCAGCCTGCTTGAGCCGGCGGTGCTGCCCGCCGCTGTTCCCAACCTGCTGGTCAACGGCTCGTCCGGTATCGCGGTTGGTATGAGCACAAGCATCCCGCCTCACAACATGGGGGAGGTGTGCGATGCGCTGGTTTACATGCTGGACAACTGGGAGCGGCTGGATGATGTCGGCCTGCCCGAGTTGATGCAGTTCATCAAGGGGCCGGACTTCCCGACCGGCGGCGTGATCTTCCGCCACCATGACGACGATGAAACGGACAGCCTCGTACAGGGGTATGCGACCGGGCGCAGCCGCATTACGATACAGGCGAAGGTGCACGTCGAACGCCTCAGCCGCAACCGCAGCCGTCTCATTGTGACGGAACTGCCGTACCAGACGAACAAGACGAATCTCATTGAGCGGATTGCCCAGCTTGTGCGTGAGGAGCGCATTGAGGGCATCACCGACCTGCGTGATGAGAGCGACCGGCAGGGGATGCGCATTGTCATCGACCTGACGCGCACCGTCAAGCCCGAGGACGTGCTGGATCAACTCTACAGGCTCACGCCGATGCGACAGACGTTCAGCATTATTATGCTGGCGCTCGTCGATGACGAGCCCAGGCTCCTGTCGCTCAAGCAGGCGCTGAAGGTCTTCCTTGAGCACCGCTTTGTCGTGGTGCGGCGGCGCAGTGAGTATGACCTGGCACGTGCGAAGGAACGCGCGCACATTCTCGAAGGCTACCTGATCGCTCTCGACCAGCTTGACGCTGTGATCGACACCATCCGGCGCTCGCGCACCGTTGAGACGGCGCGCGCCAACCTGCAGCGCGGCTTCAAGCTCACCGAGGTGCAGGCAGAGGCGATCCTTAACATGCCGCTGCGCCGGCTGGCAGCCCTCGAACGGCGGAAGATCGAGGAGGAGTACAAAGAGAAACAGCAGTTGATCCGCTTCCTGCAGAAGCTGCTCAAGAGCGACAAGATGATGCGCGAGGTTATCAAGGAGGAACTTGTCGAGATCAAGCAGCGCTATGCAGACCCGCGCCGCACGACGATTGTGGATGGCACGAGCAGCAGCACGGTCAAGATATCCCAACTGCTGCCTGATGAGCAGGTCTGGGTGACGCTCACAAAGAGCGGGCGCATTTCGCGGACATTCAACGACCAGCAGCCAAAGGTCACGACGGGGGTGAAGGATGCGCCCCGCGTCATGTTGTCGGCATCGGTCAGCGAAACGCTGTACCTGTTTACGTCCGACGGTATGGCGGCGACCGTGCCTGTACACGGCATCCCCCAGAACGAGGACTTTGAGCGAGGGGCGGAGGTCAAGCAGATTGCGCCGCTGAATGGGTCGCAGGAGGTTGTCGCTGCGCTGACGATGCCTGTCGATGCTGACCCGGACTCGGGCTACCTGTTCCTTGCCTCCGAGGGGGGCATGGTGAAGCGCATCGCGCTAGCGGACCTCCCTGGGCTGAGCGCACGGCCCTTCCAGGTGATGGGGCTGAATGGCGATGCGCTTGGCTGGGCGTCGTGGACGACCGGAAACGACGAGATCATGCTGGTGCGCTCGGAGGGGTACGCCATTCGCTTCAAGGAGGAGGAAGTTCGCCCGATGGGCCTGGCGGCAGCCGGTGTCAAGGGTGTAAAGCTTGGCGGCAAGAATGACCGGGTAGTCGGCATGATGGTTGTCAGGCCCGGCGCGGACGTATGGGTTATCACGCAGGACGGCAGCGCGAAATGCACCAAGGTCGAGGAATACCCCACGCAGGGGCGCTACGGCCAGGGTGTTATCGCGATGAAGTTCAAGTCGAAGCAGAAGTGGCTTGCGGCGGCGGCCCTCGGCACTGCGAACGAGAACCTGGTGGTCGTAACGAGCAAGGGTAAGCCCAAGTATATGCGCTTCTCCCTGGCGCCGACCGCCGACCGCTACGACCAAGGGCAGGCCGTGATCGCGCTGGGCTCGAACGAGACAGTGGAATACGTGCTCCAGCCGAGGAGCTTCAGCTTCGAGAGCGTTCCAGGCGGTTAGCTAGCCGCAGGCCGAACGAACCCGCAGACGGGGTCGCTTCGGCGGCCCCGTTTTGTTTGTCGGCTAAGGGAAGTTTGTTTCGTGTAGTGATAGGGGTGCTTGAGATCCTCACTTTACACCGGCAGGCAGAGCGGGGTAGGGCGGGCTGGTAGATTATGGTAGAATCCGGGCGATGTTGGGTTAAGCAGGCAGAAACAGTACAGGAATCAGAATCAGAGGAAACGCACCGATGGCGGAAACGATCAAGCGGCTGAATGTAATCGGAGGCGGGTTGGCTGGCTCGGAAGCGGCGTGGCAGGCTGCCGAGCGAGGCATTCACGTGCGCCTGTGGGAGATGCGACCCAAACAGCAGACGCCCGCACATGTGACGGACAAGCTCGCCGAACTGGTGTGCAGCAACTCGCTGGGCTCCGACCTCCCCGACCGCGCGTCCGGGCTGCTTAAGAACGAGTTGCGCCGTATGAACTCGCTGATCATGGCCTGCGCGGATGAGGCGCGCATACCGGCGGGCGGGGCGCTTGCCGTCGGGCGGGAGAAGTTCAGCGAGCTTGTGACGGAGCGCATCGAGGGACACCCGAACATCGAGGTGTGTCGCGAGGAGGCGACGAGCATCCCCGACGAACCGACGATCATCGCCAGCGGGCCGCTCACCTCGAGCCGGCTGGCGGATGAGATTGCCGCGCTGATCGGGGAGGATTACTTGTACTTCTACGACGCGCTCGCGCCGATCGTCCGCGCCGACACGATTAATATGGACATCTGCTTCCGTGCGTCGCGCTACGGGCGGGGTGAGGAGGATGAAGGCGATTACATCAACTGCCCGATGACGGAGGAGGAGTACCGGCGCTTTGTCGATGCGCTGCTCAGCGCGGAGCGGATCGAGCTGAGGCAGTTCGAGCGCGAGGACCCCAACTTTTTCGAGGGGTGTCTGCCGATTGAAGTTCTGGCGGCACGCGGGCCTGATGCGCTTGCGTTTGGCCCCCTGCGTCCGGTTGGGCTGATCGACCCGCGCACCGGGCGCCGTCCGTATGCGGTCGTCCAGCTTCGGCAGGATAATGTGGCTGGAACGCTGTATAACCTCGTCGGCTTCCAGACCAACCTGCGCTGGCCCGAGCAGCGCCGGGTGCTGCGTATGATCCCCGGGTTAGAGGAGGCGGAGTTCGTGCGGCTGGGGCAGATGCACCGCAACACATTCCTGAACTCGCCAACCCTACTGCGCCGGACGATGCAGTACCGCGGGAGAGATGATCTCTTCTTCGCCGGGCAGATTACCGGGGTTGAAGGCTACGTTGGCAACGCAGGGACCGGGCTGCTCGCGGGTGTGAATGCCGCGCGCCTGCTCAAGGGGCAGCCACTCTGGGAGTTGCCCGAGACGACAATGCTCGGCGCACTGGCGCATTACGTTGTCCATGCCGACCCGGAGCATTTCCAGCCGATGAAGGCGAACTTCGGCCTGCTGCCGCCACTCGACCCGCCGGTGCGTAACAAGCGGGAGCGCTACGCGGCCTATGCCGCCCGGGCGCTCGATGCACTGGAGCGCTTCCTGTCGGAGCACGAGGCACAACCTGCCTGAGTGCTGGCAGATAAAGGGGCACCCGATTTGACACTGAAGCTGCCGGATAACTGGCGACGGCTTATCCTGGGGGCGTTTGCCGCCGTGTGTGTCGGACTGGCGGGCTGCACAACGCCACCGGCGACGCCGCCGCCTGCTACCCTGCCTGCCACAACTCGCCCGCCTGAGGTGACGGACGCACCCGGTGAGACGCCACTCCCTACCGAGCCGCCTTCTACGCCAACGCTGAGCGCGGCGGAGTTGACGTTTGACGGTGACGTGGCAATGGAGCACGTCGAGGCGCAGATGGCCATTGGTCCGCGCCCAGCCGGGTCAGAGGCGTCGCGTCTGACAGCGGAATACATCCTCTCCACACTGGCTGAGCTTGGCTGGGAAACCGAGGCGCGCCCGTTCACGTACCAGGGAGTAGAGGCACAGAACCTGGTCGCACGGGCGGGTCAGCCAGAAGGGCCGGTGTACATGTTCGGCGCGCACTACGACACGCGGCGCGAGGCGGACCAGGACCCTGATATGCCCGATGCGCCTGTTCCCGGTGCGAACGATGGGGCGAGCGGCGTCGCGGTGCTGCTGGAGCTTGCACGGGTGGTGGACCTCACCTCGGTCGAGGGACAGGTGTGGCTGGTCTTTTTCGACGCGGAGGACAACGGCAACCTGGATGGCTGGGAGTACATCGCCGGGTCG
>DGDY01000229.1:1242-2573 GCA_002385675.1 Anaerolineales bacterium UBA3940 | reverse complement strand
GGCGATGCCGACCAGCAGCTTCTGCTGGAAAGGAACTCCGACCCGGTACTGCAGGCGCTCCTGTGGGAGATTGCTTCAGAGTTGGGCTATGCGGACAGCTTCATCGCTGAACCGGGCTACTCGATGATAGACGATCACACGCCATTCCTGGAGAAGGGCATCCCGGCAGTTGACATTATCGACTTTGACTATCCGTACTGGCATACGACTGAAGACACCATCGACAAAGTGAGCGCCGAGAGCCTTGAGCGCGTTGGCCGCGTGCTGGAGACGTTCATCGAGCGGGGCGGTGTGTACCCTGCTAGATAGCATGGGTTGGGCATGAAATTTCATGCCTTAAGCATGAATTCAACCGCTGCTGGCTGTGCAGCGGGCGACAGTGAGAACGCTGCAGGAGGGGAAACCTATCTGTGAGTATCCAGACACAAAAGGACGGCTCCCGGGGGTTCCTGGTTGGGCTGGACGTTAAGGGGAAGCCAGGCGTCCTCGACGTGGAGGACTCGCTGGAGGAATTGGCGTTGCTGGCCGACACTGCCGGTGTGCATGTCGTCGGGCAGACCTATCAGCGCGTCAGCCAGCCAGACCCCGCGACATTTATCCGCAGCGGCAAGGTCGAAGAAGTAGCGCACTGGGTCAAAGAACTTGGCGTCGATACCGTGATCTTTGACGACGAGCTATCGCCACGCCACCAGCGCGAGCTTGAGAAGATCTTCGGCGAGGACGTGAAGGTGCTCGACCGCACGGCGTTGATCCTCGACATCTTTGCTCAGCACGCACACACACGCGAGGGCGCGCTGCAGGTGGCGCTTGCACAATATGAGTACCGGCTACCTCGCCTGACGCGCCAATGGACGCACCTGGCCCGGCAGGCGGGCGGCGGCGCGATCCGTGGCGGATCGGGGGGCGTCGGTCTACGCGGCCCGGGCGAGACTCAGCTAGAGACCGACCGTCGGGAGATCCGGCGGCGCATTGCAGCGCTGAAGGAAGAGCTTGAGGGCGTGCGCGCGCACCGTGAGCGGCATCGTGCCCAGCGTCGCCGCGCGGGCATCCCGGTGATAGCGCTCGTGGGCTATACCAATGCGGGCAAGTCTACGCTCCTCAACCGGCTGAGCCAGTCGGATGTGTATGTCGCAGACCAGCTCTTTGCCACGCTCGACCCGACAACGCGGCGCGTCTCCCTCTCCAATGGTCGTGACGTGCTGTTCACGGACACGGTTGGCTTCATCCAGAAGCTACCGACGTCGCTCGTCGCTGCGTTCCGTGCGACACTGGAGGAGATCAACGAAGCTGACCTCCTGTTGCATGTGGCGGATGCTTCACACCCGAACGTG
>DGDY01000229.1:0-1133 GCA_002385675.1 Anaerolineales bacterium UBA3940 | reverse complement strand
GCGCTGGCAGAACTGCAGACGCGTGTCGTGGTCCGGCTGCCCTACAGCGAGGGAGCGCTTATCTCACGCTTCTATGAACTGGCAATTGTCGAAAAGGAGGCGCATACCGACGAGTACACGGAGCTTACCGGCACACTCGACCGCGAGCATGTGAACGAGTACCAGCCGTATATCGTCGAGAATACATAGCCGTAGGCGATGGGCCGCACCGCTCCGTCTTCGTGTAGCGATGCGGGGCGAGCACTCTCAACCAGATACCTGTTCGGGGTAGGGGGAATGTAACGATAGTAGTCTCCCACCCTCCGCAGGCTGCCTCCCGCTCGAGCATGTTCGCCCTCAAGATGGTAAGTTAACGCGGCCCTCCATTCCACAGCCATATTTCGTGTAGTGATATCAACTTTTGTTTTGCATTTCCTGGGATTTTTCTCTTTTGAAAGAGTGTTAGACTATACGAAATATTTGCCGGTTGCCGGTTTTTGGCGCATCTTTAGGGTATGGTAAGTGTTATCATATTGTGGAGTCTTGTTTGCGCGCCTGCCTAGTGCTAGAATGGCGCCGATACACTTACCACAGACCTAAGAAGGACGATCCCAGTGCCAGCCCCAAACCACACAGCATCTCCAAGTACACTCCAGGACGCCGTCGAAACCTATCTGACAGAAATCGAGCGAAATGCATCGCCACACCTGACCGCCGCCTACCAGCAAGCGCTTAAGCTGTTCATCGAAGTGCTTGCCAAACAGCTAAACATCAAGGCGAGAACAACACCCATTACCGAACTCAGGGTAGGGTGGGCGGAGGATTACCTGCGCTATCTGCAGGCCGAGCGCGCCGTCGAAACCGAGCACCTCTACTCACGTGCCGTGCTGGACTTCTATACCACCGCCGAGCAAAACGGGTGGGCCAACGTCGAAGCCTCGCAGCTCGCTACCTACCTGCGCAATAACCGCCGCCCGAAACAGCATCGAATCCCGGACCCGCCGGTGCAAGCTATCAGCACGATCGTCGATTACGCCGCGTCAATGCCCGTCCCACAGGGCGAAGACATCAACGAGCGCGACCAGCTACGCATTCTCCGGGATAAGGCCTTCATCCTGACGCTCGCTGACACCGGGCTGAAAGTCTCCGAGATC
>DGDY01000300.1 GCA_002385675.1 Anaerolineales bacterium UBA3940 | reverse complement strand
GCAGCCGGCTCTTCGGCAGCAGGCTCCTCGACGGCGGGCTCTTCCGCAGCCGGCTCCTCGGCGGGCGCCGCGGGCTGGCAGGCGGAGAGCATCAGCGCCGCGATGAGCAGAAACGCCAGAAACAGCTTCTTAGTCATGGACTTTTCTCCTCCATAAACATTCGGTCAGGTGGAGCATAGGTCAAACAGGTTACGGTGTGGTACGTGCGTGCGGTGTGTTTCCCCGTTCACTCTCTCCTTTGCTCACTGTGCGGGTCTACGGAGCGAGATCCTAAACGGATTGCCGGAATCTCGCTAGCGGACGTTCGCGATAAGCTGCTGCACGTCGTTCGCAAACCTGTCGATGAACGTCTGCACGTACGCGCCCACGTCCATCGACGGGTCCGTGATCAGCGGCGTCAGGTCCATGCCGAACGCCAGCCCGGTCGCGTTGTCCACGCCATGCGACTCGAAGAAGGTGGCGTTGGCGCGGCGGCGGCCCATCGTCGCCAGATCGTAACGCTTGCCCCCGGAAATCTGCGAGTCGAAAACGCCGAGCAGCGCTTCCTGCAGGTTCTCCATCGCCGACGTGTCGAAGATGACCTTGTCCGAGTCGAGCAACCAGTTGAGGTCGCGCCAGACCTCGCAGCCGTACAGCCGCGCCGGGCGTGCGTCTGCGGGCAGGCTGCGGATAGCCTCGATCACGCGGAGCGCCACAGCGACGTGCGTCGCGTGCTTGTCGGCAAGGTTGTGCGTGTAGACGACCTCGGGCCGGGTGGCCTCAAGCACCGTGATAAGGTCCTGCACCGGGCCTTTGTTGGCGCTGTCCTTCACGACGCTGCTGGGGTAGCCGAGCAGCACCTGCGCGGCGTAATCACCGACAATCGCCGCCTTCTGCTGCTCCCGGACGCGGATAGCCTGCATCTCCTCGTCGGTGGTGTTGGCATACAGCCCGGTACGCGGCGAGCCGCTGCCGTTCGTCACCACGACGCCCGTAAACCAGCGGTCCGGCTGCTGGAAGCACTTCAGGATGCCGTCGATCGCCATGATCTCCAGGTCGTCCTGGTGCGCGCTGATGCCGAGATGTGTGGTGCGGGCGAGCGCCGCCTCGACGGGCTGTCCGTCCGGCACAAAGACCTGAGCTGCTTCTAGCTGAAAGTTCATGATGCGTCCTCACGTGAGATTTCAGGCAGGCTGGCGGCGGCAACAGACTGGCCGACCCGGCGGCTCTTTTCGTCAGGAAGCTGCAGGCTGATGCGCTCGGCCAGCTCAGGGAACTCAACGCGCAGCACTTCACGCGCGCCGTCAAGTATCAGCGGGCCGCCCTGCCCCGACGTGACACGCCCCAGCAGCAACACGTGCTCCAGGTCGTAGAAATCGGCGTAGTGCGCCAGACCGTAGCCCATGTACACGCCGATGCTCTTCCAGATCTGCCGCGCGCCTTCGTCGCCGGCCTCCAGCCTGGCCTGCACGAACTCCAGCTTCTCGGCGTTGGTCACGCCCTGCGGCACGTCGATGCCCACCTTCGGCGCGAGCCGGAACACACACTGCTGCGAGAAGTACTGCGAGCCAACGCCCCGGTCGCCAGACCACTCATCGGCGGGAGCGTTGGGGTTGTAATCAATTGGCGCGAAGGCCAGCTCGTTGAGCCAGTCGGTGATGCTGCCCGTCCCCGTCACATAGCCCGCCGCCTCGCTGGAGCCAAGCGCAATGCCAAGAATGCGGTTGACGCCCAGCGACATCGACCCGGCAAGCGCCGTGACCTCGCCGTCGTTAACGATCTCAAGCGGCACGCCCATCTCGCGGCGGATATCGAGGAACATGTTGCGAACCTCGTCGAACCGTTCTCTGGGGATGCCCCGGAACAGCGAGGCGATCATCGGGCGGTTGTCGATGTAGACGCCCGCCGAACTGCCGCCGATCGCGTCCACACGGGGCATCTTGGACGCCGCCAGCTTCAGCGCCGACATAATCTTTTCGCGGTGGTAGGCCGGGTCGGTCTGCTCGCGCGGCTCCCACACGATCTCGGTGCTGAACACGGCTTCGCCGTCGATCACCGCCGACACCTTCAGGTCGGACGCACCGAGGTCGAAGCCGATGCGGCAGCCGTCGAGGTGGCGGCCCAGCGCGCGCTCGATCTCGTGCTCGGCGGGCACGTCCTCCGGGGCGCAGGGCGTCACGGTGAAGGGACGCTGGTAGACCTCCTCGCCGAGGAAGTGCGCGTCAAAGGCGCGCTCGCCGCCCGGTGCATACACCCGCCGCAGGTACTCGCCGATGCTGCGCGGCCCGCCGACGTAGACGTGATACGCGCCGCGCTGCCACAGCAGGAACTTCAGCAGGCGCTCGGCATAGGCGAGGTTCTGGCCCGCGCGCGGATGCCCTTCCGGGAAGACACGCGTCTCAAAACGCGACACCACCCCGCCGGGGCGTTCCAGCCCAAACACAAGCGGCACGCCCTCGCCGGAGGCGTCCACCTCGGCGCGAAACTGCCGGTTCGCCAGCACGGCAGGCCGGAATTCAGGGTCGAGCGGGGGAGCAATGGCCGGTTCCTTGAGCAGTGTTTTTTCGAGCATACACCCTCTCTGCAATCGACTCAGAACGGGATGAAGGGTCAGGGTCGGCGGGCCGGTCGTCTACGCGATCCCAAGCTCCTCCGACAGGAGCAGCGCCGCCGCCCCCAGGATTACGATGTCATTGCCGAGGTTCGACGTCTCGATCTCGATCTCGGTTGCCAGCACCGGCAGCGAGCGCACGGCGATCTGTCGCTTGATCGGGTCGGTAAGCGCCCGCCCGAAGCGGGCCATGCTACCCGCGATCACAACCCGCTGGATGCCCAGGCTGGCCGTCATGCTCGCCACGCTCGTACCGAGGTGCTGCCCGGTCTGCTCGATCAGCCGGGCGATGCTCTCGTCCCCGGCGTGGAACGCCTCCAGCAGCACCGCCGTGTTGATCTCCTCCAGCGTGGCGGCGAAGCGGTGTACCGTCGCGGATGGGTCTTGCCGCGCCATCTCCCGCACGCGCCGGACGAGCGCCCGGCTGCTGACGAGCGTCTCCAGACAGCCGCAGTTGCCGCAGCGACATGGCTCCCCGCCGGGGTCGATGACGACGTGCCCGATCTCCCCTGCGCCGAAGTTGTCGCCGAAGTACAACTGCCGGTTGAGCACGATCCCCGCGCCGACGCCGCGCCCGATCTTGATCACGATCAGGTTCGTCGCGTCCTTGCCGCTGCCAAAGCGCATCTCGGCGAGTGCCGCGACCTGGCTGTCGTTTGCGATGTATACGGGCAGGTGGTAGCGCGCCTCAAGCAGGCTGCCAAGCGGAAGATCCTGCCAGTCCAGGTTGACGGACTTGCGCACCACGCCGTGGCGGGCGTCCATCAGGCCCGGCGAGCCGATGCCGATACCGAGGATCGGGCTGTCGGTCAGCGCGATGAGTTCGTCGACCAGCCGGTACACCAACTCCAGCGCCTCGTCGCCGTCCCGGTCGCCAACCGGGAGTTCGAGGCGGTGGCGGAACTCTCCGCGCAGGTTCACCACCGCGCCGCGGAACTCGCTGTTGGCAAGGTCGATGGCAATGATGTGTCGGGAATCCGCGACAACGCTGAGGAGGATGGGCGGCTTGCCGCCCGCCGACGGGCCAATGCCGACCTCTGCGACGAGCCCATCTTCCATCAGCTCGCCGACAATGTCCGAGACAGTGGTGCGGGTCAGGCCGGTCAGCCGCGCAATATCGGCACGGCTAACACGCCCCCGGTCGTAGATGGTCTGGAGGATCAACTGGCTGTTATGAGTCTTGGTGTGCTGCCTGGTGGCTTTCTTCATCGGCCCAATCGCCAGCGACCCGCACTTTGTAAGTCCAGTGGATTTAGGAAGCATTGTACAGGCAGTCGCGGTCGCCGTCAACTGTTTGGGGCGGTAAACCCCGCCCCCTGCGTCGCAGGAGGGAGTGACACGTTCGCGCCTCATGCTATCGCGAGACGAGCAGGGGCGGGTCTATTGATGCGGTCGATGCGAAGCATCGCGCATCACGACCCGCCCCTACCATTCGTATTGTTTGTGCCATTTGTGAAACGGGAGCCGCAGACGGTTATGGAGGTTTCGCGTTACGAAACCTCCCAGGCAAAACGCCTCCGGTGTTTTGCACAGTCGCGGCAGGTTGACCCGCTACGAGAACCCCTCCGTTTGACGGCAGCCTACCCCGGCGCTATCATACGTCGTAATCTAACGACCTGACCCTTTCGCCCACTCGATGGGCGCGCCTGTTTTTACGCTTATGAGCTACCGTCAACCTCGCCGCACGCCCACCATGCTCATCATCGTCATCCTGCTCGGGGTGGTCGTCGGCGTTGCCTACCAGTGGGGCGAAGAGATCATCGCCTTTGCCACCGGGCAGGATATCCTCGACGATCTCGCCGCGGACCTCGCCGCCGCTGCCAGCCGGGCCACTCTGCCCGCCGCACCGTCGATCGGCGGTGCGGAGCCTTCTGACGCCACGCCGCAGGACGTGCCTGTCGGCAGCAGCGGCGACGAAGGTGCGTCGCTGGGCTTCCCCGGCGAGCCGCGCAAGCACGTACTGAAATACACCGTGCAGCCGGGCGATGCGCTCTTCACCATTGCGGAGAAGTTCGGGCTGCACCCCAATACCATTTTCTGGGCCAACACCGAGACGCTTCAGGATAACGTACACCTGATCTACGTCGGCACGGAGCTTTACATCCTGCCGGAGAACGGCGTGTACCACACCTCCGACGGCGAGCAGACCATCGAGGAGATCGCCTCGCTGTATGGCGTCACGCCCGGCGACATCCTGTACTCGGAGTACAACAACCTCGCCGACAAGGACAGCAACTACAAGCCGCCTGCCGGGCTGAAGATCGTCGTACCGGGCGGACGCCGCGAGTTCATCTCCTGGCGCTCGCCCATCCAGACGGGCACGACGAGCGGTCGCGCCAACCCGGAGGGCACCATCCACCCCGGCTCATGCCGCCAGTTCTACACTGGCACGGGCGGCAGCGGGGCCTACATCAACCCGATGGGGCTGACGCCCTACCGCTGGACGCAGGACTTCGTCCCCTGGCACCCGGCGCTTGACTTCGCGTCCGACGAGCCAGACGCCCCCATCTACGCTGCCGAAACCGGCGTGGTGGTGTTCGCGGGCTGGCACCGCGAGGGCTACGGCGAGCTGATCATCATCGACCACGGCGACGGCTGGACGACCTACTACGGCCACCTCTCGCAGCGCTACGTCCAGTGTGGCGATCAGGTGTCAAAGGGGCAGATGATCGGGCTGATGGGCAACACGGGCAACTCGTCCGGTACGCACCTGCACTTTGAAATCCGTCACGGTGACATCCCGCAGGACCCGAAGCAGTTTATTACCGTCGAGGGGCCAATCGACTACCGCGGGGCGAGAACCGGCGGCTAACCGCCACGTATCGGCCATCGAACGCAAACAGCCGCCCCAATGGGCGGCTGTTTTTTTATTCTGCCAGTACAGGCTGCCGCGAATGAACCGCCGCGAATAAACTTCGCGGCTCCTTTAGTCGCCTAACTGCGTAGAACAATCAACCCATTCGTGCCATTCGTGTCATTTGTGGATCGAGCCATCTGAGCCATCTGTGGACTCGCCCCACCCCCTACCGCACGCGGAGCAGTTCGTAGATGCGAATGGGCTGTGAGCGACCCGGCAGTTGGAGCGGCGCAAGCTCGCGCACCTCGGCCTGCCCGCCGAGCGCCTGACACGTCTCATGGCTCAGGATGATCTGGTTGGGCTTGGCGATCTCCTGCAGCCGCTTGGCCAGGTTGACGGCATCCCCCACTGCGGTGTAGTTCAGCCGCTCCGGGCTGCCGACGTTGCCGACCACCGCCTCGCCTGTGTGGATGCCGATGCCGAACCGCAGCCGCTCATCCGGCGGGACGATGCGGTGATAGCTATAGAGGTCCGCGAGCAGCGTCGCCGCCGAGCGCACGGCCCGCAACGCATGGTCGGCCTGCGGGCGCAGCGGCGTGTTGTACAGCGCCATCACGGCGTCGCCCATGAACTTGTCGATCACACCCTGCTGCTCGTGGATAGCGTCGGAGGCGATGGTCAGGTGCCGGTTGAGGATTTCGACCAGCTTCTCAGGCCCCATGCGCTCGCTGATCAGGCTGAAGCCGCGCACATCGGCGAACAGGATGGTGATCACCTGCCGGGTGCCGCCCAGCTTCAACTCGTCGGGGCTGCGGATGCCGTCCACCACCTCATGCGGCAGGTAGCGCCGCACCCCGGCGATCTGCGCCTCGCGGCGGCGCGTCTCGGTGAGGTCATCGAGCACGATAGCCACACCCTGCGTCTGGTTGTAGGCATCTTTCAGCGGGCTGAAGTTCATGCTGAGGTGGCGGCACTCCTGCCCCTCGTACTCAAGCTCGAACTCGATCCCGGTGAGCCGCTGCCCGTAGCGCTGCACCATGTTGAGCAGCACCTCGAAGCGCTGCCCCAGCGCCGACACGAGGTAGCTCAGCCCGTGCTCGAACAGATCTTCCGCCTCGATGCCGAGGATCTGCTGCGCGCGGCGGTTCATGTACGTTACCCGCCCGGAGAGGTCGGTCGTGATCACGCCGGAGGCAATCGAGGCGAAGATGTTGTCCTGCAGGCTCTTCATCTCGGTGATGGCCTCCAGCGACTCGCGGATCTGCTGGAAGAGCCGCGCGTTCTCAATGGAGACCGCCGCCTGGTTGGCAAAGGCGACCAGCAGGTCGCGCGTGTGCTCGGTGAACAGCCCTTCCTGAATCTTGTTGTCGGCGTAGATCACCCCGATAAGGTCGCCGCGCACGACGAGCGGCACGCACAGGATGGAGCGCAGGTGGTAGCCGACGACGCTCTCCGCATCCTGAAAGCGCCGGTCCTCCTGCGCGTTGGTGGTGAGGATAGGTTTGCCGGTTTCCGAGACCCGCTTCACGACGCTGCGGCTCACCTCGAACTCGGAGCTGTCGAGCGTCTGCTGGTCCAGATTCCGGGCGATGCGCGGCACCAGCTCGCCGGTGACCTCGTCGCGCAGCATCATGTAGCCGCGTTCCGCGCCGGTCAGCTTGATGATGGTGTCCATCACCTGGCTGAGCACGTCGGTCAGGTCCAGCGAGGAGTTCATCAGCGCGGCAATATCCGCCAGCGCCCGGTACTCGTCGCGCTCCTGCTGCAGCGCCTCGGCGTGCTGGCGAACAATGCGCAGGCGGTGAGACAGCGCGGTAAGCGCCCCCCTTGAGCCGGTGGGCAGCCGCATCCCCTGCGCACGCAAAAGCTCCCGCTGCTTGTCGAGCACCGTGCGGAGGTCTACCGCAAGCTGGTGGATCGCGTCCAGCTCCGCACTGAGCTCTGCGTGGCGGGTGCCAGTCGTCTCAATTGTCATGTTGGTACCACAGCCGCAACTAGTACTCGTGTACTGAGTCAGGATTATAAGCAACTCGCGGCTTTTCCTCCAACGTGGCAGCAGGGGCGGCTGCCTCGCGCTGCAACCGCCCCTGCCTGAGCGCCGCGCCTCTGCCCGCTTATCTCGGATCGAGGATGGCCGGCTGTGCGCCCGTAATGGTGATCTCCGCCACGCTCATCTCGAAGCCCTCGGCCTCGCGCGCAAACACTTCGAGTTCGCCCCGCGCCAGCATCATCACCGGCGGTTCCCCGGCGAGCAGGTGGACCTCGCCGGTGCCGTACTCATGATCCAGCACGTTAATCTCGATGCGAACCGTCTGGCCGGGCCCCATGTTAATGCGGATCATCCCGTCACGGTCCGTCACGATTTGATCCACATGTTGATCGATCTCAATTGAGAAGGTCTTATTAGCCCAGGGCAGCCCGCCGTTTTCAAAGAAGAACACGCCCAGTGTAACCGGGCCACGGCTGAGCGGTGTCAGGTAAAGCTGCGTGCGGTAGGTAATATCTTCCCAACCACCGGCCCGCCAGAATGGGAGGTACATGAATCTCGCCATCGTCACTCAGTCTCCTTCATGCGCTAAAAGCAAGATCACAGTTCGGCGGCTTCGACGAGCACATCGAGCGTTTGCCGGGCAGCCTGCTCCCAGGTGAACTGCTCCACCCGCTCGAACCCCCGGCGGACAAGCTCCGCGCGCAGCGCCGGGTCGGTCAGCACGCGCCGCAGCGCCTCGGCCATGCCATTCACATCCGTCGGCGGGAAGGTCAGCGCGGCGTTGCCGACGATCTCCGGCAGCGAGGATGTCCCCGCGCAGACCAGCGGCGTGCCGCACTTCATCGTTTCCAGCGCCGGGAAGCCGAAGCCCTCATACAGCGAGGGGAAGGCGTACACTTCGGCCCCGCTGTAAAGCGCCGCCAGATCATCATCCGGCACGTAGCCGGGCAGCAGCACGCGACCCTCAAGGCCCAACGCGCTGATCCGGTCGTGGATCGGCTGGACGTTCCAGCCGGGCCGCCCGGCGAGCACAAGCAGCAGGCCGGGGACGGCGTCCTTCACCTGGTCAAATGCCTCGATCAGCCGTACGAGGTTCTTGCGCGGCTGGAGGCTCCCGACGTGCAGCACATACGGGCCATGAATGCCGAGCCGCTGCTTTAGCGCCTCGATGCGCTGCTTATCACGCACCGGCGCGAGCGTCTCGTCCACGCCTGAGTGTACCACGCGAATCTTGCTCAGAGGCACGCCGTTCAGGGTGTGCAGGTCGTGCGCGGTGGCGTTGCTCACCGCGATGACCCGCCGGGCGACACTCGCGCTGTGCCGCGTGGACCAGTCCAGATACAGCCGCTCAAAGAACGGGTGCTTCTCTGGATAATGCAGATAGCCGAGGTCGTGCGCCGTAAAGACGGAGGGCACCGCCCCGGTCCCCGGCCAGGGGATGACGTGTGCAGGCACGAACAGCACATCCGGGCGCTCGCGGCGGACCGTCGGGCCGAGGCCCGTGTGGGTCCACAGCCGCGCCCGGCGGATGACGACCTGCTCAACGTTCGGCTGCTGCGGCACGAGGCCCTCCTCAGGCTCGTCGCGCAGATACAGCCGGAAGCGGTGCTCGCTTGTGCAGTTGATCAGCCCGCGAATGATGTGCAGGCTGTAGCCTTCTGTACCAGTCCGCAGCCGGACAGTCGCCCGGCTTGCGTCGATGCCGATCAGCATGGATTACGCCGCCCGTGTGCTAGTGTGTCATTTCTCACCGGCGAGCCTGCCGCCCATCCACACGGCGAGACAGCCGCCACACGCCGAGCGCCGCAAGCAGCACGACCAGCCCCACGAGGACCGGCCAGAACCGTGCCACCTGCTCGCCCACCGGCAGGCGGATCGTTCCGAGCGTGAAGGGCAGCGCCGCCAGCCCTACCCCGCCAAAGAGATACGCCAGCACGAGCAGGGGCGGCTCCACCATATCGCCGGAGATGTACACCATCATGAAAGTGATGCCGAGGATCAGCGGAAAGACGGGCCAGAAGCGGCGCATATCGGCCCAGGCCAGCCCACCAACCTCCAGCGTGAAGGCCAGCAGAAACAGCCCGACGAGCAGCACCGGCAGCCCCAGCAGCAGCAGACCGCGCCCGCCACCCGGCTCGCCGGTGTGCTGGGCCACAAGCGCCAGCCCGATCGCCACCGGCACCAGCGGCCAGACCCGCCAGAAGGGCAGCAGAGGGACGCCAAGCCCGCCGGCGATCAGCCAGCCGCCCGCGACGAGGAGCGCGCACCCTGCCACCATGATGCCCGGTTTGCGTTTCATGCCCTGCCTTTCCGTCCGTGATCTGCCCGGTATTGTAAGTCGGAGGCGTCAAAACGCAAAAGGACCGGTTCCCTACAGAACCCCCTCCGCTGGTGCTCGCTTGCGAGCCCCGCCGGGGGTTGCGGCTCCCTGCCCCTGCCCCTTATCCACCAAACGTTGCGCCGATAGTCAGCCCCAGCACAACGATCAGCACGAGCGCATAGGCGACGGTCAGCGCGGTGATGCCCCCCTCCCCCACGTAACGCCGCGCGCCCTCCGCCATCCACAGCACGGCGAGCGCCGGGAAGTAGTACAGCGCGGGCTGCACGCCGATCACCGGCAGGCGCTCCGGGCTGACCGCGCCGAGCAGCGCCGGGGCCAGCCCGGCGGCGAGCGTCAGCAGCATGAACATGTTGGTGCTCGTAATGCGGAAGGCGTCCTCTGCCGTGCGGTAGCCTCGGCGCGTGGGCCGGTACGGGAAGAACAGGCTCAGCACAGCGATGCTCACGCCGAAGTAGTACAGCACGCTCAGCACAGGCCCCAGCAGCGGGTCGCCTGGCGCTCCCTCCCCGAGGCCGAGGCGGTTGCCCCACACGCCGATCACGCCCAGCAGCGAGCGGCTTGCAGCCCGCAGCGAGCGCAGCACGGCGGCGACCTCGTTCATGGCGATCCGGCTGAGCGCCTCGGCCTCGGCGAGGATGATCGGCGCGGTCACCACCGCACCGACGACCAGCATCAGCGCCAGCCCGCGCCACACGCGGCGAAGCACGCCGGACTGCGTCAGCCCGAGGAACACATAAAAGGCCGGGAACACCAGCCACATCACATAGGCGACGGGGTACGTGTAGAAGGTCAGGCCGAGCGCGACGCCCGCCAGCACGAACCACAGCCAGCCGTCCACGTCGGCGCGCGGGCGATCCCTGAGCGGCAGGAAGTCGTCGTCCACGTCCTCCTGCACGCGGATACCGCGCCGCATCAGCAGCGCCGCCAGCATGTACACAACCGGGAAGGTGACGAGGCGCGTCGCCTCGCGGCTCGTCGATACCCCGTACTGGCTCACCGCAAGCCCCGCCATCGTGGCGAGCGCCAGCCAGCGATTCTGCGTCGCCACGCGCACCCACACGTACACGAGCACGGTCAGCAGCACCCCGAACAGCCCCGAGGTCAGCCGCCCGGCGACAAGGCTATCGTCGATGACCAGCATCACCGCGGCGACCGCCCCGGCGAAGAGCGGCTCGTGCTGGTGATTGGGGTGCTGAAACACGAGCGCAGGCTCCCCGGCGAGCATCGCTCGCGCGTCCTCGGCGTGCCGCAG
>DGDY01000244.1 GCA_002385675.1 Anaerolineales bacterium UBA3940 | reverse complement strand
GGGAGAGGTGTATAAGAGACAGGTGCGGTGCTGCTCTTTGCCGAGGGCGACGACGAGGAACGCCCGCCGGTTCTGCGCGTGGCGCGGACGAGCAGCACGGTTTCCCCGGCGGATCGCGGGGTGGAAGTCCCCGGCCTGATGGGCGCGATCAACCGCGCGCTGACCGAGTTCGAGCCGGCGCTCTCGCACGCGCCCGACGTCGACCCGGAGCTATGCCTGTTCGAGTCGTTCCGCACCTGCCAGACGGTGCTGTGCCTGCCGCTTAAGTCCGGCCCCGACTCTTACGGCGTGATGCTGATCGGCAGCCAGGCGGAGGATGCCTTTGAAGACCTGCACGTCGACCTGATGTGGGCGGTAGCGAACCAGGCTTCCGCGTCGCTGAACAACGCCAAGCTCTACGCCTCCCTGCTGCGCCAGCGCGACCGCATCGTCGAGGTCGAGCGCACGGCGCGGGCGCAGCTTGCCGCCGATCTGCACGACGGGCCGACGCAGGGGATGTCCGCCATCACCATGCGGCTGAACTACATCCGCCGCCTGCTGGACAAGAAGCCCGAAGCGGCTATCGACGAACTGTACAAGATCGAGGACCTGGCGCGGCGCACGACGAAAGAAGTGCGCATGATGCTGTTCGAGCTGCGTCCCAAGGCCCTTGAACACGGGCTGTCGGCGGGGCTTGACCAGCTCGCGCAGAAGATGCAGGAAACCTACAACCAGAACGTCGAGCTGGACGTGGACCCGGCGGTGGATGCCCTGCTCGACACGCAGGCGAGCGTCACCCTGTTCTCGATTGTCACCGAAGCGCTGCATAACGCCCGCAAACACGCTCACGCCGACCGGATTCGAGTCTCGGCGCGGGTGAATGGCAGCGCGCTGGTGCTGGCTGTGGAAGACAACGGGCGGGGCTTTGACGTGGAGGAGGCGCTGGCAGCGGCGAGCGAGCGCGAGGGGCATCTGGGGCTGAACAATCTGTTCGACCGGGCGGCGCTCGTTGATGGCGTGCTGAACATCGAGTCCGCGCCGGGGCAGGGCTCGCGGATCAGCGTGACCATCCCGCTGGAGGCGCTGCGTCTCCGCCGCGCTGAGGAGATGAGCCGGGAACTCACCGGCTCCGACATGCTTACGGCCCCGCCGGTGGGTGGTTAGGCGGGTGCTCCTCTCCCTACTGCCTGCTTCAACCCTGCGATGAAGTCCGCCTTGCCACCCTGCGACGGGTGGCGCAGATAGATATGCTCAATGCCGAGTTCGCGCAGCGTGTGCTCGGCCTTGCGCCCGACGGCCAGCACCGTGCGGATCGGGAACATCGCCATGATCGCCTCGACGAACGGCTGCCCCATGCGGATCTCCGAGAGGCGCGGCGGGCGGTTGGTGTCCGGCTGGCCGGGGCGGTGCGGGTGCAGCGGCACGGTGTTCCAGATGACCGGCGGCTTGTCGAGGTGCTCGACCAGCGCGCCCCACAGGATGGTCGCTGTCATCTCGCTGATGCCGTTCGGCACGCCGCTCGTTGCGCGGTAGCCGTCGCCGAACAGCCCCCACTTCTTGACCCCCTCCAGCATGATGCGCTCACTGACAACCGGCAGGCCGGAATAGCGGCAGCCGCGGTAGCCGGGCGCTTCGGCGAGCAGCAGCACGGTCGGCTCGAAGCGCTGCAGCGAGGTCAGGTAGCGGGTCAGGTTGGCGCGGCGGATGGCTGCGTTCGGGTCGTCCAGCGGCGCGTAAGGGTTGAACAGGTCGTCCGCACCGGGGAGCGCGGCAAGGCGGTCGACAAGCTCACAGATGGCATCGGATGGCATGGCGTCTCCTCGTCGGCGATGGGTAAGCGGCTCGCGCGGATCATAACGGCGCAGGCGCGGGGATTCAAGCCCGGACCCGCCGCGAGCAAGGCATCCCCTCCCTGTAATGCGGGGAAGTGGGGTTTTGTAGGTCTGTAAAAATCCGCCGCGAATAAACTTCGCGGCTCCCCGATTGAATGGTGGTAGCCCCCCCGCCGGGGAATCAAATTCCCCGGCTAAAAGGGATGCTGAAGCCACCCCGCGAAGTCCGCCTGCGGCGGACTCCGCCCCCGCAGGGACTTTGCGGAATAGCGCAGCTATTCCGCCCGGCAATTCGTTGCCGGGCAATTGAGGCCCACCTTGCACCCCAGCCGCGTGCACGGGTACAATCGGGCGCCGAGGGCAGGCAGCCAGCCTGCCCCTGATATTTGACAGGATCGCGGCAATGACCATCGAGCAGACGACGGGCGAGGGGCCGGCAGGCGCTCCCCCGATACAGGCGGCAGCCGGACCGGCTGCGGGCGAAACCGCGCAGATCGCGCGGGCGGCGGGCGTGCTGGCGCTCGGCAACATCGCCAGCCGCGTGCTGGGCCTCGTCCGCGAGACGGTGACCTCGCACCTGTTTGGCGCGGGCGCGCTCGTCGATGCTTATGGCGTGGCGACCGTCGTGCCGCGCATGCTGTACGACCTGCTCATCGGCGGGATGGTCAACGGCGCGCTTGTGCCCGTCTTCAGCGAGTACACCGAGCGCGACCGCGCCGAGTTGTGGCGGCTGGTCAGCGCCTTTCTCAGCATGACGGTCGGCATCCTCGCCGCAGTTGTGCTGCTTGCGGAGGCGTTCGCCCCGCTGATCTCCACCTTCATCCTCGCCGAGCACACGCCCGAAACGCAGGCGCTCGGCGCGCGGCTGCTCCGCTTGACGCTGCCTGCCGTGCTCTTCCTGAGCCTGTCGGGTGCGCTGTCGGGCCTGCTGTACGCGCTCAAGCGGTTCACGCTGCCCGCGTTCACAGCGGCGGTGTTCAATGCGGCGATCGTTGTATCGGCGCTCGCGCTGCACCGGCAGATCGGTATCACCGCGCTGGCGCTTGGTATGCTGGTCGGCTCCATCCTGCAGGTCGTCCTGCAGCTTCCCGGCCTGCGTGACAGCAGCATCCGGCTGGGGCTGCATCTCTGGCACCCGGGGCTGAAGCAGGTCGGGCTGTTGTACGTGCCGACGCTCATCCCGCTGATCTTCGACGTCGGCCTGAGCCGCCCGATCAGCTATGCGCTTGCCGCGCAGACCGGCGAGGGCGGCATCTCGTATCTCAACTACGCCACGCTGCTCGTGCAACTCCCGCAGGGCCTCGTCGCCACGGCGATCTCGATGGCCGTGCTGCCGACGCTCTCGGCCTACGCTGCGCGGGAGAGCCGGGGCG
This sequence comes from Anaerolineales bacterium UBA3940, assembly GCA_002385675.1. Taxonomy (GTDB): domain Bacteria; phylum Chloroflexota; class Anaerolineae; order Aggregatilineales; family UBA3940; genus UBA3940. The sequence continues at coordinate 212 of DGDY01000244.1, read as the reverse complement.
AGGGCGGTGGTGAGTTCGAGCGGACGCTGGCGCGCGGGCTGCGGCTGGTCGTCACGCTGATCCTGCCTGCCAGCGTCGGCCTGTTCGTGCTGGCACACCCGACCGTCGCGCTATTGTACGGGCACGGCAACTTCACCCCGGCGGATACCACGATGACGGCGGCGGCGCTGCGCTTCTACCTGCTGGGGCTGCCGTTCGCGGCGGTTGATTTG
>DGDY01000214.1 GCA_002385675.1 Anaerolineales bacterium UBA3940 | reverse complement strand
GTATACGGCGATCACCGAGATCTACAATGTCGTCTTCGTAGGAACCGTCAGGTGTGTATAAGAGACAGGCCCGGTACAGTGCTGATCGCAGAGGCGCATGACGACGTGCTGCCGCTCGACCTCGTCGGCGCGGATGGCGTGTGGCTGCGCGCCCGTCTGTACGATGTGCGCCGCGTGGACCCCTTCGCCGAGCCGGACGACGAGGCCAAGCTCGACGCCCTGCTTGCCGACCTCGCTGCCGCCGATGCGATCATCCTCGCCAGCAACCGGGCTTACAGCACCGTCGCCCGCCTTGACACGCGCTACCCGCTAACCGCGGAAGTCTACCATGCGCTCTTCGACGGCGAGCTGGGCTACACGCTGGAGACGACGTTTGAGCGCTACCCGTCGCTTTTCGGCGTGACGCTGTATGACGACCCGTACCGCCGCGCCGGGCTGCCCTTCCCCGCCGAGCCCCCTCCCCCGGCGCTGAACCTCGGCTTTGCGGACGAGTCGCTCACGGTGTACGATCACCCGCGCGTGCTGGTCTTCAGGAATGACGCCCGCCTGACGGCTGAGGAAATGCGAGCGGCAGTGCTAGGCGGGGCAAGCAGATGATGGTAAAGAGCACGGAAGCCGCGGCGGTGTCACAAGAGCGGCTGCAACCTTTACCGTTTTCTTATTTACCCGGCACGGATTCCCCCTGCGCCATCGCCCGTGTTGTGGTAAAATCCACCCTGATGGGTCGTATTTGCAGCGCGGCAGGATACTGTCCGGATTGAGGCCTGTTTGTGCCGGATCGGCGTTGACGGCCCGCCCCCGACTCGCTATAATCGTCACCTGCCCCGTAGCCGGGGCATTGTTACGTTAAGCAGTGGCAATTTATCACTTGACCGCTCTTCCCCTGACCGGCACCTGCGGGTTGCGAGGCCAGGCGGCAAGCGAAGAACGGAGAATCTAAGCGATGTACGCAGTTGTTCGAGTGGGTAGCAGGCAGTATCCTGCGGAAGTGGGCAAGACCATCGTCGTCGAGAAGCTGCCCCACGAAGTTGGCGAGGAAGTTGAGCTGAACGAAGTGCTCTTCGTCGGTGGCGATGACGGCGCGCAGGTCGGCGCGCCACTGGTCGACGGCGCTTCGGTGAAGGCCACCGTCGTCGAGCAGTTCAAGGGCAAGAAGATCATCGTCTTCAAGTACAAGCCCAAGAAGCGCTATCGCCGCAAGCAGGGTCACCGCCAGCAGTATACGCGCCTGCGGATCGACGACATCATTACCGGTTAAGCTAAGCGATAAAGCGGGCGGCTGCGCTTCAGCCGTCTACAGGCTAGATGCGAGGGTAGAGATATGGCACACAAGAAGGGTGGCGGCTCAAGTAAGAACGGGCGCGACAGCAACGCAAAGCGACTCGGCGTCAAGAAGTTCGGCGGCGAGTACGTGCGCCCCGGCAACATCATCGTCCGCCAGCACGGCACGAAGTTCCACCCCGGCGCCGGCGTCGGCATGGGCAGCGACTACACGCTGTTCGCCACGGCGGAGGGGTTTGTGCAGTTTGGTTGGGGCCGTGGTGGCCGCAAGGTCATCAATGTCGTCCCCGAGAACCCGAACGGTCATTAAGCACCGTCAGGTCTGAGTAGTTCCATAACCGATTCTCAGGAGGAGGCATCACGCCACCCCGTTTAAGCGGGGCCGTGTTGCCCGAAAGAGGTTAAGACGTGAAAGAAGGCATTCACCCGACGTGGTATGAAAACGCCCGTGTGATCTGCGCCTGCGGCAACACGTGGACGACCGGCTCGACCAAGCCGGAGATCCGCACCGACATCTGCAGCGCGTGCCACCCGTTCTACACCGGGGAGCAGCGCATTGTCGACACCGAGGGGCAGGTTGACCGGTTCATGAAGCGTCTGCGCGCTCGCGAGGAGCGGATGATCGCACGCGAGACTCAGCAGGAAGCGCAGGCTTCGCCCGAGATGCCGATCAGCAATCTCGAGTTGGGCGCCCGCTATGAGGCGGCGCTCGCCGAGGCAGGCATCACGACCGTCGCCGATATTCTCCGCCTGATGGAAGAGGGCGGTGATGAGGCCATCACCGGGATCAAGGGCATTGGGGCCAAGACCCTCATCGACATCAAGAAGGGTCTGCGGTCGCTGGGCTTTGAGCTTCCGGCAACAAGCACGGCAGAATAGACTGGCCGGTGCGGCGCGATCGCACTGTGGCGATATGCAGCACCGATGGCTCTGACACCAAGAGGCGCGGCACCCCTGCGGGGAGTCGCGCCTTACCCGTTTATCAGGAGTTGCTTGCATGAAACACCACCGGGGCCGCGTAGAAGTGATCTGCGGCAGTATGTTCAGCGGCAAGTCTGAGGAGTTGATCCGGCGGGTGCGCCGGGCGGAGATCGCGCGGCAGAACGTGCAGGTTTTCAAACCCAGTCTTGACAACCGCTACGGCGAGGACAGCGTGAACTCGCACGACGGGCGGGCAGCCGATGCCATCGCTGTGGAGCGCGCGACGGATATCCTGACCCACCTCAAGCCGGACACCACCGTCGTCGCCATCGATGAGGCCCAGTTTTTCGACGACGGTATCGTGAAGCTGTGCCGCGACCTCGCCGACCAGCGCGGGCTGCGCGTCATCATCGCCGGGCTTGACCTTGACTTCCGGGGTGAGCCGTTCGGACCGATGCCGCATCTCATGGCACAGGCCGAGGAGGTCGACAAGCTGCACGCCATCTGTGTGCGCTGCGGCGAGGAGGCATCGCGCACGCAGCGCATCATCAACGGCAAGCCTGCCAACTACAACGACCCGATCATTCTGGTCGGTGCGACTGAAGCCTACGAGGCACGCTGCCGCCACTGTCACGAAGTACCGGGCCGTCCGTAGGCCCGGTATCACCACCCCACCCCTGATCAAACCCCATGCTGGCAAAACCAGGGGTGGTTGTGCAACACTTCAGTTGTCTGAGTTCACTATTGTTCTGTGTTCCGACTGCCTGAAGGAGCCAACCCGATGCCCCCGCACTATGAGGAAATCCTCGACTACAAACTCATTGACAGCGATCAGCTTCAGCAACGCATTGCCGAGCTGGGCAAGGAGATCTCGCACGACTACCAGGCCGAGGAGGATGTGATCCTCGTCGGCATCCTGAAGGGCAGCCTGCTCTTCATGGCCGACCTCATGCGCCACCTTGACGTCCCACACCAGATCGACATGATGGACGTGACCTCCTACGGGGCGGGTGCACGTGAATCAACCGGCACGGTGCGCATCCTGCGCGATATCACCATCCCCATCGAGCGCCGGCATGTCCTCATCGTCGAGGACATCATCGACTCCGGGCGCACGCTGGAGCAGGTGCTGCGGCTGCTGCGCGCGCGACGGCCCGCCAGCCTGCGCGTCTGCACGCTGCTCGACAAGGTGGACCGGCGTGAAGTCGTCATCCCGGTCGATTACACCGGCTTCCAGATCCCCAACGTGTTCGTCTTCGGCTACGGGCTGGACATCGACGAGTATTATCGCAACCTGCCCTTCATCGGCGTGGTGAAAGAGGGCGTCGTACTCGGCGAGAACGAGGAGTAGCGGGCGTGGAACTGACTCCTGTTGAGCCGCGCCGCATGCTGCTGTGGCCGGACTTCGTCGAGGAGCTTGCCGAGCGCGCGCCGGAGCCCGCTGCCCTGTACATGGTCGGTGGCATGGTGCGCGACGCGCTGCTGGGCCGCCCGATCCACGATGTGGACCTCGCCACGCCGGGCGACGGGCTGAAGGAGGCGCGCCGCCTCGCCGACGCCTTCGGTGCGGCCTACTACCCGGTCGACCCGGAGCGCCGCACCGGGCGGGTGATCCTGCCGGAGGCCGACGGGGGCACGGTGATCGACGTGGCGAGCTTCCGCGGAGACACGCTGCTCGCAGACCTGGAGGGGCGGGACTTCACCATCAACGCGATGGCCGTGCGCCTTGACGACCCGCAGGCGCTCTATGACCCGCTTGGCGGGCAGGAAGACCTGTTCGATCACAAGGTCATCCGCCAGTGCCGCCCCGATAGCATCGCCAGCGACCCGATCCGCGCGCTGCGTGCCGTGCGGCAGTCGCTCCAGTTTAAACTGCGGCTGGAGCCGGGCACACGGGCGGCGGTGCGCAGCGCAGTATGGGCCCTCACCACGCACACAGGCGAGTTGGCCCAGCCGGAGCGCGCACGCGACGAGTTCTTCCGGATGCTCGCCAGCCCACAGTCGGCGGCGGCGCTGCGCGTGCTGCACCAGATCGGGCTGCTTGCGCCGCTCGTTCCCTTCCCCATGCCGGACGATGCAGACCTCGAAGCGCAGTTTGAACTGGTTGTGCAGCTTACCCGGCTCTACAGCATCATCAGCCCGGCGCGGACGGACAACACAGCCGCGCAGCTTATGCTCGGCGTCGCCGTCATGATCCTCGACCGCTACCGCCGCCAGCTACAGGAGCACCTTCAGCACGAGTACGTCGAGGGCCGCCCGGTGAGCGCGCTCGCGCTGCTCGGCGTGCTGAGCCCGGCGGGCGCAAAGGAGCCGGGCGCAGCCTGGGCAAACCGGCTGAAACTCGCCAACGCCGAGGCCCGCTACATCGAGCGGTTTGTCGCCGCAGGGCGGATTGTGCCGGCTGTGCCGCCCGTAGATAGCCGGCTGGCGCACCGCTACTACCGCGAGGTGGGAGAGCCCGGCGTGACCGGCGTCCTGCTGATGCTGGCGGAGTATCTGCGGGCGGGCATCAGGCCTGAAGACTGGGGGCTCGTGCTGGAGCACGTGGCAGCACCACTGCTCGAAGCCTTCTTCTGGCGGCATCAGGAGGTTGTCTCGCCGCCGCCGCTCGTGGACGGCAATGACCTGATCCGGCTGCTCGGGATTCAGCCCGGCCCGCACCTCGGGCAGATCCTGCGGACGTTGCTCGAGGAGCAGGCAGCGGGCACGATCCGGACGCGCGAGGAGGCGCTGCGGCTCGCAGAGCGCCTCAACAAGGGCGAAGGTTAGGCCCGGCGCTCCTGCGGGAGCGCCGGGCGCGCAGCGAAGGCCGCCACCAGCACGAGTACCCAACCAACCGTGCTGATGAAGTTCTGCACGATGTTAACGGTGACGATGATCGCGCTGACGCTGGCGGCCCCACCGTCCTGTTCCAGCGCGAGTGGCAGGTAGCCGGTGAAGACCACGCCTGCAAGCGCGTTCAGCAGCAGGATTGACAGCCCGCCGGCGAGCAGTGCCGACACGCGTGGGTGTTTGTGCCACTGGGCAAAGGCAACGACAATGCCTGCTACCCACACAAGCAAGAGGGGCAACTGCCCCAGCAGGCTGCCTACAAACGCGCTAGCGAACTCTACAAACATGACGTTCTCCGTTGTGACGAAAACAGGCAAAACGAGCCTCTCGCCGGGGCGGCGGCGAGGGCTCGAAAAGAGGCACGCGCCAGACTACGTCGTCTCGTAGAGACTCGTGCAGTTTGGGCAGCGGATTGCCTTATAGGGAACCAGTGTAAAGCAATACGGGCATTCCTTCGTCTGCGGCTCTTCCTCTCCGGGCTTTTCCGGCTCGCCATGGGCCGGGATCGCCTCGCGCGCACGGGTGATCGTCTTCACCAGGAAGAACACCGCCAGGGCCACGATCAGGAAGCTGATGATGTCGCCGATGAACAGCCCGTAGTTGATCGTCGGCGCACCGGCTGCCTGAGCTTCGGCAAGGGAGGCGTAGCGCTCGCCCGACAGGTTGATGTAGTACTCCGAGAAATCCACCTGCCCCAGGATGGCACCGAGCGGAGCCATGATGATGTTGTTGACGAGCGAGTTGACGACGCTGTTAAACGCCGCCCCGATGATGATACCAACAGCCAGGTCGATGACATTGCCACGCAGCGCAAAGTCACGGAACTCTTTCCACATCAGACAAACGCTCCTCATCCAACCACTGCCGAACTTACGTGAGTGAGGCTGCCTTGCCTACGGACCGACCTCCACCAGCATCGGCTCGTAACGGCAGACGCAGCCGTGAGGGCACGAGCAGCCCTCGTGCGGAAGCTGGGGAATCAGCTCCGAGTGCTTAGGCCAGGAGCCCTGGCCGCGCTGACAGATCGGGCATGCGCCGGCAGGCGCGGCGATGTATACGTGGCTTGAGCGAGGGCTCTGGCGGATCCGCTCCAGGGCACGCGCCCGGACGGAATCAACATTCAGGTCAGCGCCGCACTGGGGGCAGATGGTGACATGGTCCTCTGTACGGCTGTGACAAACGGCACACTCTCGCATCACACGCTCCTTTGGTTGCTGAGTGTCGTCGAATAGATGTAGCGGGATCAGGTTGGAAACCGCCTGCTGTATTTAAAACAGGCATGATTGGGGCCGGGATGCGCTTACCCCGGCATGAATTTTAGCCGCGCGTGCCGTGCAAAACCAACCTTTGCAGGCTTGCTCGCGCCTTACTCACTCGGGTACTCGTAAAACACCAGCAGCGTCTTGCCGTACTTGCGCTCTTCCGTCTTTTCAAGGTTTGTAAGCTGTAGCTCCTCGTACTCGCGCGGGTCGATCTGAACAATCGCCAGCCCGTCCGGGTGCAGCCAGCCCGGCTTCTGGTCAATCAGTTCCACCGCCTTGCGCCACAGGCCCTTGTACTGCGGCGGCGCAATGTAGATCACCTCGAACGGCTCCTCGCGTACGCCCGGCTCGCTCTCCAGAAAGGCGAAGGCATCGACCCGGTAGACGGTAGCGCGGTCCTCAAGGCCCGTTATCTTAAGATTCTCGTGAATGGTGCGCACAGCTTCGCGGCTCATGTCGAGAAATACACATGAGTCCGCCCCCCGGCTGAGCGCCTCGATGCCCACACTGCCGGTCCCTGCGAACAGGTCAAGCCAGCGGCTGCCGCGTACCCACTGCCCCAGAATATTGAACAGACTCTCTTTGACAATGTCACGCACCGGGCGGGTGGTATCCCCCGGTACGAGCTTCAGCTTGCGCCCTCTTGCTTTACCACCAATCACACGAATCGGCATGTTTTCCCTTCCGTCTTGTTCAGGCAGCGGTTGTCATCGTACGGTCACGCGGCACACACTACCCGGCGGTATTTCATACGTCGCCGCCGAGCCTCGCACTCCGGCGGAACGGCTGCGCACCACATAGCGCACGCGGGCGTTACCGCCTGCAACGACCCCGCCTTCCTCGCCCGCCGCGAGTGTCGCAATGGTCTGCTCCTGCCCCGGCGCTCCGCCCAGCACCTCAATCGTCAGGCCCGACTCATTGCGGAAAATCAGCGCTTCTTGGCCGGTGGGCACAGCCTCGCAGACCGGAACGCTCATGAGGAGCAGTCGCCCGCCGGGTGCGCCCTCAGGCATCAGCAGGTCGAGCGCCTCCCCGGCCAGCCCTGTCACGAGGAGCAGAACCAGCCCGGCGAGGGCAATCAGCCCCAGCGCCCCTGCCATCCCGATCGCCATCCAGCAGCCCCGGGGGAGGCGTCGCGGTTCCGGGGTGGGTTCCGGCTTAGCCGGTGGAGCTTCCTCACGCTGACGCTGTTCGGACGCCTGCCGCTGCCGCAGCCGCTTCAGCAGTTCCCGCGCTTCTGCGTGGTCCGGGCGCAGGCGGAGCACGTGCCGCAGTGCATGAATCTTCTGTTCGGTATTGGGAAGCACCGCCGCCAGGAACCACCACGCGGCGACGTTATCCGGGTTCTCGTTGACAGCCCGCCCGAGCAGGCGGATCGCCTCACGCCGGTCGCCCGCCCGCAACGCTGCGACGCCTTCCTGCAACCAGTCCTCACGTTCGCTCATATTGTTAAGGATACGCGAACCGCGTGAATTTGGCTATGTGTTGGGCGCGCTCACCGTACCATCGAGCGCCATTGCCTGCCGACTGCGGCGCGTGGTATACTCCGCGCGCACACGGGGCGGAAGGCCCCGTTCGACTGTCTACAGAGTGAGAACATGAAGCGCTGGCACACGGTCCTGATCGGGCTCATCATCAGTGCGGGGTTCCTGTATCTGTCGCTCCGGCAGGCGGACTTCGGGCAGATCATCGGGGCGTTTCGCACCGCTCGTTACGGCTACGTCGTGCTGGGGCTAGCCGGTGTGGTGGTAACGGTCCTCGTGCGCGGCCTGCGCTGGAGCGTTCTCACTCAGGGGCGGCTGACGGTTACGGACGGCTTCTGGCTGTTCAACGTCGGCTTTCTGTTTAACAACGTCCTGCCTGCGCGGCTGGGCGAGTTCGCCCGCGCCTACCTCGCCGGTCGCCGCCCGGCGATGCACTTCACGAGCGCGCTGTCCAGCATTGTCGTCGAGCGGCTGTTTGATATGGTGGCGGTCGTCGTGCTGATCGGCGCGGCGCTGCTCGTGCTGCCACTCCCGGCGCTGGCGGTCAGCGGCGGCGCGCTGATGGGCGTGCTGGCCCTCGTCGGCATCGCTGCGCTGGCAGCCGCCGCGCACTGGCCGCAGCGTGCCCTCAACGTCGGTTCACGCCTGCTGTCCCTTATGCCGCGCATCAGCCGGGAGGCAGCGCGCGACTTCCTGCAGCCGTTTGTCGACGGGCTGGGCGGCGTCTCGGAGTGGCGCACGTTTGCGCTGGGGCTGGGCCTGTCGATCTTCGCCTGGGTGGTGTCGGGCTTCGCTGCCTGGCTGCTGATGCTGGCCTTCTGGCGCGAGGTGCCGATCATCGTGTCGCAGCTTGTTGTGGCGGCGGCGGGGCTGGGGATCGCCATCCCGGCAGCGCCGTCGGGCGTCGGGCCTTACGAGGCTGCAGTGATTGGCGTCCTCACCACACTCGGCTACAATGCGGACGTCAGCCGCAGCTTCGCGTTCGCGCTGCACGGGGCAAACATCATCGTGACGAGCCTGCTGGGGCTGCTGGGGCTGATGCGCGAGGGCGTCAGCTTCGGGCAGGTCGTCCAGGGCGCGAGAACACTCCAGGCCGGGACGCCCGAAGACGAGCAGACTGCGGAACAAATCTCTATCTAGCCATTACACGCCGATGCCTGACAATCCACTAAAGATTCTTGTTGCTCTCCAGTACTACGTGCCGCATCGCACCGGCCTGACGCTGCATGTGCAGTATGTCGCTGAGGCGCTCGCAGCACGCGGCCATGACGTGACCGTCGTGACTGCCCGCTACGACCCGAGCCTCCCGCGTGACGAGCAGGTTGTCAACGGTGTGCGCGTTATCCGTCTGTGGGCGCCTATCCGCGTCACACGGGGGATGGTCATGCCCGCCTACCCTTACGCCGCCTGGAAGCTCGTCAAAATGCACGACGTGGTGAGCATCCACACGCCGATGCTGGAGACATCGATCTTCGGGCTGTACACGCGGCTGCTCCGCAAGGGGCTGGTCATCACGCATCACGGCGACCTTATCCTGCCGCAGGGCGCGTTCAACCGCTTCGTCGAGGCGTTTACGTTCGCCAATTACCGGGTCGCAGGTGCGGCGGCGCATCACATCATCGCCTACAGCGACGACTACGCCGACAACTCGTACTATATTGCGCCCTTCCGTGAGAAGGCCATTGCCGTGCACCCGCCCGTCAAGCTCCCCGCGCCGGACGAGCGTCGCGCGGCAGAGATGCGTGCGGAATGGCTGGCCGGTGCGCCGGAGTCGGCCCGGCTGATTGGCTACTCCGGGCGCTTCGTCGAGGAGAAGCGGCCCGACGTGCTGATCCGCGCACTGCCCGCCGTTCAGGAGAAGTACCCCGGCACGAAGATCGTCTTTGCCGGCGAGTACCTGATCAAGTACGAGAATTTCTTCGAGCGCAACGCCGACCTGATTGCCCGACACCGCGACGACCTGATCTTCCTCGGCCTGCTGAAGGACCCGAAGGAACTAGCCAGCTTCTACCGCGCGATAGACGTCCTCGCGCTCCCCAGCGATACCGAATGCTTCGCACTGGTGCAGGTCGAGGCGATGCGCTGCGGCACCCCGGTCGTCGCGACGGACATCCCCGGTGCACGCGTCGTCGTGAAAAAGACCGGCATGGGGGAGATCGTCCCCCCGCGTGACCCGGCGGCGATGGCGGCAGCAATCACCCGTGTGCTCGACCAGCCGGAGCGCTATATCAAGTCGCTGAGCGCGATCGACGAGGTGTTTGGCTTCGAGAAGACGGTGGACATGTACGAAAAGCTGCTGCGGTCCGCCGCCGAGCAGGCAAGGCGAGGCTAGGCATGGCCGATCAGGAGACGATCCGGCGGATGGTAGCCAACGAGGCCGACATGGCCTACCGCCGCCGCGTACAGACCATCTTCGACTGGCTTGACCCGCAGGAGGGTGACCGCATCCTCGACGCAGGATGCGGGCGCGGCTTCTACCCCCGCTTCATCCGCGCGGCAAGCAGCGCGGAGGTCGTCGGGCTGGAGCTTGAGTTCGACTACGTGCAGATCGCCCGCCGCGCGCTGGCCGGTCTGGACGGCATCACGCTGGTCAACGGCAGCCTGTACGATCCCCCCTTCCCCGACGAATATTTCGACAAGGTGATCCTGTCCGAAGTGCTGGAGCACGTACCGGATGACGTGGGGGCGCTGCGTGCGCTGGCGCGAGTCCTCAAGCCGGGTGGGCTGATCGCCATCACCGTGCCCAACGCCAACTACCCCTTCTGGTGGGACCCGATCAACAAGACGCTGGAGACGCTGTTCGGCACGCACATCCAGCACGGCGTGCTGGCGGGGATCTGGGCCAACCATGTGCGGCTGTACACGCATGAGGAACTGTTCCGCACGGTGCGGCGTGCCGGGCTGGAGCTGGTTGAGGTGCGCAGCTTCACGCACTACTGCTTCCCGTTCATTCATAATATTGTGTACGGCTTCGGCAAGACGGCGCTCGAAGCGGGTGTGCTGCCGGGCAGTATTGCTAAGGCCGCCGACCGCCATAACATAACCGGGGATCGAGGCAGCCCGCTCAACCCGGTGAACATCGGGCTGCGGGTGTTCGAGTGGTTTGACCGCCGCAACACGATGAACGAGCCGCCCAGCCGCTCGACCGTCAACCTGTGTGTGCTCGTACGGAAGCCGGGCGGGTAGGGCCGCGGCGTAGATAGGCGATCTGAGAGTGATCGCCATTCAACCCCACCCCCGACGTGACGGCGTCACGTCACCTCCTCCCCGCACAGGCTGCGCGGAGCGCAGGCCGGGGAGAGGATTGGGGAGGGGTAGATTCAGCAAAACTACCCTGATCGCTACACGAAACTTTTATTCTCAGACCTTCACGCCGACGGAAACCGCGTGACCGAGCAACCGACCAATCCACAAAAAACCGAGACGCCGGAGCCGCAGCCCGCCATTACTCTGGGGGATGTGCTGCGGGCCGTCTTTCTGCCCCCGCGGGACGGCTCCACACGTGATTCACTTGCGCTACCAGCCATTCCCACGCCCTGGCAACACCCGGCCCCGTCCCCCGACCTGAGCGACCTGCTCGCGCCGCCGGTTGTGACGTACGCAGACGAGCCGCCAGCGCCGGAGGCGGACGCCGCGCCGGTGCGCGTCGCGGTGCTGGGCCTCGGTACGCTCGTCACCCTGCTGATCGCCATCCTCGCGCAGACGGCCCTTGCCGAGCAGGGGCGACATACCATCGCTGCGATACTGTACGGGCTGGCAGGGGTGTCGTGGCTGGGGTTGCTCATCACCGAGTTCGGCGTGCATCGGGGCGGCCTGCTGGCACGCGGCCCGCAGGTCACAGGCAGCCCCGCCTACCCCATAGAGCGGGCCCGCCCGGCGTGGCTCAGCCGCACACTGATCGCAGTCGTCGCGCTGCTCCTGAGCGTCGCGACCTACGTCCTCACGGCGAACAACTCGTTCACGCTACCCGGCGTCACGACGTGGGTGCTGAGCGTCGCGCTGTGGATGGTCGCCGCCGCTGAGCGCAGCCCCGGCGAACTGCTCGCCGCGTGGCGCGGCTGGCTGTCGGACCTTCCGCAAACCGTGCGCGGCATCCGCCCACCGCGTCCCTTGCCGCTTGTCGGGCTGCTCGCCGTGCTCGGCGTCGCTGCGTTCTTCCGCTTCTACCGGCTGGATGCCATCCCGGTCGAGATGACGAGCGACCACGTCGAGAAGATCCTCGACGCCTTTGCCGTGTCACAGGGGATGCACAGCGTATTTTTCCGCGCCAACGGCGGGCGCGAGGCGCTCCAGTTCTACCTGATCCCCATCGCGGCGTCGCTGTTCGGCACGGGGATGTCCTTCCTCACGCTGAAGCTCGTTACCGCCATTGAGGGGGTGCTGCTCATCCCGCTCATCATATGGCTGGGGCGGGAGCTTGTCGACCGGGAGACGGGCTTCCTCGCGGCGGCGCTCGTCGCGATGTCGTGGTGGCACGTGGCGCTCTCGCGCCTGGCGCTGCGCATCGTGCTGACTCCGCTGTTTTTCACCGTGATCCTCGTTATGCTGGTGCGCGGCGTACGGACCGGCTCGCGCCGGGCGTGGCTGTGGGCGGGCTTCTGGATGGGCGCGGGCGTGTACGCCTACCAGGCGATGCGCATCACGCCGTTCGTCGCCATTGCCGCGTTTGTGGTCGGCGTTGCGGGGCCGGTCGTGCGGTGGCTGCACGCCGAGATGCGGAGCCGGCCTGACGTGGCGGTGCGGCGAACCGCCGCCGCGAACATCGTCCAGCGGCAGGGCGTGAACCTCGTGCTCGCCGGACTGGTCGCGCTGGCGATCTTCGTGCCGATGCTGCGCGTCTGGCACGACTATCCGAACGACCTGTGGGCGCGGGTCGTCAACCGCACGACGGAGAGCGAGCGCCCCATCGAAGACGACCCGCTTGACGTGTTCCGCGAGAACTACCGGCACGCGCTGGGGATGTACCACGTGCGCGGCGACGTCGCCTGGATCAGCGCGGTGCCGCTCAAACCGCTCATGGATCGCGTCAGCGCAGCGCTGCTGGCGCTGGGCGTGATCGCGTGGGGCGCGCGGCTTGTCGTACGGCGTGACCCGGCGGACGCCTTCCTGCTGGCCGCCGGGCTGATCATGCTGCTGCCCTCGGCGCTCGCCATCGCCTTCCCCATCGAAAACCCCAGCGCGACCCGCGCCAGCGGCACGCTGCCCATCGTGTACCTGCTGGCCGCCTGGCCTCTCGCGCTGATCCGCCAGCGCTGGAGCGCCGTGCTGGGCCGCGTGCAGGGCACCGCCCTTGCCGTCGTGCTGATCGTCATGCTGCTGGGCGGCGCCGCCGTGCTGAACTTCGACACCTACTTCAACGAGTATGACGCTTCCTACCGCTTCGCCGCGCTGAACCCCAGCCAGGTCGCCGCCGAGGTGCGCAAGATCGTCGGGCCGGACGCGCCGCTAGAGGGCGTGTGGCTGCAGGGCTGGCCGCACTGGCACGACTACCGCGCCATCGGCATCGAGGCGGGCGAGATCACGTTTGACAACGCCATCCTCGATGTGGCCCATCTGGAACTGGTGCTTCAGGACAATGCCGATTTCTTCGAGACGTGGCGCCCGCTCGTGTTCATCGTCCACCCGGACGACGCTGCCGCGCTGGACGTGCTCCAGCGCGAGTTCCCGGCAGGCGAGGCCCGGCATTATACCGGCTCGCTACCCGGTCGAGACTTCATTCTGTTTGTTGTGCCTGAAGAGTAAGTCCGTTATAGTTGCCCTGTTGTGATGGGAGCCGTGCCGCCCATTTTCCTGCCTGCTCCGCAGGTCGTGAAAAGGGCGCTTTTTGTGATGGTAGCTGCCGTTCCGGGTGAGGAATCCCGGCGGCAGGCGTGTATATAGTTGGCCCCGGCGGGCGCTGCGCGCCGGCCCTGATATAAGCGCGACAGTTGCTGGTGTTGAGAATTGGCTGAGCAGACTGCTGAGAACTGGGACGTGAGTACGCGCGAGCATGACGCGCAGTTGAAGCAGCACGAGCAGGTGCGCGAGCGCGTGCTGTCCGTCGCCCTGCTGCTCGTTGTGCTGGCAGTGGGGGCGGCGCTGCGCTTCACCGGGCTGGACTGGGACGAGGGCGTGCTGCTCCACCCCGACGAGCGCTTCCTGGCGTGGGTCGCCGCTGATCTTGAGCCGGTCGACTCGCTTGCGGAGTACTTCGACACGACGACCTCCACGCTCAACCCCAACAACGTCGGCCCGCCGCACAGCTTCTTTGTATACGGCACCGTGCCGGTCTTCCTCGGCCACCTCGCGGGCGAACTGACCGGGATGTCGTCGCTGTACACGATCTACATGCCGGGGCGCGTGCTCTCCGCAGTCGCAGACCTGCTGACGGTTGTGTTCGTGTTCCTCACGGCCCGCCGCCTGTTCGACTGGCGGGCAGGCGTGCTCGCCTCAGCGCTGTACGCGTTCGCCGCGCTGCCCGTGCAGCTTTCCCACTTTTTCGCGGTCGATACCTTCACGACGATGTTCGCGATGGGGGCGTTCTGGTTTGCGGCGCGGACGATGTTCCGGCATCGCTGGCTGGATTACCCGCTCTTCGGGCTGATGCTGGGGCTGGCGATGGCCAGCAAGCTCAGCATCGCGCCGCTTGCGGTGGTGCTCATCGTCGCGATCGGCATCCGCGTCAGCCGCGAGCTGGTGCGGGAGAAAGCCGGAGACGCCCCGATCTGGCCGGCCATCGTGCGGGGAGCGGTCGGCCTTGTCATCGCAGGCATCGTGACGGTGCTCGTCTTCCGCGTCGGGCAGCCTTACGCCTTCCTGCCGCCGGGCTCCGGCGTGCCGCTCGACGCCGAGCAGCTTGGCCCGGTGATGACGCTTGCCAGCCGCCTCGGCGAGCCGCTCGGCTTCCGCCCCAACCCGGACTGGCTGCGCCAGATGCGCGAGGTGCAGATACAGGTCAGCGGCGGCGCGGACATACCGCCCAACCACCAGTGGGCGCACCGGGCGCCGTTCCTGTTCGCATGGCAGAACATGGTGCGCGTCGGGCTGGGCTGGCCGCTCGGCCTGTTTGCGTGGCTGGCGTTCTTCTGGGCGCTGTGGGAAATAGCCCGCGGCAACCCCGGCTGGCGGCGGCTTGTGCTGCCCATGCTGTGGACCTCGCTGCTCTTCTCATGGCAAAGCACAGCGTGGGTCAAGACGATGCGCTACTTCCTGCCCGTCTACCCGACACTGATGATGCTCGCCGGATGGGCGCTCGTCACCCTGCGGGACCGCGTCACCGGGCTGGTCGTGGAACGGCAGGGGCCACGCTGGCACTGGTCCCGCGTGACGGCGCTGGGACTCGCGGGGCTGGTGCTGCTCTCCGCGCTGGCGTGGAGCTTCGCGGTGACGCGCATCTACACGCGCCCGCACACCCGCATCGCTGCCTCGCGCTGGATAGTCGAGAACGTCCCCGGCGACATAACGCTGTTCTTCGAGACGGCGGATGGCCCGCGCCAGCTTCAACTTGGGCTGCGCAACGACTGGCCGGTCTTCGACCCGGCCCAGGGCAACGACCCAACCCAGCCTTACCTCGCCTACTCCTACCTCGCGCAGAGTTCAACCTACCTGCTGCCGGTCAACCTGCCGTTTGACGGCACGCTCGTCGGCATGCGTTTGAACCACGTGGTCGATCCTTTCGCCCGCAACGAGACGCATACGCTCCGCGTGCGGCTGGTCGAGGTGACGCAGGCGGATGAAGTCGTGCTGGCAGAGGCGGAGCTTGCCGACACCTTCGAGGCGGGCGAGGACATGCGCGGCGACAGCTACACGCTGCCTCTCGCCGCCGAGGGGATGCGCGAGGGCGGCTTCTACCGGCTTGAGCTGACCACCAGCGACGCCGGCGCGCTGGTCCTGTCCGGGGCGACGGTCGCCACTGAAGGCCAGTGGGACGACGCGGTGCCGCTGCCCGTGCCCGGCTATGACATCTGGGGCTCGCTCTACCAGCCGCTTGAGTTCAACATGGCGTGGGAGGATCTGCCCGAGAAGCGGCTGCGCATGCAGTATATCCTCGACAACGCCGACTACATCACGATCTCGTCGAACCGCTTCTACGACTCGCTGCGGCGCATCCCGGAGCGCTGGCCGATGTCGCTAGCCTATTACGAGGCGCTGTTCTCCGGCGAGCTTGGCTTCGAACTTGTGGCGGACTTCACCTCGCCGCCCACGCTGGGGCCGATCACGTTTAACGACCTGAGCGCCGAGGAGGCGTGGACCGTCTACGACCACCCACGCGTGATGGTCTGGCGCAAGACGGAGGCCTACAGCCCGGCCCGCACCGCTGAGATCCTCAACGGTGCCAACATCGAGGAGGCGGCGCACTACCTCATCGCCCGCGATGCCAGGGAGCGCCCGCGCGACCTGCCGTTGCCGAAGCCGCGCCACCCCGACCGGCCCGTACTGACCTCCTCCAGCGCGCAAACTGGCCCTAGCACGAGCGCCGCGCCGCGCTGGAACCTCTTTGCCAACGCACAGCCGCTCGGCGTGGTAGCATGGTGGCTGGTAATCGGCGCGGTGGGCTGGCTGGCGTTCCCGGCGCTGTGGGTGCTGCTGCCCGGCCTGCCTGACCGGGGCTACCCGCTTGCACGGGTCGTCGGGCTGCTGTTTGCGGCGTGGCTCGCGTGGCTGCTCGCCAGCGTGAAGGCCCTGCCCTGGGCGCGTGGCACGATGCTGCTGGCGCTTGCCGCGCTGGTAGCAGGCTCGCTCGCGCTGATCTGGCCGCGCCGCGAGGCGTTCGCCACGTGGCTGCGCGAGAATCGCCGCCACCTGCTGATCGTCGAGGCAGGGTTGGCG
>DGDY01000127.1 GCA_002385675.1 Anaerolineales bacterium UBA3940 | reverse complement strand
CATAAAGACGCCCGCCAGCAGCCCGAACCACTCCGTGTGGCGGAAGGGGTTGAGCGTCAGGCGGCCCGCCTCGCGTGAGGTGGTATCTCCCAGCGCGAGCGCCGCCAGGATGTGCGCCAGTTCGTGTACGGTGAAGCTGATCAGCGCGACGACCAGCCGCGCGAGCCACAGCATGAGCGGCAGCCGCAACCAGAAACCGCGAAGCGTTGGAGTAGCGAGTTCGGCAGTCATACGTAGGATTATATCAAACCGCTTGTGAAGCGAGAATCAAAGAGGCCCCCTTTCTCGGGGGCCTCTCAAGAATCAGTGTGGCGATGGTATTCACGAACCGCTAGTCGTCCCTGTCCATCCGATCCTGTTCCGTACGCTGTGGGTGCTCCTCTTCGCGCCGCTCACCGCGATGCTGCTCATGGGGCCTGTCCCCATAGTCCGCGACTGCCCAGCCCTTGCCGATAGCGGCATAGTACGTCCGGGCTGACGGGTCGAAGTGCTCCCACTTCTCGACATCCCACCTTCTCTCGGTGCGGTCTGGCATGATCTGTCTCCTCCTTCCCGCACGCTGCAAAGCTTCCTGCACCCTCATTGTTGCAGGCGCGTGTTAGAACTGTATATGTATTCCCTAAGACCGACCTAAACATATCGGTTGCCTCCCCCTTGCAAGGGGAAGGTGGCGGGTTCGCGGAGCGAACATTGTCAAAGGGGTTCACAGAGCCGCGAAGCGGCGCTTTTGTTTTACTACCGCCATCTCGCATTGAAGCAGAAGGGCCTCCCTAACGGGAGGCCCAGCTCTGTAGCTCGTATCGGGTGGATGGCGGGCGGTTAAGACTGGTCGTACCCTTCCGCCCAGCCCTTGCCGGTGCCGGCATAGTCGGACCGGCCATGCTCGAAACCGTAGCGGGCCGCATCGCGCGCGTCGGTCCACTCCCGGTCCCCATGCCGCTGCGTCCAGGCCTGTCGCATTTCTGGCTCGATGTCATCCCAGCGGCGGTCGCGGTGGCGCTCGTTAAAGGCGTAGTTGTAGCCGTGCTCGTAGGCGGTTTCCATCTCGGCGAAGCCCTTGCCCGTGCCCGCGTAGTTCGTGCTGTGATACTGCTCGAAGTCCGAGCGCGCACGCGGACGGGACCAACCGTAGCGGATCGCCTCCAGGAAATTATCCCAATCGCGGTCCGGATGCTGCGCCTCCCAATCCGCGCGGGCATCCGCTTCGATGTCGGACCAGTCCCGGCCTTCGTACCGCTGCGACAGGTCATACCCGTAGCGGTAGCCGGACTCCATCTCGGCGAAGCCCTTCCCGGTACCCGCATAGTTCTCATCGAAATGCGGGTGCCAGTCAAAGTCCTCGTACCTTCTGTTCTGCCTAGCCATACCGTCGCTCCTTCTACCTTGGCTTACTACCATTACATCACGTTACGACTCTAGTATGGCTGCTTTCAATCAGGAATTCACATGCGGGCCATAAAATTCACCCAAATATTTAGCGCGGGTGCGCATCCGGCGCTGCGTACGCGCGTGCGCCCGCCTGCTCGGAACCGGCAATCGGCGTGTCGAGCAGGTTTTCCGGGCCGAGCGGCCTGGCCGTCCCCGCCCGCATGATCAGCCCGACCTTGCGTTCAAAGAGCAGGTAGTCATACGCCCAGCTAATCACCACCAGCAGACGGTTGCGGAAGTCGATAAGCTGGAGCAGGTGCAGCACCAGCCAGATAACCCACGCAATGAAGCCCCGGAAGCGCCTGCCGAAGATCCTGGCTACCGCCGCACTGCGCCCGATGACCGCCATCGAGCCCCGGTCGCGGTAACGGAACGGCGGAATCGACCTGCCGCGCTCCCGCGCGACGATGTGCCGGGCGACGTACTCGCCCATCTGCATGGCAACAGGGGCCATCTGCGGCAGCGGCTGGCCGTCCTGCTCCAGGTACGCCATATCGCCGATGACGTAGATCTCCGGGTGGCCGGGCAGCGTCAGGTCGGGCTGGACCGGCACGCGTCCACCACGCGCTCGTTCGGCGGGAAGCTGCCCGGCGAGAGGCGCGGCCTCGACGCCCGCGGCCCACAGCACCGTAAAGCTAGGGATGTCGCTGCCGTCGTCCAGCACGACGCGGTCGGGCAGCACGTCCTTGACTGCCGAGCCGAGCCGCACCTCCACCCCCATCCTCTCCAGCCGCCGCCGCGCGTACTCGCGCTGCTTCTCGGCGTACGGAGCGAGCAGATAGGGCGCCATCTCGACCAGCACGATGCGCGTCTCGTCAATCAGCTCGCGCGGGTAGTCCTTCACCAGCACCCGGTTCACCAGCTCGGCGAGCGCCCCGGCAAACTCGACGCCGGTCGGCCCGCCGCCGATCACCACGAACGTCAGCAGCGCGCGGCGCAGGGCGGGGTCGTCCTCAAGCAGCGCCCGCTCGAAGGCGCTCAGGATGCGGTTGCGCAGGATGATGGCGTCGTCAAGCCCCTTCAGTTCGTAGGCGTGCTCGGCTGCCGAGTTCAAGCCGAAGAAGGCGGTCGCCGCACCGGCAGCGACCACAAGGTAATCGTATGAGAACGGCCCTTCACGCGTGATGATCTGCCGCCGCGCCGCATCGACGCCCTCCACCTCCGTCAGCCGGAACTGCACGCCGTCCCAGCCGCGCACGATGGAGCGTACCGGCTGGGCGATGGAGTCTTCATCCAGGCTGGCCGTTGCCACCTGGTACAGCAGCGGCTGGAACAAATGATAGTTCTGCCGGTCGAGCAGCCACACCTCGAAGCCCTTACCCGCCAGCCCGCGTGCGGCCCGCAGCCCGCCGAACCCCGCGCCGATGATCACGACTCGCTTCATGTCAACCTCCGGGCAACTCACCGCCGTCCGTTTTGTGATGTTCATCACAAATATCTAGACTAATTATATACTATTTGTTATGTTTTTCTCAATAGAAACGGCAGTGAATCTCACGCGGTGTGGCTGCTCGGCCTTATAAGGGCAGTGTCAGACTTCCTCGGCGCGGGCGGTTTCCTCTAGCGGCGCGATGCCCTCGTAGACGGTGAGCACGCTGCCATCGAGGTCCAGCATGACATCGTAGGCATACATCCTCGGCCCCGATGTGGGGTCTCCGGTTGACTCCAGGTCTTTGGAGAGCACGCGCAGCACCGTGCCCGGCTGCCGTGATGCCACAAGGAGCACACGATCTCCTATAACGAACTGCGGCGCGATCATATCCAACCTTTGCCGGTCGATCTCTCTGCCCACCGTTGCCTCCATCTGTTAACGCTCAGGTTCAAGCTCCGCCCGGCGAGCTAGCCGGGCTTCTCCCTGAGCATACCGCAAGCGGGTCGGGGTTTTCCGCTGGGGGCTGGGGATTCGAGAACAAACGCCGCGACGTTCAGCCATGGCTCCCTGCCCCCGCCATGCAAGGGGGAGGTCAACCGAGCGAAGCGAGGTTGGGTAGGAGTTCTTGCGGATCCGTGAGCTTCCCCCGATTCAGCGGACACTTTTCAGGGGGTAGCGACGAACTGAGCTTCAAACTCCGCCGGAGACCGATAACCCAGGGGGAAAGTGGCCCGAAGGGGCTGACAGCCCGGTTGTTTCCCGCCTGAGCGTTGCTTATACTGAGAGTATCCGCGCGATTTGTCAGAGAGCATGATCCACACTTCATCAAAGGAGGCAGCCTATGGCTTTCAAGGTCACGTGGCTCGGCCACGCCAGCTTTGCGTTGGATATTGACGGGCACAAAGTTCTGCTGGACCCCTTCCTCACTGGCAATCCGGCAGCCAGCGCGGACCCTGAGACAATCGAGGCGGACTTTATTCTGCTGTCGCACGGGCACGGCGACCATGTGGGCGACGCAGTACAGATCGCCAAGCGCACCGGGGCGCAGGTCATCAGCAACTTTGAGATCTGCGACTGGCTGCACAAGCAGGGTGTCGAGAACACCCATGCGCAGCACATCGGCGGCGGTTTCCACTACCCCTTCGGCTATGTCAAGCTGACCATCGCCCATCACGGGTCGATGCTGCCCGATGGGACCTATGGCGGCAACCCGGTCGGGTTCCTCATTACCTCGCAGGGCGGCAAGAAGGTGTACTTCGCCTGCGATACCGGGCTGTTCTACACAATGAAGCTGTACGGCGAGGAGGGGCTTGATCTCGCCGTGCTGCCCATCGGGGACAATTACACGATGGGGCCGGAGGACGCCTTCCGCGCCGTGAATCTGCTCAACCCGAAGGTCGTCATCCCCGTTCACTACGATACGTGGGACCTGATCAGCCAGGATGCAGCGGGCTGGGTCGAGCGCGTCAAGCGCGAGACCAACACGGACGCTGTGCTCCTGAAGCCGGGCGAGAGCTACACCGTCGAGTAGGCTCTACCGGGGCAGGCACGCAGGGGCGGTTCGTGATGCACATCCATCGAGCCGCCCCGCTTTGATCTCCGCATCCCCCGGCGGGGGAAATTTGTTGCCGGTCGCTCCGGTCACTTATACTTAGCCCGTGGCAGGTGCGAATCGTCACGACCCGGAACCGGATACACTCAGCGGGTACGAGCCGCAGATCGGCGGCGGCAGCGCCCCGAACCTGACCGGCTACGAGCCGCTGCT
>DGDY01000045.1:5894-6088 GCA_002385675.1 Anaerolineales bacterium UBA3940 | reverse complement strand
GGCATCACCGCGACGCAGCACATCCACGCGGAGTTCCCCCGGGTGCAGATCGTCGTTGTCTCCGTGCAGGACGACGCCAACTACCTGAAAGAGGCGATCCGCGCGGGCGCGGTGGACTTTGTCACGAAGCCCATCAGCGCTGATGAGCTGGCCGGTGCTATCCGCCGCGCGTACGCCAAGAAGCCCTCCGAGGC
>DGDY01000045.1:0-5541 GCA_002385675.1 Anaerolineales bacterium UBA3940 | reverse complement strand
ATCGCCGTGAACCTGGGCATCGGGCTGATCCGCTCCGACCCGGACAAGAGCGTGCTGATCATCGATGCCGACCCGTATTTTGGCGATGTGGCCGTATTCCTGAACACGCGCGGCCCGCACACGCTGGTGGACATGGCGAAGATGGCCGAAGTGCCGGAGGAGATCGACCACGCCTCGGTTGACAGCATCCTGGTGACGCATGAGAGCGGCGTCAAGCTGCTGATCTCGCCCTCCAGCCTGTCGGAAGGCAATCTGATCAGCCCGGGCTCGGTCGCCAATATGCTGGAGTACTTCCGCCAGCGCTTTGATTACATCATCGTCGATACCTCCACGTCGGTTGATACCCCGATGATCGAGTCGATCCAGTCGGCGGACCGCGTCGTGCTGCTCACCACGGCGACGATGCCCTCGCTGAAGAACGCCCGCGTGATGCTCGGCGAATTGAGCACGGTCAGCTTCCCGCTGGACCGGGTCATCCTGGTGCTGAACGCCTACGACCCGAACGGGCGTATCACGGCGGAGCAGATCGCCAAGTTCTTGCGCATCACACCGCAGATCGAGATCCCGGTGGACCCGACGACGACCGAGGCGATGAACCGGGGGTTGCCGCTCATCCAGCTTGACGCGCGGCGCGTGCCCAGCGTGCGCCCGATGAAGGAGCTGGTGAACCTGATACGGCAGACCTTCGAGCGCGTCGAGGTGGTTGAGGAGCCGGAGCCGGAGCCTAAGCCGCGCCGCGCCGGGCTGTTCAGTTCGCTGTTTGGCGGCTAGCCGGGCGGGTGCATCACCGGGCAGAAGCCGGTAGGGACGCGCGTTCAACCTACGCGGGCAGGTTGCGCACCTGCCCTTACTGTATGACTGGAAAGGGGAGACGGGATAAGTGTCGAGCCTATTGAAGCGAATTGAGCGGGGTCAGGGTGCAGGTTCTGATGGTCGACCGGGTAGCCAGCCGCTGACGCCGCGCGGCGACGGGCATGCCCCAGTGCGTGGCCGCCGCGAGCCGGTTCACGGCGTCGTCGGGCAGGTTGGCGGGGTGGATGTCAAGGAGCTGGTACAGCGCCGGCTGCTTGAAGACCTCGGCCCGGGCGAGTCGTTTGACCTGCGCCGCTCGGAAGACCTGCGCATGCGGATCGACGAGTTGTTCAACCAGATCCTCATGGAAGAGAACATCGTGCTGGCGCGGCACGAGCGCCGCCGCCTGCACGAGCAGATCGTCGCGGAGTTGCTGGGCTACGGGCCGATTGAGCCGCTGCTCGACGACCCGGAGGTCACCGAAATCATGACCGTCGGTCATGACAAGGTGTATGTGGAGCGCAAGGGCCTGATCGAAGAGGTGCCGGTGCACTTCGAGAGCGAGGAACACCTGCGCCGCATCATTGACCGTATCGTCGCGCCGCTTGGCCGCCGTATCGACGAAAGCTCGCCGCTGGTCGACGCCCGTCTGCCGGATGGCTCCCGTGTGAACGCCGTCATCCCGCCGATTGCCATCGACGGTTCGGCGCTGACCATCCGTAAGTTCTCCAAAGTGCCGCTCACCGTACAGGACATCATCAACTTCGGCTCGACGACGGTCGAGCAGATGGAGTTCATGCGGGCCTGCGTGATCGCGGGCTTCAACATCGTCGTCAGCGGCGGTACTGGCTCCGGTAAGACGACGCTGCTCAACATCCTGTCGAGCTTCATCCCGGCGAACGAGCGCATCGTGACGATTGAGAACGCCGCCGAGCTTCAGCTTCGCCAGGAGCACGTCGTCCGGCTGGAGAGCCGCCCGCCCAACATTGAAGGCAAGGGTGAGATCACCATCCGCGACCTCGTGATCAACTCCCTGCGTATGCGCCCCGACCGCATTATCGTCGGTGAGGTGCGTGGCGGTGAGGCGCTTGACCTGGTGCAGGCCATGAACACCGGTCACGACGGCTCGATGGGTACGGCTCACAGCAACAGCCCGCGCGATACCATCGCCCGTCTGGAGACGATGTGCCTGATGGCGGGCATGGACCTGCCCGTCCGCGCGATCCGCGAGCAGATCGCGTCGGCGATCCATCTGATCTGCCACCAGGACCGCCTGCGCGACGGGTCGCGCAAGATCACCCGCATCTCCGAGGTACAGGGTATGGAGGGCAATGTCGTGACGATGTCCGACATCTTCGTCTTTGAGCAGACGGGGATGGATGGCACGCGCATTGTCGGGCGTATTAAACCGACGGGGCTGCGCCCGAAGAACATGGATCGCATCCTGGACGCGGGCATCCAACTGCCGCCGAGCGTTTTCGGCATCGGGCGCCGGTAGCGGATCGCCGCGCGTCGTAGCCTTGGGGAAGGCCGGGACTTGGAGAGATTCATATGAACCTTTTTCGCCGTGACACGATAGACGAGCGGATCGACCAGCTCGAAGCGTTTATCGAGAGCGAGTGGCAGCCAGGGCCAGCGGATGCCGAGAACCGGGCGGCGGAGCGATCCAAAGCTCGTGACGAGTTCAGGCGACGGCTGGACAACGAGTTGGTCCGGCGCGGCATGGCGGCGTCCATCCGTTCACAGCTCCGCCGTGCCGACCTCAAGCTGACGGTCGTCGAGTACCTGGCCATCCATGCGGTGCTGGCCGTGGTGTTCGGGCTGGTTGGCCTGGCGCTGCGAGGCGTGATCGGCGGCGGGCTGGGCGTGATCGCCGGGTTCTTCGCCCCGCGCATCTACGTGACCATGCGCCAGCGCAAGCGGTTGAAGGACTTCAACGACCAGCTAGCTGACATCCTCAACCTGTGGGTGAACGCCCTGCGTGCGGGCTACAGCGTGCCGCAGGCGATGGAAGCCGTCGCGAACGAGGCACCGGCCCCGGCGAGCACGGAGTTCCGCCGTGTGGTCGCGGAGATCTCCATCGGCGTGCCGATGGAAACGGCGCTGAACAACATGCTCTCCCGCATCAACAGCGAGGACCTCGACCTGGTGTTCACGGCGGTGAACATTCAGCGCGAGGTCGGTGGTAACCTGGCGGAGATCCTCGACACGATCAGCGAGACGATCCGCGAGCGCGTGCGTATCAAGGGTGAAATCCGGACGCTGACCGCGCAGGGGCGCATCACGGGCATGCTCATCGGCTTCCTGCCGATTGGCCTGGCGGTGCTACTGCTGGTCATCAACCCGAGCTACATGGGGCAGCTGTTCTATGGCCCGGAAAAGGGCGGCGCGTATATTCCGGGGCTGCCCATCCCGTGCGGCTGGCCGATGATCGCCGTTGGCCTGACGATGATGTCGATCGGCCTGGCTGTTATCACGCGCATTGTGGACATCGAAGTCTAGCAGGACCTGAATAGAGGAATAGGTACATGAGTACGAGCGTTCTCATCGTGCTCGCTCTCGTGGCGATCGGCGCAATTGTGGGCCTGATCGTCGTCGGGATGCGGAACTCAAGGGCAGATTACGACCCACTGGCCGAGCGTCTCTCGGAGTACGGCGGCGCAGCCGAAATCGAGGCCAACCTCGAAGAGGTGGAGATGTCGCTGCCGTTTACCGAGCGTGTGCTGATCCCGCTGGCGCAGAAGTTCGCGCAGTTTACGATGCAGTTCACCCCGGCGGAGACGCTCGAGAAGACGCAGAAGAAGCTCGACCTCGCCGGCAACCCGCCCGGCTGGACGCCCGCCGTTTTCTGGGCCGCCCGTTTTGGCGCGATGATCGGGGTGGGCGCGCTGCTCTTTCTGGTCTTTGTCGTCACAAACCAGAAGACGTCTCTCGTCATCCTCGGCGGCATCGGCGGCGCTGTGCTTGGCTTCATCCTGCCGCAGATGATGCTCACGAGCAAGATCCAGCGCCGCCAGCAGGAGGTTATCAAGTCGCTGCCGGATGCGCTCGACCTGATGTCGATCTGCGTCAATGCTGGTCTGGGCTTCGACCAGGCGATGTCGAAGGTCTACGAGAAGTGGGATAATGAGCTTGCTCTCGCCTTCGGGCGTGTGATCCAGGAGATCCAGCTTGGCAAGACGCGGCGCGAGGCGCTGCGTGCGATGGACGAAAACCTTGGCGTGGCGGACGTGACCACCTTCGTTGGCGCGATCATCCAGGCGGACCAGCTCGGTGTGAGCATCTCGAAGATCCTCAACATCCAGGCCGCACAGATGCGTATCAAACGGCGCCAGCGCGCACAGGAGAAGGCGCAGCAGGCCCCGGTTAAGATGATGATCCCGCTGGTTGTCTTCATCTTCCCCTCGATCTGGATCGTACTGCTCGGCCCGGCGGCTGTGCAGGTGTTCAAGACGTTCTGGGGAGGTTTGTAGCAGTACCTCGGCGGCGCTACCCCCGCGCCGCCCCAACGGAAAGGCCGGCAACGTGACGCCGGAACACAACCTCATCGACTCGGTTCAGGAGCAGGTCCGACGGCTATCTCATGCCGTGCTGGACCTGCTCTTTCCGCCCCGGTGTGTGGTGTGCCACCGGCCCGGATCCCACCTGTGCGCGGACTGCCTCGCTGTGCTGCCCACGTTGAGCGGCCCGCTCTGCCCGGTGTGCGCGCTCCCGGTCGAAGCGCCCGGCATCTGCCCGCGCTGTGCGGCACGACGCCCGTCATTCACCCGCGTGCGAAGCGGGTACGTCTACGAGGGAGCCGTACGCCGCGCTGTGCTCGCCTTCAAGTACAATGGCAGGCGGGCTCTCGCCGCCCCGCTGGTAGACGCCCTCAGCGCCGTCCTGCCCCCGCCATCCCCTCTCCCGGATGCCCTCTGCGCAGTCCCCATGCACCACTTGCGCGAGCAAGAAAGGGGCTATAATCATGCTAAACTGCTGGCGGACGAGCTTGGCCGGTGCTGGGGCGTCCGGGTGCTGCCCGGCGAGGCGCTTCGCCGCACGCAGCCGACAACCCGGCAGGTTGGTCTGTCGTATCAGGCCCGCCAGAGCAATGTGAAGGGCGCGTTTGAAGCGGAGAGGAGGTTCGTCGAGGGGAAGGTGCTGGTCGTCGTAGACGACGTATGCACCACGGGCGCGACGCTTGACGCGTGTGCGATGGCGCTGCTTCGTGCCGGAGCAGCCGCCGTGGAAGGTGTTACCCTCGCTCGTGCGCTATAATAAGGTTAGGAGCGGGAGCGTCCGTACAGTTTCATTCAGCGGAAACGCTGTGCTTAGCCGGCTTCGTGAAGCTGGAAGGAGCAAAAGATGGAGATCGTCATCCGCGGAGACAATGTAGATGTCACTCCCCGTCTGCAGTCGTACGTCGAGCGCAAGATGGGACGCCTGGACCGCTACATGCCCAACATTGTGGACGTTCAGGTGGAGCTGTCGCAGGAGAAGGCGCACCGCAATGGTGACCGGCATGTGGCGCAGGTGACGCTCCGCAACTCGCGCGGCACGATTTTGCGTGCCGAGGAGCGCACGACGGACCTGTTCGCCGCTATCGACATTGTGGTCGACAAGATGTACCGCCAGATCGAGCGCTACAAGGGCAAGCGGCAGCGCCGCTCGGACTCTCAGGAAGACTTTACC
Organism: Anaerolineales bacterium UBA3940; assembly: GCA_002385675.1. Classification (GTDB taxonomy): domain Bacteria; phylum Chloroflexota; class Anaerolineae; order Aggregatilineales; family UBA3940; genus UBA3940. The sequence goes on along the minus strand of DGDY01000045.1, from coordinate 78 downwards.
GGGTTTGAGACGGCTATCGAACTGGAAGAGGAAGACCTCGAAACCGGGCGCATCACCCGGCGCAAGCAGTTCTCGATC
>DGDY01000032.1 GCA_002385675.1 Anaerolineales bacterium UBA3940 | reverse complement strand
AGCGTGTTGCGGCACTGGTCTAGCCGCTCCCTGCGCCCCACGATGGGACGCCACTCGCCCGTTTCCAGCACGTCAAGCGTCACGCCATTAAAGGCGCGGTCGATCATGCGCGTTGCCAGCCGGTCAAGCGGACTGCTCGTGTGCGGCTGCCACAGCGTCATATGCTTCGCCAGCCCCACCTGCGCCTGCGGCTGCAGATCGTGGATGATCGAATAGGCGGCAGCGTGGGCGAGCATGAGATGCTTGAGAACGCGGAAGTACGCGCTGAGGTCCGTCATGCCCGGCGGCCATTTGCCGAGGAAGTAGCTGTAAGAGGCGTAGACGTTCGGCTCGTTGATGGTGCACCACGTCGAGCACAGGTCCGCGAGTTCGGCGACGGCCTTTTTGACGAAGGCCGCGAACCACTTCGGCGAGTCGGGGTGGAGCCAGCCGCCTCGATGCACAAACCACATCGGGTTGGTGAAGTGGTGCAGCGTGATCATCGGCTGGATGCCCTCAGCGTGCATCTTCTTGAGGATCTCGCGGTAGCGGTCAAGCGCCGTGTGGTTCCACTCGCCCTCTCTCGGCTCGATGCGGCTCCACTCGATGGACATGCGATGCGCATTGTTGTTGAGCGCCGCCATGCGCTCGATATCCCACTCCGCCTGGCCGCTCCACCAGCCCGCCGCCTCCCCGGAGACGTGATCATCGAACACGCGCCCGTCGCGCTTCTGCTCCCAGTCCCACCAGTCGTTGTTCTTGTTGTCGCCCTCGACCTGGTGCGCGGATGTCGCCGTGCCCCACAGGAAGTCAGGCGGGAAGGTGTAGGTTGCCTCAGCCATAGCGATGCTCGTCTCTCTTGTGCAGGTCAATACACAGGTGTGGTTAGTCCACAGATGGCACAGATAACGCAGATTATTGATCCACGAATGTCACGAATGACACGAATAATTTTTATTATTTCTTCATTCGTGCAATTCGTGTCATTCGTGGACTCACTTCTTATTCTGTGAAATCTGTGTCATCTGTGGACAACAAATCAGAACGCCCCGGCCCGAACCGCTTCCACAGCAGGATGTGGTTCGGGTTGTCGTCCTCGCGGTAGCCCTCGGGCACGTCCTCAAAGCCCAGCCGGCGGTACAGCGCCATCGCCGGGTTGGAGGCCAGCCCGCCGATCATCAGCACCATCGACCCGGCGTCGCGAGCGTGCCGCTCAGCGAAAGTCAGCATTGCCCGCCCGATGCCCTCGCCACGCCGGGCCTCCCTCACCGCGATCTGCTGGACCGTGTGGTAAGGCACAAACAGGTCGGCGGTCTGCTCCAGCCACAACACCCCGGCGATCTCGCCGCCATCCGCCGCGACCCACCAGTCACCCGGCTCGTCGTGCAGCGCCGCGACGCACGCCGCCCACTCCCGCTCGAAGAACCCGGCATCCTCCGGCGGGCTGATCTGCGCCGCGTAGCGGGTCTGCGCACGCAGCCCTTCATCGAGAATGTCGAGCACTGCCGGTTCGTCGGCAGGCTCGTAGCGGCGGATTTCGACGGCCATGCCCTACTCCATCCGCACGGCCTGGGCCATGCACTCACGCGCGCCGGTGTCCACAAAACCCACATCAAGGGCGAGGTCATACGAGGCGTTGTTGTCCTCGGAAACGCTGTAGAGCGGCGTCACGCCCATCTTGAGCAACTCCGCAACAACCGCTTTCACAACAGAACGCCCCAGCCCGCGCCCCCGCGCAGGCGGATCGACCTGTACATACACCTCGGCGAAGATCGGCGAGCGCCAGTTCACACCCGCCACCGCAACCGGCTGCCCGCCCCGCCGGATCTCGGCACGGGGGTTGCCGTCCTTGTCTTTGCGCGTCACGACGAGTGCATTCATCTCCGGGCGGAAGCGGGCAGGGTCCAGCCGCAGGATGTGGTTCTCGACGTGGTCGGTGAGCCTGACGCGCGCCTCCACCCGCTTCACCAGCGAGGTGGGAATGATCATCAGATAGGGGCGGCCCGGCACGAGCGCTTCGGTCAGCAGCGGTGTGAGCGGATCGTTCGAGCCGCGCACGCGCAGCGTCACAAGCTGCCGGAACAGGTCGAAGCCCGTCTGGCAGCGGGCGAGAAAGCCATCGACCATCCCGTCAGCCTCACGATGCACAAACAGGGTCGTGCGCTTCGGGTCGTGGTGAAGAGCGTAATAGGTGCTCAGCGCATCCGCCGGGTCGAACTCGTTGAGCACATCGCGAATCTCATTGCGCAGACGGGGCAGAGTTGCAGGCGTGGAAGCTGTCGTCATAGCTCTACTGCTGTCGTTCAGGGGTGTGATCAGGGTCTGCCATCGTGAGAATTATAGTGCGCTCGCCCCGGCAATCCAAACGGCAGCAGGTGAGAAGGTGCTCCACGAATGACACAAATGGGGGATGGCGGCGTGGCCTGCCCCGCCACGCCCGCACATCGCGCGAACCGAGAAGGCGCGGAGGCGCCTTCCGGCCCTCCGCCCTTCCGTGGTTCCGGCCTATTCCTGCTCGACCGGGTCGGCGTTAACCGGCACCTGCTCGCCAATAAACCGCTGCAGTGCCAACCACGTCGCCTCGACCGAGTCGTGGCGCATCGTGTAGCTGCGCTCCTTGCCCTCGGCAATCTTCACCTGCACCAGCCCGGCGACACGCAGCGTCTTGAGGTGATGCACAACGGTCGGGGCGCGCAGGCGCAGCCGGTGTGCGAGCTGCGTCGGCGTGAGCGAGCCGGTGGCAAGGTAGCGCAAGATCTTCAAGCGAGTGGGGTCGGAGAGGGCCTTCAGCGCCCGCAGCAGCGCATCGGGCACAACCTCACCGGGGATCAGCGAGACATCAGAGGGGCGGCCACCAAAGAGGATGAGTATCCGCTCGCCGTTCAGATAGGAGATGAACATAAGCGGCGCGCTCCAGAATGACGGCGCAAAAATGAGTTCATTCATCCGCAGCGCCCGCTCGATCGACACGCCCTGCGATAACTCCTCAAGCAGCTCGGGGGCGTCGAGCTTCTGCGCCAGCGCCTGCGCCTCCCGGTAGGCATCTTGCAGGGCGGGGTAGATGCGCCGCTCCTCCTCGACGAAGAAAACATCGACATAGGTCGTCAGCGCCTGCAGGTAGCGCTCGCCGAACTCCTCGGGGCGCGTCCACCACTCCAGCACCGAGGCAACCTTTTTGCGGGATAACGCGAATTCAGCGCCGCGAACCTCGTGCAATGCATGGTACAGCGCCTCGATATCCCCCTCGTCGTACGCGCCGCGCTGCATCACACGGTGCAGAACAGCCTGCTCCCCGGCGCGGTCCTGAGCGGCAAACATCAGTGCGGGCAGGCGCTGCGCCGGTTCGAGACGGGCCAGTTCCCGCAGCGCAGTGGCGGCATCCTTCGGGGGCGGCAGCGTATATACCCACGAGATCGGCGCGCCCCAGATCACCGAGCCCTGCACCTGCTCAAGGAAATCCCGGTCGGCGGGTGGCAGGCGCGAGCGCATCCCAGCGGCCCATACCCCCCTCAGTCCGAAGTCAACCGGCTCATGCAGCACGTGGAGGCTGATGAAAAGGTCATAAGC
>DGDY01000078.1:1205-3409 GCA_002385675.1 Anaerolineales bacterium UBA3940 | reverse complement strand
AGATGTGTATAAGAGACAGAACTGTCCTCGACTTTCAGCCGCAGCATGGCGGACACTAGGGCGGAGCGATCAACATCGCCCAGGTTGAAGCGCAGATAGGCGATCTTCTCCGGGTCACCGTCGACTTCCAGCACCGGCTCACCGCTGAAGTCCTCCGCCGCTGCTCTCGCGCTCACAAACGTATCGGCATCCGGGTAGAGAACGGCGGTGCGAAGGCCAACTGGCTCCGCCTGCGAGGTAATCGTGAACTCGTCGACCACTTCGCCGCGTACGTTCTTGAAGTAGGCGTGCGCTTTGTTCGGGTCGCTGCCTGCGTTGAAAGTGATGAACAACGCGCCGTAATCGGCGTTCTGGCTGGAGGAGTAAATCTTGGCCCACTCGCCGAAGCAGCCGTAAGGATACTCAGTCGGGAGGCAGCGAACCTGCTCGCGGATGCTGGCACCGCCCAGCGATGGGATGGCGACGAAGGTTGCGCCGGGTGCGACGCGCACACTGGCAGGGTCAGGCCATTCCGGGTCAACCACCTGGTGCTCCATGTCGATCAGCGTATGGGTGCGCGAGTAGATGTGAACGTGCCCGGTGACGATGAACGCTCCGTGCTTCCGGCACGTCTCGTAGACCGCCCAGCCCATCGAGTCGCGCTTGTTGCCAACCTGCATGGCCTCCTGTTCCTCATGCCAGCTGCAGATCTTCCAGGTGTGCTCGTCTCCGGTTAGCTGCTCGTCGATGAAGTTAGCATAGGTCGGGTCGTCGGCCCGCAGGTCCTCGCCGACGAACACCATCTTCAGCCCGCGGAAGCTGACCGAGTACATCTGATCGTTCAGGTCGGGGTCATCAGGCGTCACACCAAGGCGCGCCAGGCGTTCCGACAGGTACTCGGAGTAGCAGCCCTGCGGGTTGCCGCAGCCACTGTCCCAGACGGCGGCGTCATGGTTGCCAACGGTAAAGAAGAACGGGAAATCCGGGCCGAGCTTTTCGTCAATGATGGCGAAGGCGGCATCGGGGTTTCGCTCCTCGTCGAAGTCGCCCTGGTGGATCACCATTTCGGCGCCTTCCGCAAGGATCAGGTCAAGCACCTCCGGGAAGTCCTCATCAAACCCGGTATCACTGATGAAGGCGACTTTGATCTCGCCGGGTGCCTCCTGATCAGCCGGCTGGCCATTAACAGCGTTTGACTGACCATTAGCCGGTGTACAGGAGGCGAGCAGCATCGCCGTAAGAACAAACAAACCTATAAGGGCAAAATGAAACACCCGCCAGTGCCCCGAAACGCCGGTTCGAGGCGTGCTTAAATAACGTCCCATTGTTTTTCTCTTCTCTCTTCCGATAATTACAGGCCCGACGGATAAACTGAATGAATGCCCAGAGAGTATAACTTGTTAGGATGGCCTGGGGAAGGCAAGCCGGGGCGTACAGCGCGTGTCTTGCAGGATGGGCAGCGGGCATCATGCGGCGGCAGCCTGCATGCCCGGCCTGGTGGAGCAGTCGGCGCAGGAGAGCACGGCTCTCCCGCACCACATGGATCAGGCTCAGGTTGGCTCCTGTGCGAGCGTGCGTTGCCTGCGCCGCGTCGTGCGCCCGCGCTTGGTCAGCAGGTCGAACAGCACCGCGAGGATGAACACCGCGCCCTCGATCACCTGCTGGGTGTAGGACGAGATGCCGAGCAGGTTCAGGCCGTTCGAGAGGATGCCGATGATGAACGCGCCCGCCAGCGTACCACCGATGCCGCCGACGCCACCCGCCAGCGACGTGCCGCCGAGCACCGACGCGGCGATGGCGTCAAGCTCCCAGCCGACGGCGGCCTGCGGCTGCGCGGACCACAGCCGCCCGGTGAGCAGCACCCCGCCGATGGCTGCCGTCAGCCCACTGATCACGTAGACCAGGAAGATCACCCGGTTGGTCGGGACGCCTGCCAGCCGCGTGATCTCCTCATCCCCGCCGACGGCGCGCACGTGCAGCCCAAAGCGGGTATAGCGCAGCCCGATATACGCCACGATCGCCACGACGGCGAGCACGTACACAGGGACGCCCACGCCGAGCAGCCTGCCGCTGCCGAGAAAGATAAACGACTCCGGCAGGCCCGAGATCGGGCGGCCCTGCGTGTAGAACAGCGTCAGGCCGCGCGCGATGGCCAGCATCGCCAGCGTTGCGACGAACGGCGGCAGCCTGCCCTTCACAACCAGCACGCCGTTCACCGCGCCGAG
>DGDY01000078.1:711-918 GCA_002385675.1 Anaerolineales bacterium UBA3940 | reverse complement strand
GTCTGCACGGCGACGTTCAGCAGGTTCGACATTCGCAGGAAGCGCGGCGTGGCGAGCGCGAAGATCAGCGCCATACCGATGAGAACCAGAAACACGCTGAGGCGGCGCAGCAGGCGGGTAATGTTACTCCACGACATGGTTGATCTTCCCCCCGGTGGCGGCCCGCATGATGGCGTCCTGCGTGGCCTCGTCGCGGTTGAGCGTGGC
>DGDY01000078.1:0-401 GCA_002385675.1 Anaerolineales bacterium UBA3940 | reverse complement strand
ATGACGACCTTCTGCTGGTTCCCGCCGGACAGGTTGCGCACACGCTGGCGCAGTGACGGCGTGCGCACGTCGAGCCGGTTGACGTAATCCTGCGCGAGCCGCTCGACCTCGCGGAACTTCAAAAAGCCCCAGCTTGCCACCTCATCGAGGTCGCTGATGACGATGTTCTCGCGCACGGCCATGTTCAGAAAGAGCCCCTGCTGCTTGCGGTCTTCGGGCACAAAGCCCATGCCCAGCTCGATGGCCTTCTGCGGCGAGTTGATCGTCACCCGCTCGCCCTCGATCCGCACCTCACCCGCCACCGGATGGCGGATACCGAACAGCGTCTCGGCGAGCGCGGTGCGGCCCGCGCCGACCAGCCCCGCCACGCCGAGGATCTCGCCGCTGTGCAGCTTGAAGCT
>DGDY01000287.1:424-3589 GCA_002385675.1 Anaerolineales bacterium UBA3940 | reverse complement strand
GGCTCCGGCTTCGAGCGAGCGGCGGCCATCTCGCTCAACTCCCGCACCCAGTCGGGGACCACATCTGCCGGGTCCGGTTCAGGTTCAGGCTCCGGCTCGGGTTCGGGCGCAGGCTCAAACTCAGGCTCAGGCTCTGGTTCCGTCTCTGCGGCCTTGACAGGCTCGGCAGCGCTGAGCGCCGCCAGCCAATCGGGGATTTCGCCGGGCCCGGCATCGCTCGCGGCGGGGGCCGGTGCAGCCTCCTCCAGCCCGAGCAGCCAGTCGGGGATCACGTCGTCGATGGTGGGCGGGGCAGCAGGCTCCTCCGGCCTGGGCTGTGCTGGCTCATCCGGGGTTGGCGGCGCGGCATCAACCACCGGTTCGTCAATCACCGGCGACGGGCGCTCGGCGGGCGGGCCGGGAGCGGCCTCCGCCTGCGGCAACCAGGCGGGAGCGGGCGGCGTATCCGCCGAGGGCGCGCCGGGCGCGGCAGGCACAAGCCAGCCCGGCAGAGCGGCGGCCTCCGCCGGACCGGAAGCCCCGGCCTGCGGCAGCCAGGCGGGCAGATCGGCGTCCGGCGCGCTCAGCGGCGCGCCGCAGCCCCGGCAGAGCGCCCGATCGGGCGGGTTCGATTCGCCGCATACATCGCAGCGGCGGGCGTTCGAGTCGTCAGTCGGCAGAACCATCAACGTCTCTCTGCATCAACTCAATCGGTGTACGGTCGCTCGGCGCCCATCAGGAAGCGCACGCCTATCACCAGCACCCCCAGCGCCACGCCGAGCAGAATCCCGCGTGACCCGGCAGCCGCCGGTACCTGCATCAGCCAGTCGCGCAGCGCGCCGAGCGGGCGCAGCGCAGCCAGCGGGATCCAGCCCACCAGCCCCACAACAACCACGCCCAGGAACAGGAGCGACCAGCCGCCGGGGCGTGTGCGCATCAGGCGCACCGCTGCCGCCACCAGAAAGATCATCACGAGCGCCGCCAGCGACGCCAGCGACGCCGAGACAATGCCCCGGAATAGCACGTTCGTCATCGAGGTCGCCTCGTACAGCACCGGCCCATCCGCGCCGATGCTCTCAGCGACGCCAATGCCAAGCGTGAACACCACCGCAATGACCGTCAGCAGGCTGTAGGCCGCGCCACGTTCGCCCTGCTCCAGCCGCCGTGTGTGGACGATGAGCAGGTTGAGCACGCCGAGCAGCACGGCAAGCGCCGCCAGCACGACAGCCCAGTCGACAAGCGTCTGCCGCACCGTAAAGAGCGTCGGGTTGGGGATGAACATGCTGAGCAGGATAATCAGCGCCGCGCCGATTGCCACTACTGTTGGGATGATCGTTTTCATCTGATTCTCAAACTGCTAACCAAGCAGCCCCAGCGTTTGCAGGGCCGCCCCTGCGACAATTAGGCCGATAATCGCCCAGCGCAGCACGTCCTGCACCAGCAGGCCGCCCTGCGCCGAGGCACGCTCTTCCAGATAGCCGCGCGCGGCGAACATCTCCTCGCCAATCAGCACGTGGTCGGCGAGCGTGTAGCCCGCCGCCTGCGCCTCAAGCTGGTCGCTGCCTACCGTCTGCGGGATGCCCACACGGCTGCCCGCCTCGGCGATCAGCGCCGTCTCAGCGCCGAACGAGCCAAAGAGCACGTTTGCCTGCACGTCCATGTCCGGCACGAGGCTCGTCAGCCCGCCTGCCAGTGCGGTCGAGTCCAGCGCGACGAGAAAACCGTTCTGCGCGGGGAGCCGGTCCGCAATGCCCTTCTCCTCATAGGCATGCCGCACGATGTCCGACATCACCCAGACGGTCGTCGCGTCCGACGTGCTCGCCAGCGGCGGATGGTCGGCGATGGCGGCAGCGCCGACAGTCACGTCGAGCATGGCAAGGCCCGCCAGCGTCGCGCCTGCGTCCTGCCCGGAGAGGCCGTTCGGCCCCAGCGAGACGTGCATCCGCCCGCCGCTCTCAACCACCCGGGCGACCTGCTGCGGCAGCGCCTTATAGCCGTCGATGGGCCGCAGCGAGGGCTCGAAGCCCCGCCGCACGGCAAGCGTGAAGGCGGCGAGCAGCACCGCGCCGCCAATGATGAGCAGCGGCCCCAGCCAGCTAACCATGCCATCGATCATGTGTTGTCCGCCTCCCTCCCCCGCGCCGTGCCGTCCAGCCGCTCCGCCAGCTCGGCGGCAAGCGAGTCCTGCTCCACGAGCGCCAGCAGCGGCTGCCCCAGCCACAGCAACTGCGCCGCTACCGGGCCGAGCGGGCGCAGCCCTTCGGCGAGGGCCTGTACGACCGGCCCCAGTTCGCCACCGGCGAGCCGCCGCAGGAAGCGCTCAGGCTGTGGGGTGTTCTCCGCAGGATGGTTCACAGCTCACCTGTTCCGGAAGTCCGGCCAGCGCACTGCTGCAAGCGCGCACCGGCTGCTATAATTGAACGCGGGCGTATTTTCAATGACAGACATGCTCTGCTGCACAATCGTACGCCGTTCTGGCCGGGTTGTAACTGAGGGGACCTACGTAGTTTTTCGGCGTGGGGCGTGACCGCCCGCCGCTTTTTCCACTATCGCGGAGAATCGGAAGGAGCGCTATGACACTTCGGTACCTGGTACTCTTCGACATCGACGGCACGCTGCTCTGGCCGGACCGCGCCGGGCGGGACTCGATGCGCGCCGCGCTGGAGCGCGTCTACGGCACCGCCGGGCCGATCGACTCCTTCCCCTTCGCCGGACGCACCGACAGCGCCATCGTGCGCGACCTGATGGCCGCTGCCGGTATCGCCGAAGATATCGTCCAGGCCAGGTTTGACGAGCTGGCCGCCACGCTTGAGGACGAGATGCACACACGGCTGGCGGATGGGCGGCATAACATCCGCGCCTGCCCCGGTGCTCTGGCGCTCGTCGAGGCGCTCGACGCCCGCGACGACGTGCTGCTCGGCCTGCTGACCGGGAACCTGGAGCCAACCGCGCGCATCAAGCTGGCCGCCGCAGGCTACGACCCGGATATGTTCCGCGTGGGGGCGTTCGGCGGCGAGTCGCCGGTGCGCGCCGACCTCGTGCCGCTGGCCGTCGAGCGGGCGCGGGCGCTGACAGGCGTTGACTTCAGGGGCAAGCAGATCGTCGTTATCGGCGACACGCCCGAGGACGTGCGATGTGGCGAGGCGCTCGGCGTGCAGACCGTCGCCGTGCTGACGGGCTGGAACA
>DGDY01000287.1:0-168 GCA_002385675.1 Anaerolineales bacterium UBA3940 | reverse complement strand
TAATCCATCCGTGAGGAGGCGAGAGCAGTGCAGTCAGGCGCTCAATACCGGCTGGTGATGCGGCGAGGGCCTCAGCCGAATCAGCAGTTTGAACTCACCCGTGACAAAATCACCATCGGGCGCGATGTCACGAACGACATCATCATTAGCTGTCTCTTATACACATCT
>DGDY01000076.1:2846-3919 GCA_002385675.1 Anaerolineales bacterium UBA3940 | reverse complement strand
ATCGTCACCCTCGTCACCGCCCATTTCTCTAACAGACAGGCATAGATACTATGACGCTGACCATTAGCATCGGGCAGATGAATGTGTGCAAGGGGCAGCCTGCGCACAACCTCGACACTGTCCGTGAGTGGACGGCAGAGGCCGCCCGGCGCGGCTCGGACCTCGTCGTCTTCCCCGAATTATGGGACACCGGCTACGATCTCACCCGCGCGCTGGAGCTTGGCACCCCCACCGACCGGGGCCGCTTTGCCGAGGTCGCAGAGCTTGCGCGGCAGCATCACGTACATATCGTCGGCTCCATGCTGGAAGCCGCCGCCGGGCAGAGCGGCGAGAGCGCCCGCGTGTACAACACGGCAGTGTGGTTCGCGCCGGACGGCACGCAGGCGGGCGTCTACCGCAAGCTGCACCTCTTCCGGGGGATGCAGGAGGATCGCTACATGGCGGCAGGCTCGTCGCCGGTGCTGCTCGACCTGCCCTGGGGCCGGACGGGCCTTGCCATCTGCTACGACCTGCGCTTCCCGGAGCTGTTCCAGGGCTACGCACTCGGCGGGGCGGTGATGGCGGTGATCCCCGCGCAGTGGCCGCACCCGCGCATGGCGCACTGGCAGACGCTGCTGCGTGCCCGCGCCATCGAGAACCAGATGATCGTCGTCGGCTGCAACCGCGTCGGTGCGGACGGCGATACGCGGTTCGGGGGGCGCTCGGCGGTCATCGACGCCTGGGGGGAGCCGCTCGTCGAGGGCGGGGAGGCTGAGGCCCTGCTGACCGTCGAGGTGGACCTCGGCCATGTGAACGACGTGCGCGGGCGCATCCCGGTCTTTGAGGACCGCCGGCCCGATGCGTACCCGTAGCGCACAGACAGTGAGTCCGCAGAAAACATAGATCGCCAGAGGAAGGGCGGGCGGGTTCATAAATAGCACCCCTCCACGAGCACTTTTATTCGTGCTATTTGTGGATATCCTGTTACCCATCTGTGCTCATCTGTGCAATCTGTGGGCTTAGCCTGTATCGCAAATCAACCGTAACTCATTCAAGAGAAAGGAATCAGTATGGATGCATCTGCCACGGTGACC
>DGDY01000076.1:0-2547 GCA_002385675.1 Anaerolineales bacterium UBA3940 | reverse complement strand
GGGCACGGGCAGCGCCGGGATGGAGGCGGCGCTCGCCAACTTCATTGAGGAAGGCGACCCGGTGCTGATCTGCGTCAACGGCTACTTCGGCGAGCGGCTGACGGACATGGCGCGGCGCTACGGCGCGGATGTGAGCCGGGTGGAGGTCGCCTGGGGGGAGGTCTTCACCGCGCAGCAGGTCGAGGAGGCGCTGCAGGCGCGCCCCGCAAAGATCGTCGCCATCGTCCACGCCGAGACTTCGACCGGGGCGCTCCAGCCGCTCGATGAGATCGCTGAGGTGGCGCACCGGCACGGCGCGCTGCTGCTCGTCGATGCGGTGACATCGCTGGGCGGCGTGCCCGTGCGCTTCGACGAGGTCGGCATTGACATCGCCTACAGCGGCACGCAGAAGTGCCTGAGCGCGCCGCCGGGCCTTGCGCCGATCGCGCTCAGCCCGCGCGCCGTCGAGGTGCTGAAGAGCCGCAAGAGCACCGTCAAGAACTGGTATCTGGACCTGACGATGGTGTTCAAGTACTGGGGGGCGGAGCGCACCTATCACCACACCGCGCCGATCAACATGAACTATGCGCTGCGTGAGGCGCTGCGCCTCGTGCTGGAGGAAGGGCTTGAGGCGCGCTTCGAGCGGCACCGCCGCAACGCCGAGATGCTGTGGGACGGGCTGGCCGCGCTTGACCTCATGCCGGTCGTGCCGCTGGAGCATCGCCTGCCCAGCCTGACGACCGTGTACATCCCCGAAGGGCTGGACGAGGCCGCGCTGCGCCGTCGCCTGCTGAACGAGTACAACATCGAGGTCGCTGGTGGGCTGGGCGCGTTCGCCGGAAAGGTGTGGCGCATCGGTCTGATGGGCTACTCCAGCCGCCCGGAGAACGTCGTCACGCTGCTCGGCGCACTGGAACGGATTTTAGGGTAATCGTGTCTGAACCTCACCCCGTCGCGGCACAGCCGCGACCCCGCCTCTCCGTGCTACAAGGGGGGAACGGAGAAACGGCAGCGCCACTTAGCTGGTGCGGCCAACTGTACGGAGAGATCGGGAAGGGGTGAGGTTGAATAACTCGCAGCATACCACCACACCACACACCGCGAACCCCGCTGCACTCAATGACACGGCGCTTAAGTGAACGGGGAAGCAGACAAAATGATCCCAAAGGAGTCACGTGAGGCCAGCCAGGAGTTTATCCAGGAGCTGAGCCGTGCCGTGCGGGAGGTCTACTTTGACCGCATGACGCGGCTGCTCTACAGCACTGACGCCAGCATCTACCAGATGATGCCCATCGGTGTGGCGCTCCCTCGCGACCGTGACGAGGTGATCGCCGCCGTGGAGATCGCACGCAAGCACCAGGTGCCCATCCTGCCGCGCGGCGGCGGGAGCAGCCTCGCCGGGCAGGCCGTTGGGCACGCCCTCGTGCTGGACGTGTCGCGCCACATGAACCGCGTCTGCGAGGTGGACCCGGTCCAGCGCATCGTCCGCACGCAGCCTGGCATCACGCTCGGCAGTCTCAACCGCATCCTCAAGCGGCACGGGCTCCAATACGGCCCGGACCCCGCCAGCGCCGACCGCGCCACGATGGGCGGCATCATGGGCAACAACTCCACCGGCGCGCACTCCATCATCTACGGTATGACGGTGGATCATGTGCTGTCGATGGACGTGGTCATGCCGGATGGCCGCGCCGTGACGTTCGAGGCGTTTGACGGCGACTGGGAGAAGATGGCGAAGCGGCCCGGCCTGGAAGGGCAGGTGTACGCCCGCATACCGCAAATCGTCGACCGCTATGCGGAGTACATCAAGACGCGCTACCCGCGCACCTTCCGCCATGTGGCGGGCTACAACCTCAACCAGATCTGCGACGCGCCCCGCCCGAACCTCGCCAAGCTGCTTGTCGGCTCGGAGGGCACGCTCGCCATCACGACCGAGGCCGTGCTGAACCTCGTGCCACTGCCGAAGATGCAGCGGCTGGCGATGGTGCACTTCAGCACGCTGCGCGCCGCGATGGAAGCCACGCCCGTGATGCTGGAGAGCGGCCCGACGGCCATCGAACTGCTCGACAAGATGATGCTCGACCTCTGCCGCGACCGCATCGAGTACCGCCGCCTGCTCACCTTCATCGAGGGCGACCCGGCGATTGTGCTGATCGTCGAGTACTCCGGCGAGACCGAGGCCGAACTAGACGCCGGTATCGAGCGGCTGCGGGCCAAGCTCAACAGCATCAACCACCGCGACCCGGTCGTCGTGGTGGAGGATCCGCGCCAGCAGGCCAATGTGTGGCACGTGCGCAAGGTTGGGCTTGGCATCCTGATGAGCATTCGCGGTGACGCCAAGCCCATTCCGTTTATTGAGGATGCCGCCGTGCCCGTCGAGCACCTGGCGGACTACGTCACGACCATCGTGGACTACTGCAAGGAGGTCGGCGTGGAGCGCGTCGGGATGTATGCCCACGCCAGCGCGGGCTGCATCCACATCCGCCCGCTCGTCAACCTCAAGACGAAGGAGGGCTTGCGGCATCTGCGCCTCGTCGCCGAGAAGTCCGTCGAGCTGGTGTGCCAGTA
>DGDY01000103.1:16670-18723 GCA_002385675.1 Anaerolineales bacterium UBA3940 | reverse complement strand
GTGCTGGCTCCGCGTACGGCCCTCGCTGTCAGGGCGGCAGGGGAGCAGCACGGCACGGGAGGGCACGGCGCGGCACTCGCGCTGTTTGCTGTGGACAGCTTTGCGGCACTACATTATAGTCAAATCATCTTGACCCTGGCGCTCGGCGCGTCCGCAGCCGCCTCACTCGGCGGACTGCTCGCCCGCCACGCGGAGCTTATCGCCGGTGCGCAGGTTGTCATGGGGGGAGGGTATCTGCGGCTCGCCGCCACGCTGGCCATGCCGGGCATCGCCGTTGCCGCCGGCAGCTTTCTGCTTCAGGACGCACTCACAGCCCGGTTCGCGCCACGCCAAACCGCCGCGCTGATTCAGGTGTTAAACTAACACCATGTGGGTATACAGCCTGATCCGATTTTGCTACACTCAAACCCGTGCCCACGTATGGCGCTAATTGAAGCATATGATCGCGCGGTGATTTAATTGATGGCGGGCACCGCCCACCGGTATGAGCAACCACGCGCGCAGGCAAGACAGCGAGAGCAACGACAGTTTTTAGAAGGAACCCTTTATATGGCAACGGTGACCGAAGCGGAAACCACCCTAACCACTACGGATGAACCATCCGAACAATGGCACAGCCTGCCCGCCAGCGAGGTCCTTGAACGCCTTCAGGTTGACCCTGAGCGGGGTCTGAGTGCTGACGAGGTTCGTGAGCGCCTCGCAAAGTTTGGCCCCAACGAATTAAGAGAACAGCCCCGGCCCGGCTTCCTGCAGCGGCTTCTGCGTCAGTTCCAGGATATGACCGTACTGCTGCTCATCGGCGCGGCGATTGTCTCCGGCGCGCTGGGTGAGTGGTACGAGGCAGGCGCGATCCTGCTGATCGTCGTACTCAACGCCATCCTGGGCGTCGTGCAGGAGGGCCGCGCCGAGGAGGCACTCGCCGCCCTGCGCAAGATGGCCGCGCCCGAGGCGCATGTGCTGCGCGACGGGCATGTCATCGTCGTGCCCTCCGCCGAGGTCGTCCCCGGCGATATTGTGCTGATCGAAGCCGGGAACTACATCCCGGCGGATTTGCGGCTCATCGAAGGCGCGAACCTCCAGATCGAAGAGGCCTCACTGACCGGCGAGTCCGTCCCCGTGAACAAAGACCCGGATGCCTACGTGCCGCTTGACGCGGGCATCGGCGACCGCCGCAATATGGCGTACAAGAGCACCATTGCCACTTACGGGCGCGGGGTCGGCGTTGTGATCGCGACCGGCATGGACACCGAGATCGGGCGCATCGCCGAGATGATCCAGACGGTGGAGGAGGAGGAGACACCGCTCCAGCGGCGTCTGGACCAGCTTGGGCGCTGGCTGGCGATCGGCGCGCTGTCGGTTTCGGGGCTTGTCTTCCTGATCGCCTTCGCAGGGGCCGCCTCGGAAGCAGCAGGTGCGCTGGGCATTCAGGGGCTTGCGGAGTTCTTCGCCGCACTGGAGAACCCGCTGCTGACCTCGCAGCTTGGCGAAGCGGCGCTGGCGGCCTTCCTGACGGCGGTCGCGCTGGCGGTCGCCGCCGTACCCGAGGGCCTGCCGGCCATCGTCACCATTAACCTGGCGCTCGGCATGCGCGAGATGGTGAAGCGCAACGCGCTCATCCGCCGCCTGCCCGCCGTCGAGACGCTCGGCAGCGCCTCGGCCATCTGCTCGGACAAGACCGGCACGCTCACCCAGAACGAGATGACGGCGGTTCGCCTCTCTGTGATGGGCAACGAGATCGAGGTGACCGGGCAGGGCTACACGCCCGTCGGCGAGTTCTATCTTAACGGCGAAAAGATCGGCCCGGACGAGATCCACGATGTGCGCCAGCTTCTGACCGCCGCCGCGCTCGCCAGCGACGCGCGGCTGGAGATAGACGAGGATGATGCGAACGGCGTGCGCATGGTCGGCGACCCGACTGAAGGCGCGCTCGTCGTCGCCGCCGCCAAGGCGGGCCTGATGCGCAACCAGCTTGAGCGCGACTTCCCGCGCGTGGACGAGATCCCGTTCGACGCCAGCCGCAAGCGCATGAGCACCCTGCACCGGGTGCCGGGCG
>DGDY01000103.1:0-16482 GCA_002385675.1 Anaerolineales bacterium UBA3940 | reverse complement strand
GCCATCCCCATGACGCCCGAACTGCGTGAGCGCATCGAGCGGGCGAACAAACAGATGGCCTCCGCTGCGCTGCGTGTATTGGCCGTAGCGCAGCGCCATTTCGACGAGCCGCCGGAAGAACTGAACCCCGACGAGCACGAGCGGGACCTGACGTTCATCGGGCTGATCGGCATGATCGACCCGCCGCGCGCCGAGGTCGCCGACGCCATCCAGACCGCGCGCGCCGCGGGCATCCGCACGGTGATGGTCACCGGCGACTACGCAGAAACGGCGCGGGCCATCGGCGAGCAGATCGGCCTGATGCGGCCCGGCGGGCAGGTGATCACCGGGCAGGAACTGTCGCAGATGAGCGACGAGGAGCTTATCCGCCGGGTGGACGACGTGGATGTATTCGCCCGCGTCTCGCCGGAGCATAAGGTCCGCATTGTGGACGCCTTCCGCAAGCGCGATTACGTGGTCGCCATGACGGGTGACGGTGTGAACGACGCCCCGGCGCTGAAGCGTGCCAGCATCGGCGTGGCGATGGGTATCACCGGCACCGACGTGACCAAAGAAACAGCGGACATGGTGCTCACCGATGACAACTACGTGAGCATCGTCAACGCGGTCGAGCAGGGCCGCATCATCTACGACAACATCCGTAAGTTCGTCTACTTCCTGCTGAGCTGTAACCTGGCGGAGATCACCGTCATCTTCATCGCGACGCTGCTGGGCTACCCGCAGATCCTGACGCCCATCCAACTGCTGTGGCTCAACCTGCTGACGGACGGCGCCCCGGCGCTCGCGCTCGGCGTGGAGCGGGGCGACCCGAACGTAATGGACCGCCCGCCGCGCGCCCCGAACGAACCGATCATCGACGGCATCATGCGCGGTGGCATGGTCGTACAGACGATCTTCATCAGCGCCGTGACGCTGGGCGGCTTCTTCATCGGGCTGAACCAGGCGGAGATGGTGGGGATGGACCCGGTAACGGCAGAGGCTTACGCCGGGAGCATCGCCTTCACGGTGCTGGCCTTCTCAGAGTTGATCCGTGCCTACACGTCGCGCTCGGAGATCTACTCGATCTTCCAGATCGGGGTGTTCAGCAACAAGTACATGCAGTACGCGGTCTTTGCCTCTATCGCGCTGCTGCTGGCGGTTGTCTACATCCCGTTCTTGCAGCCGGTGTTTGACACGGTGCCGCTCTCGCTGCTCGACTGGGCGGAGATCATCCCGCTGATGCTCGTGCCGTCCATCGCCGCCGAGCTGTATAAGCTGTACCTGCGCAGCCGCCTCGTCAGGGCGAAGGCGGAGCCGCAGGCGGCCTAATGTATTAGAACCCCCTCCACCTCCCCCTTGCAAAAGGGGGAGGTGGAGAAATCGCGCTGCGACCAGGAGGGGTTGGCGTTAGGCAACCACAGCCCCGGAGACGCCATGCCGATCGACCTCAAGCTCGACGACGTTCTGACGCTCAAAAAACCGCACGCCTGCGGCGCGAACGCCTGGCGCGTGTACCGGCTGGGCGCGGACATCGGCCTGAAATGTGATGCGTGCGGGCGTATGGTGCTGCTGCCGCGCAGCAAGCTGGAGCGGCGCATCCGCGAGATTCGGCGGGGCGAGGAGACGTTCAAACCGAGGCGGTGAGGGCCGAAGGCGGCTCGTCAGGGGTGGGGTTTTGAACGTGGATCGGGAGCCGCGAAGTTTATTCGCGGCGTTTTTCATCTCCGCACCACGTCTGACCGAATGTGTCGTAGGGGTGGGTCTGAGACCCACCCCTTATTCCTCATCTGTATACGTCCAGTCGGAGCGATCGGGCGGTGGAGCGCCCCGGCGGCGACGCCACACAAACACCCCCAGCCCGACCGCCAGCAGCGCACCCGCGCCCAGCAGGAACGGCACCATCGGGTTCTGGCGCACGCGCTCCACGAGGGCGGGCGGCGCGGGCGGGAAGCTGTCCGGATAGTCGGCGGCGACGGTCGTGAAGCGCCATACCGGCCCCTGGATCGTATCGCCCTGGCGGTCCGTTACCTCCACCCGCCAGCGATAGGTGCGCATCGGGTCGAGGTCGGCAACGCGCAACGTCGGCTCGCCCTGCACCACGCCCAGGAATGGCGGGTCGCTGGTGACGCCAAAATACACCTTGTACGTCAGCGTATCGCACTCGTGAGGCGGCGGCCCCCAGCTCAGGTTCAGCTCAAGCGGCGCGCCGTCGCGCCCATCGAACGGCTCCGGGAACTGCGGGATAGGCGGCAGCACGGGCGGCGCGTTGGGGTCGTAGCGCAGCGTCAGGAGCTGGTTGGCCTCGGCGAGGTACACATGCCCGCCGCCGCTCAACACCACATCGCTGGCGTAGCTGCTGCGCCAGTAGCCCCGCTCCTGCGGGGATGCCGGGTTGGAGACATCCACCACGCGCAGCCCGCAGATGCCGTCCGCCACGTAGAGATCATTGCCGTCGAGCGCCGCCTGCAATGCATCGCCCGGCGTATCGACAAAGCCGATAACCTCCGGCTGCACGGCGTCGGCCAGGCTGAGCAGCACGACGCCCCCCTCGCCCAGCGCCGCTGCTGCCCGCGCCCCGTCAGGCGCAAGCGTCAGGCCCAGCACCGGCGAGTCGCCTACCGGAAGCGTGTTCACAAGGCGCGGCGTCGGCTCGATCTGGCTCACGTCGAGCGCCTCGATGCCGCCCTCCCAGCTAACGAGCAGCGTCCCCTCGTCGAGCGGCAGCAGGTCGTTCACAAACTGCCCCGCCGCCGATGTGTAGCTGTACAGCCGGACCGGGTTGGCCGGGTCGGTCAGGTCCACAACGAGCAGCCCGCCCTGATGCATCGCCAGAAAAGCCCGGTCGCCCATCTGCACGCCCCGGTCCACCTCGCCGGCGGCGCTGAGCTGGCCGACCTGGGTGAAGCGCCCGTTCTCCCAGTTGACAAGCACAAAGCCGTTCGCCAGGCTGACGAGCAGGCCCGCCGGGGCGGGGTCCACGTGGCGGCCCGGTGCAGCGAGGGGCATCTCCGCCAGCAGCGTCGGCCTGACCCGGTCGGACACATCCCACGCCGTCAGCGACTCCCCGGCGGCAAAGAGGATGTTCCCGTCCAGGTAGACGGACCGAACCGGCTGCTCGTAGAAGACGATCTCCGCCTCGGGCACGGTCACGTCGAGTAGAGCCAGCCCGTCCTCGCCAAGCGCGAGGTAGGTGATGTTCTGGCGCATGGCGAACTCCAGCGCCCGCGTCGTGATGCTCTGCCGGTGCACAGGCTGCTCATCGGGAAGCGGCGACGCGTCATAGACGTGCAGCGCCGAGCCGGGCTGGAGCGTCCACAGCCAGCCGTCGCCAAACGCCCCGCGCGAGGTGTAGGCACGCAGGTTACTGAAGCCAAAGGACATCAGGTCGTCAACCGGGTCGACGCGCAGCCGCATCAGCCGGTCGTCTTCGAGGGCATAGATGGTCTCGCCGTCCGGCCCGTAGAACAGGTCGGTGGGGCGGCGCGTCTGGAGGATGCTGTGCACGCGCAGCCCGCCGGTCGGGTCGGCAAGGTCCACCACCGCGAGCTGCCCATCCTCCAGCGGGAAATACGCCAGATGGTCCTTGCGAACAATGTCGGTTGGCGGGGCGGGCAGCGCCACCCGTGTTACCGGCTGGAGATAGCGGTTATCGTAGATGGACAGCCCGTCGGCGTCAGCAACGTAGACGAAGCGCTCGTCAAGCGCGATGCCGGTCGCGCTGCCCCGCGCCTCGCGCTGTGTGATCAGCACGGGCTGCCCCGTCTGCCCGCCGCCCAGATTGTAGAGCGCCACCCCCGACTCGCCCGCCGCCACGCCGATCATCTCGCCGTTCGTGGCTACCCCGCGCACGGGCAGAGGGTCGGGAGCGAGGGCCAGCACCTCTGGCAGGCGCTCGCCGTTAAGGCCAAGCAGCGCCCAGCCGCCGCGCCCCCCGGCGAGCAGCCAGTCCGCGCCCGCCGTGATCTGCCCGACCTCGCCGCTGATGCTGTACTGCCCCTGCACTTCCAGCAAGCCGCTCGCCGACAGCCGGTAGCGGCTTAAGCCCTCGTAGCCGCGCGCCAGCCACACGCCATCAGCATCCGGCCAGGGCCGATGCGCCGCGCCGAGCGCGGGCAGGCTGTCAAGCTCGGCAGGGCGGTCGGGCAGGGACAGGTCGAGCGCGACGAGCACCGGGCCATCCCCCGCCCCGGCGAGATAGGCGCGGGTTCCGTCCGTGGCAATGCGGCTGACGCGCCCCAGCCCGTAATAGGCCCGCATAAACACCGGCTCGGATGTGGCGCGGGCGTCGAACACCGTGATCCGGTCACCGTGCAGGACGTAGAGGTACACGCCGCGTGAGGCGACGTGCGTCGCAGGTACCGGCACGAGCGTCAGGCGCCCCATTGAGTCGGCAAAGGAGACATCGACAACCGCCATGCGGTCGCCCTCGCCGAGATACGCCCGCTTGCCGGTGATCATTACGCTGTCCACCGACCGCCCATCCGACGGAGCCAGCACCCCCGCCAGCGACATCACGCCGGGGAAGCTGATGTCCACGGCAATCAGCCCGGTTTCACCCCCGGCGACGAACAGCGCATTGCCGCGCCGGGCGATGTCGAGCGCCGGGCCGGGCAGCGCAAACGGCTCGCGGACCGTGCCCCCGCCCAGCGGGTTGAGGTCGATGGCAACCAGCCCCGCTTCCCCGGCGGCGACGTATAACACCCGCTCGTTGAACGCCGCCCGCTCCAGAAACAGCACATCATGCGCGACGCCCTCGACCTCATACGTGCGGAGCAGGCTCGGCGCTGCCGGGTTGAATATGTCGATCTCTGCCGCACCTGCACTGCCGAGCGCCACATACAGCCGGTCGAAGCCAAGCGCGAGGCCCTGCGGCTCGCCGGGCAGGCGCATGTGCACCATCTCGCGGGGCCGGGCATCGTCGGAGACATCCAGCACGCGCAGGCCGTCCGGCCCGGCGAGGTACAGCGTATCGCCGTCGAGCAGCAGGTCGAGCACCGGTCGGCCCGTCTCCCCGTAGACCTGAACCGGGTGCTCGGTCGAGACGAGGCGCAGCACCTTCAGCCCGTCAACGGCGTCGGCCACGTACAGATAATCGCCGTTTGCCACGATGCGCCGCCCCGCGCGGAGCGGGCTGTACACACCCAGCACGGCGTTGGACCCGCCCACCGGGTCGGCGATCAGCGCGCGCTCCCCGCTGCCGACCACCAGCAGCGAGCCTGCCGTACCGATGGCATCCGCCGGGGTAAGCTGCGGCAGCGTGCCGCGCAGCAAAGGCGAGGCGGGGTCGGACAGGTCCACGAGGTGCGCACCGTTGCCACCGGCGGCCACGTAGGCCATCCTGCCGCCGGGCGCGAGCGCAACATCGACCGCGCTGCCGGGCACGCTGAGCACCGCCGCCGACTCGACCTGCCCATCCGGGCCGATCTGCAGCACGCGCAGCCCGGCCTCCCGCGCAGCAATCACCACAAGCCCGCCCGCCGCGTCGATGGCCTGCCCGCTGCCCGGCACGAAGCTCAACTCCTGCGGCAGGCCATCCGCCACCGCCCGCAGCACCGCGACGCCCTCCTCGGTAAGCGCATAGATGAACGACTCGTCGCGGGTCATATCAAGGATGATGCCGTGATCCAGATCGGCCTGGCTGAGCACGCGCGACTCGCCGTCTGTGAGGCGAATGCGGACGAGCGACGAGCCTTCCGCCATGAGCGCCGTGTCGTCCCCCAGCGGGATGCCCGCCGAAACCAGCCCGCCGACGCGCCCCAGCAGATCAACGCGCTGGGACTCCACACGCGGCAGCCACGCGGGGCGGGGGTCCGGGCTGCTGCGGGCAACCAGCCCCGGCAGCAGCAGCGCCCCGAATAGCAGGAGGGGGATCAAACCCCGGCGAAGCCAGGTCATCAGGGATGGGCTTGCAGGCGGCATAGCACGATCTCGCCGTGTAGCTGGGGATATGGTTCTGAAAAACGCCTTCCCTATTGTCACCGATACCTGACTTTTGGACAAAATCGCTTATAATGGGAGGCGTCGCAGCACACCTAGCCAGTCGACAGGAGGATCAGCGTGCCGGACAGCCTGGAACAGATAGCAGCAGAGGTCGCCGTCTGCACCCGGTGCCCGCTCCATCGGGGGCGGACGAAAGCCGTGCCGGGTGAGGGCTCACCCAATGCCGACATCATGTTCATCGGTGAGGGGCCGGGCTATCACGAAGACCGGCAGGGGCGGCCATTCGTCGGCGCCTCAGGCAGCTTTCTCACCGAGATGCTGGAGGGCATCGGTCTGCGGCGCGAGGATGTATTCATTGCCAATGTCGTGAAGTGCCGCCCGCCCGGCAACCGAGACCCGGAGCCGCACGAGATCCAGGCGTGCAGCGTCTATCTCGACCGGCAGATCGCGTTGATCGACCCGAAGGTGATCGTCACGCTCGGGCGCTTCAGCATGGCCAAGTGGTTCCCGACGGCGCGCATCTCGCGGATACACGGGCAGGCGCGCAAGGTCAACGGGCGGCTGATCGTGCCGTTCTTCCACCCTGCGGCGGCGCTGCACCAGCCGACTCTGCGGCAGGCCGTCGAGGAGGACTTCCGCAAGCTGCCGGGCTACGTAGCGCAGGCACTGGCGGAACGCGAGCCCGACACCACCGAGGAGGACGACTCGCCCGGCGAGACTTTTGAGCAGTTGAGCCTGTTCTAATCGCAGTGGGAGGCGCGGGCAGATGGACGACGAGAACCTTGCGGCACGGGTGATCCACGCCCCGGTCGAGGATACCGCCACACCGCTCGGTATCAAGGTGCTGGTCGCCGCCATGCTGCTCGTGCTGCTCGGCGAGCTTGCCCTGCTGGCGCAGGCGCTCGTTCAGGCGGGGATGATGGGGTAAGGGGCCACCCTTGCCTTCCGAAAATGACGGCAGGGGCAGGTGTGATGCGCAATGCTCCGCACCGACCGCATCATGAGACCTGCCCCTGCCTTGCCGATTTGCTGTGCTTACCCTCGGAGCCGCGAAGTTTATTCGCGGCGTTTTTTATCTTTCGGGGTAGAGAGCCCCTACCAGTCCACCTCTTCCGCGCTGCTGTCGACGATCTCCTCGTCGCCTGCGTCGTAGGCGTTAAAATCGCCCGCCTCGTATGGCTCAAAGCGGAGCCCGCGCATCTCCCGCAGGTGTTCGCGGACGATGTCCGGCGGCGCAGCCTGGATGAACAGGTTGAGCACCAGCATGATTACCCCGATATCGTCCAGCGCGATCAGCGGGCCGAGCACCCCGACAAGCAGCTCCGGTAGCAGGTCCACCGGCGAGACAATGTAAGCCAGCCCCAGCACCGGAATGAGCTTCGGCAACCAGCCGACGCGCCGGTCCCACAGCAGCTTCCATGTCAGCGATGCCCGCTCAACCAGGCTGCGAAGCATCCCAACCTGCTCGTCCGGAGAACGGTTGGCCCGCCGGACGCGCCGTTCTTGCCGCCTGCTCACATCTAACTGCCTGTCGTTGTCCTCCATGCTGATCCCTCGCTGGGTAAGGGGTGCCCCCGTTGCCTCTTTCTGACTATATATACGCGGCGGAACCGGGGCAAGTTGTCGCTTGCGGCCCGCCGCGACGAATATTGACTATATTAGTCTGAATTGATATGATAATTTCATGCTTCGAATAAGTCGCCGCGCTGATTATGCTCTCAGGACGATGGTCGCTATCGCTCAGGCAGCGTCCGACGAGTATATATCAACACCCGACATCGGGGAGAGGATGCTGATCCCGCAGCCTTTTCTGGTGAAGGTGATCGGCGATTTGAAGCGCAGCGGGCTCATCCGCACGGCGGTGGGCCGCAAGGGCGGCGTGGCGCTGGCCCGCCCGCCGGGAAAGATCACCCTGCGGCACATTGTCGAAGCAGTCGAAGGGCCGGTTGTCATCACCGAATGCCTGATCGAGCCGGGCCAGTGCCCGCGCGGCGCGGTATGCCCGGCCCATGAACACTGGATGCGCATCCAGCAGACGCTGCGTGACGAACTGGACGCAGTCAGCCTGGAGGCTATCGCCGGGCAGCGCGACGGCTGATTCGCGGTCGACAGGCCCGGCAGGTTATCGCTATACTGTGATGAGCGCTCCGGGGGCCGGCTGTCTTCGGGTAGTCGGGGAGGCGCCAATTGGACAAGCAGGAAGACGTAGCAGAGGAACACAGGTAATATGGGGCTCGACTCACAGGTCGTCTCGGCAACCCGCGACCGGCTATCCCTCCAGGAATTATTCCGCACGATTGTTTCCCTGTTTAAACTGCGTATTGTGATGCTGCTGCTCGCGGCGGCGCTCGGCGGGGCGTTTCTGGGCGCGCAGGGCGTGCCCTCGCTGCGCACGCTGATCGGCATCATCGTGACGGGCACACTGGCGGCGGGCGGTGCGTCCGCCATCAACCAGTACATCGAGCGGGAGAGGGATGCGCTGATGCGCCGCACGCAGCGCCGCCCCCTGCCCGCCGGCGAGATTCAGCGCCCGGCAGCCATCCTGTGGATCGCCATCGGCATGATCGTGCTGTCGGTGGCGCTGACGCTGCCCACCAACCCGCTGATGGCGCTGTACCTGGCACTCGGCGCGGCGATCTACGTCGGCGTGTACACGCTCTGGCTCAAGCCGCGCAGCGTGCTGAACATTGTGATCGGCGGCGCGGCAGGCAGCATGGCGGTGATGACCGGCGGCGCGGCGGTCAGGGCAGCTTCCGACCCCGGTGTGATCGTGCTGGCGCTGCTGCTGTTCCTGTGGACGCCGGTCCATTTCTGGGCGCTGGCGCTGTTCTACAAGGACGACTACGCGACCGCCTCCGTGCCGATGCTGCCCGTGCTGGAGACGGACGAGCGCACCGCCTGGTGGATCTTCCTCCACGCGGCGAGCACGGGCTTTGCCGCCCTCGTCCTCGCGGTGCATCCGGCGCTTGGCTGGCTCTACCTGCTGCCGACCGCCGCCATCACCGGGATGATGATGGTGCACAGCGTGCGGCTGCTACGCCAGCCGGATCGCCCGCACGCGATCAAGCTGTTCGTGACGACCAACATCTTCCTGCTGCTGGTGCTCATCGCCATCGTCGCCGCGACCTCGGCCCGCCAGGTGCTCGGCTTCTAGCCGGCTGACGCTGTTCGTTCCGGGGCCGCCCGCAGGGGTGGCCCTTTTTTGTCTCTTGCGCCGGGCCAGCGGATAGCCCATCACAAACGGTGTACAATAGGGGTGGTTTTGCCCGCTGCGGATTGGAGAAGTGCCTGTGCCCCACGCATGGGCAGATCTCGGCTACAACATCCTGCACGACAGAGATGCCTGGGGGCAGACGAATCACCATCTGGACGTTACCATCGAGGAATGCCCCACAGAACAGCATTATGATCCCCAAACGCTGAGCTTAACGGTTGTGTCCCCCCGGGGCGACCACTCCTCCTCCCTGCTGGTGCACCACCCTCCTCTCTCCCGGAACAGCTCCTTCCGCGTTTGCCCCGGAGAGGTACGGCTCGAAGATCGCAAGCGCAAGATAGTCGGCTTCTTCACCTACGGCGGGGAGCTTTTCATATACACCGAGGACGAGCGAACCCGCTGCAGGCTCACCTCCACCGCGCCGATCATCATCAGGCGCTCCGGCATACCCGGCATACTGGCCGAGATGAGTCTTCTGCTCATGGCGGAGCGGCGCGCGGCGCACTCCCGCCAGCGCACGAACTACGAGGAGCGGTTGTGCCAGGTGGACCCCTTCGTGCTGTATGCCGCCATCCTGCAGGAGCTGTGCCACCGCTTTGAAAAAATCCCCTACGAGCGGCGATGGGCAAAAACCGAGCAGTTCATCGACTACCTGCTCAGGGCCATCCGCCAGGCAGAGCGCGAACCGAACTGGCCCCGGCCCGTCCCGGCGCTCGCCGACGTGCTCTGACCCGCCCCTGCCAGTTGCTTACAGACCGGCACTGACTTACACTTGCAGTGTCTGAAGTAGCTGTTCGCGCGGAAGGGTGCCTCGATGGTTGACGATCTGCCGGAAGACCGCAAGCCTGACGATAACGACGAGAGCACGCCGGGGAAGGGCAGGCCCGCCAAGGGCCAGCGCATCGTGCGCGTGTATTTCGCGCGGCCCGCCGAACCGGGCACAGTGCGCGGGCCGGCCCCTCGCGACGACACCGGGGACACACCGCCACGCCAGCCCGTATACCGCCCCGGCTTCGACCCCGAGCCGATTGAGGGGGAGATCATCGCCGAGCACCACATCCCGCGAAGCCCCGAGCCCCCCGAGATCGAACTGCACCCGGCGGACGAGGAGGAGGAGGTCGCGCCGCCCAAGCGCAAAAAACGCCGCCGACGTTCGCCGTTTGCCGTCCTGCTGATCGCGCTGGGCGTGATCCTGCTGTTCGGGCTGGCGGGTGTCGCCGCTGCGCTGGCGTTCGACCTCATCCCGCCGGAGGTGCTCGACCGCGTGCCGTTCCTGCCGCTCTTGAGGGAGCGCCCCGCCGGTGAGGAAGTGTCGCCGGGGACCGGCCTGGTTGAGCTGGACGCGGACGCCGACCCGGTGGCGACGGAACGCGCTGCGGCAGCCATCGCCACGATGGCCGCCGCCAACGCCCCGCCAACTACCGCCCCGGCTGAACTGGAGACAGTGATCGACCAGCGCGGCACAGAGATGGTGCTCGTGCCGGGGGGGACGTTCCTGATGGGCGGCGGGCCTGCCGAACCGGCGCACGAGGTCACGCTCGACGCTTTCTACATCGATCGTTACGAGGTGTCTCAGGAGCAGTGGCAGCAGTGTGTGGTGGAGGGCGCCTGCCTGCCGCCATCCCCGACTGGCGACGAGCCCGGCGAGGACACCTATGGCCTGGCGGAGTTCGCCCGCCATCCCGTTACCAACATCAACTGGCAGAACGCCAATGCCTACTGCCGCTGGCGCGGCGGCGCGCTGCCCACGGAGGCCCAGTGGGAGATGGCCGCTCGCTGGAACCCCGTCACCGGGGCGGTGAGCATCTACCCCTGGGGGGATGAGTGGGATGCAGCCCGGCTGAACACCTGCGATGCAAGCTGCCCGCTTGAGGAGGCCAACCTCGATACCGACGACGGCTGGCGGCAGACCGCGCCCGTGGACAGCTTCCCCGAGGGGGCCAGCCCGGTCGGCGCGTTCAACATGGTGGGGAACGTCGCCGAGTGGATCGCGGACTGGTACGCAGAAGACTATTATGAGAACGCCCCCGCCAAGAACCCCACCGGGCCGGAGAGCGGGACCGAGCGAGTCGTGCGGGGCGGTGCGTGGAACATCGCCGACCCGGCGCTGTTCGATGCACGCGCCCGCTCGTCGTTCGACCCGACAAACGGCTCACCCGGCATCGGGGTGCGGTGCATTATCCCCGCGGACATGGTATCATCACAGGAGCGAAATGAGCCGCAAGGTTAAAAAGACGCTGGCGATGCGCGTGCTGGAGGGGCAGGGCATCCCCTATGAGGTCATCGAGTTCCCCTCCGACATCCACGACGCAAGGGGCGTCGCCGAGTACGCCCGCGTGCCCGTCGACCACGTGTACAAGACGCTGGTCGCCGAGGCGGATGAGCCCGGCTTCAAGCCGATGCTCGTCATGATCGCCGCCGACCGCAGCCTCGACCTGAAAAAGCTGGCGAAGGTCGTCGGCGCGAAGAAAACCCGCATGGCCACCCATGCCGACGCCGAGCGCATGACACGCCTGCAAACGGGCGGCATCTCGGCGCTGGCGCTGCTCAACAGGGGTTTTAGCATCTATATCGATGAGCCCGCCACCGAGCTCGACTTTATCGTCGTCAGCGCCGGGCAGCGCGGGTTAAATCTGCGCCTCGACCCCGCCGCGCTCATCCGTGTGACGGGCGCCGAGGTCGTAGATGTGAGTGAGTCACCGTGACCGTATTGTAAAAGGTGAAGGAGAATTACACACCGTGGTCCTGACACGTACTTTCGAACTGCACACCAACGCCAACTACGACACGCACGACATCACCGAGCAGGTCGCGCAGCACGTCCGCGAGTCCGGTCTGCAGAACGGCATCGTCACCGTCTTTACGCCGAGTTCGACGAGCGCCCTCACCACCATCGAGTACGAGCCGGGGGCCATCTCCGACTTTGAGCGGCTCTTTGACGAGATCGCCACGCCCGATCGCGAGTACCGTCACAACCTGCGCTGGAACGACGGCAACGGGCACAGCCACATCCGCGCCTCGCTGGTCGGCCCGAGCCTGACCATCCCGTTTGCCGAAAAGGAGCTGCTGCTCGGCGAATGGCAGCAGATCATGTACATCGACTTTGACGTGCGCCCGCGCACCCGGCGCGTCATCGTGCAGATCCTCGGAGAGTAAACCCCGTTGTCCCGGCGTGCGTTCAGCCTGATCGGCATTCTGCTGTCCCTCGCGCTCCTCGTCGGCGCGCTGGGCCTGTTTTACAGCGCCTACCGCCGCGTCGAGACGCAGGTCCGGCTGATGGGCGACGCGTGGGCAACGCGCGGCGTCGTGCTGGAGAAGCTTGTCGAGGAGCGCGAGGACCGGCTGCTGCCATGGGACGTGACGACCTACGTCGTGCGCTATGCCTACCCCAACGACAGGGGCCAGATGCGCACCGGCGAGCAGGTCGTCACCCGGCGATTCTTCGAGCAGACGCCCGAACAGGGCGAACCGATCCCGGTGGTCATCCTGACCGATGATTCGGCTGTGACCGCCGTCAGCCCCGGCCTGACCTTCCCGGCAGGGGCGGGCTGGCGTGTCGGCCTGGCGCTGGTCGCCGTGCTCGGATCGATGGTGCTCTCGACGATCAGCCTGGCGCTCACCCGCCGCGACGAGGCAGAGGGGTAGGGTTCTAACCCTCGCCTAACGAGGTTGTGATGCTCACATATCCGATCTACCTCGACTATAACGCCACCACACCCATTGACCGCGAGGCGGCGGATGCAATGCTGCCGTACCTGTACGTCCATTTCGGCAACCCGTCAAGTGCGCATCCCTACGGGCGCGCCGCGCGGAAAGCCGTAGACCGGGCGCGGGAGCAGGTCGCCGCGCTGCTCGGGGCCACGCCGGACGAGATCATCTTCACAAGCGGCGGCACCGAGGCCAACAACACCGTGATCAAAGGTGTGGCGGAGGCCCGTGGGCGCGGGCACATCATCACCTCGGCGGTGGAGCACCCCGCCGTGCTGGAGCCGTGCCATGTGCTCGCCGCGCGGGGCTTTGACATCACCATCCTGCCGGTGGACGCACAGGGCCGCGTCAGCCCGGATGACGTGCGCGCAGCTATCCGCGACGACACGATCCTCGTGAGCGTCATGCTGGCTAACAACGAGGTCGGCACGGTGCAGCCCATCGCGGAGATCGCCTCCATCGCGCACGAGCACGGCGCGCTGATGCACACCGACGCGGCGCAGGCGGTCGGCAAGATGCCGGTGGACGTGCGCGTGCTGGGTGTGGACTTCCTGAGCGTGGCCGGGCACAAGCTCTACGCGCCGAAGGGCATCGGGGCGCTGTACGTGCGCCAGGGCATTGAGCTGCCCAAGTTCATGCACGGGGCATCGCACGAGCGCAACCGCCGCGCAGGGACCGAGAACGTGCTGGAGATCGTCGGGCTGGGGGCCGCGGCGGAAGTCGCCCGGCGCGATATGGCAGCCAACATCGAGGCGATGCGCGCCAGCCGCGACCGGCTGCGGGAGGCGCTCACCGCACGGCTTGACGGCGTGCGCTGCAACGGCGACCCCGACCACAGCCTGCCGAACACACTGAGCATCAGCTTTCAGAACGTGCAGGCCAACGTGCTCGTCGAGCGCATCGCCGCGCGGGTCGCGGCCTCGGCAGGCGCAGCCTGCCACGCCGACCAGGTGACGGTCAGCGCGGTGCTGGCGGCGATGGATGTGCCCACCGACTACGCGATGGGCACGCTGCGCCTCTCGACCGGCAAGATGACCACGCTGGAGGAAGCGGATGAGGCGGCGCAGGTGATCGCCGCTGCTGTTGAAGAACTGCGGGGGCAGGACCCCAATTGACGATCCCCGGCACCAGAAGTACAATCGGAACAGTTTAATTGTTGTAAGAGGCCAACAGTTCTGCCTGCTGGCCGCGAAAACCCGTGCAAGCACAAGGTGGGAGCATCACATGTCGCAGGAAAACGAGTGGCTCAGCCTGGGCGAGGCTGCCGACATTCTCGGCGTCCACCCCTCGACTGTGCGCCACTGGGCTGACAGCGGCGACCTGCCCTCCCAGCGCACGCCCGGCGGGCACCGCCGCTTCCGCCGTGCCGACCTTCAGCAGTGGGCGCTCACGCGCAGCGGTTCCAACGCGCCCGCCGAAGCCCGCCTGATGCTGCAAAACGCCCTGGGCCGCGCCCGGCTGGAGATCGGCGAAGGCCGTCTGCGCGAGCAAAGCTGGTACAGAGCGATGAACGAGGACTCGCGCCGGACGCACCGCGTACTCGGGCGTCGCCTGCTGGAGCTTCTGGCCGGGTATCTGGCCGACCCGGAGCGCTCGGCGGACATCCGCGCCGAGGTTCGGGCTATCGGCAAGGAGTACGCCGACCTCTCTCACCGGGAAGGGCTAAGCCTGACCGACACGGTCCGCGCCTTCCTGTTCTTCCGCGATCTCGTGAATGACAGCATGATCCAGCTTGCCGAATTCCTGAGCCTGCGCACGCCGCTGGACTGGGGCGACCGGCTGCGTCAGGTCAACCTCATCACGGATGAACTGCTGCTCTCGCTGATCGAGACGTACGAGTAGAGCACCGCCGCCTTGCCCCGTACACGCTTCGATTGGATCGTCATCACTGTCGTCGTCGCGCTGGTCGGCTCGCTGTGGGTCGGCATGACGCGCGTGCGCGCCGGGGCGTCGGACCTCAGCGCCGGAGCGCCCCGGCCCGAAGTCGGCCATACCGCACCCGACTTCACCCTGCCCACGCCCGACGGCGGCGAGATACGCCTGAGCGACCTGCGCGGCAGGCCGGTCGTCGTCAACTTCTGGGCGACGTGGTGCCCGCCGTGCCGTTATGAGGTCCCCGCGCTGGAGCAGGCTCACCGCGAGCTGGGCGGCGACGCCATCATCCTGGGTGTGGACGTGCAGGAGAGCGCGGCGACGGTGCAGAGCTTCGCTAGCGAGGTCGGCATGACCTACCCCGTCGTGCTGGACGCCCGCGCCGAGGTCGCCCGTGCCTACCGCGTGCGGGCCTACCCCACCACGTACTTTATCGACTCGCGCGGCATGATCACGCATGTGGTCACCGGGCCGCTGAACGAGCCGCTGCTGTACACACGGCTCGCCGAGCTGGTGGGGCGCTAGCCATGTTGCCGGTCCTGCAGGTTGGCCCGCTGAGCATCCGCATGCCCGGCCTGGTGCTGCTCGCCGCGCTATGGCTTGCGCTGGAGGTCGCCGCGCGGGCGGGGGTGCGGCGCGGGCTGAACCCCGACCGCCTGTACAACTTCGGCTTTCTGGTCGTGGTGGCGGGCATTGCCGGGGCGCGGCTGGCGTTCGTGCTGGCGCACCTCAACCTGTACACGCGCATCACCCCGGTGACGCGGGCGCTCGGCGCGGCCCTCTCGCTCTCCCCCGGCACGGAGATCGCCTGGGCGGGCGTACTGATCGCGGCGGCTGCCGCCGTACTGCTCGCCCGGCTGTGGCGTCTGCCGCCGCTCCCCCTCGCAGACGCCTTCGCCCCGGCGCTCGCCGTCCTCACGCTGGGCGTGGGGCTGGCCGCCCTGCTGCGCGGCGACCTGCTTGGCATGCCCGCCGACCTGCCCTGGGCCATCGACCTCGCCGGGGCGAGACGCCACCCGACGCAGGCTTACATCATGCTGGTGGCCGCCGCCGCGCTGATCGTCGCGTGGCGGCTGGAGCGCACCCCGCCGGAGCGCCGCGCGCCGGGCACGCTGGCGCAGATCGTGGTGATGGTGCCCTGCGTGGGCGTGCTGCTCGTCGAGCCGCTCCGCGCCGACAGCGCCACGATCGGGCCGGGCCTGCGGGTGATGGCCGTGGCCGCGCTCACCGTGCTCGTCGCCGATCTCGCGCTGTTCGCCGCCCGCGCGCCGGTGCAGGTGGAAGAAGACATGGCGTAGGGGCGCCCCCTGCCCGGCAATGAATTGCCGGGCTATGTGTAATTGTCCGCTCCGCGGACAGAGGCGCCGGGCAATAAATTGCCCGACTAAAAAGGGATTGCACCGCAATCCCGCGAAGTGCCCTATCGGGTACTCCCGGCCCGAAGGGCCGGCGCCCCCACAGGGGGCGGAGTCCTCCTGCGGAGGACTTGGCGGTGGCGCAGCCACCTTGTAGCCCGGGAATTCCATTCCCGGGCGGTGAGGGCAACAATGCCAGCCTCCCCACGCCACGCTATAATTCAGATGTTCGCTCAGGAAACGGAAGCGTTGAAAAAGAGGTTCCGCGCATGGAAAGACAGCTTGAGGCGTTACAGGCAGTGCTCGACGTGCCGTTTATCCGCCGCATCCGGCGCAATCATGGGTTAGAACACGCCACGATCCACCTGCTCGCGCGCCGGGTGCCGAACCTGCGCCTGTCTCTTATACACATCT
>DGDY01000085.1 GCA_002385675.1 Anaerolineales bacterium UBA3940 | reverse complement strand
AGATGTGTATAAGAGACAGCCTCCGGCCTCTCCTCCATGTCGCTCGACCCTGGCCAGCTTCGCATGCCGGGCCGCCCGGTGGTTTCGGGCGGCAGGCCGCTCACACGGGGCTTCACGATCAGCCCGGACGTGTGGCGCGTCGTTCGTATTGCCATCCTCATCATGATGCCGATTGCGATCGTGTACGCTATCGTCAACCCGGAGGTTCGCAAACGCGCCATCATCAACGCCCTGACGATGGCCGCCGTCGGCCTGCTGTTCTACTTCTGGTTCCGCAACCGCGCGCTCAGGGAGCTCGTGCAGGAAGCGCCGGAGATGGCCGCGCCACAGTCCCCCTCCGCCCCTGCGACGCCCCTCACGCCGGGCGAGTTCGTCCAGAACCCGCCTGAATGGCTGGCGTTCGCCATCACGGTGGCGATCGTGCTGGCGCTGCTGGCCGCCGGCTGGGCGCTGTGGCGGCTGCTGCGCGGCCAGCCCGGCGAGGCGGAGTTGATCGCGGCGCAGGCCCGGCGGGCCGTGGACGACATCCGCGCGGGCGCGAGCTTCCGCGACGTGGTGCTGCGCTGCTACGCCGACATGCACCGCGTGCTCAGCGCCGAGCGGGGCATCCAGCGGCATGAGGCGATGACCGCGCGCGAGTTCCAGCAGCGGCTGCTGGCCGCCGGTCTGCCGGAGGAGCCTGTTGTGCGGCTGACGCACCTGTTCGAGGCGGTGCGCTACGGCGCGCACGCCCCCGACCCGCAGGAGGAGCAGGCCGCCATCGACGCATTAACGGCCATCGCACAGGCGGTACAGACATCATGAGCAACCCTGCCGGATCCCCCCACCTGAAGCGCGCGCTGCTCGCCGCAGGTCTGCTCCTGCTGCTGGCGGCGCTCGTTGCGCTGCTGGCGGGCGGCGCGGTGCGTGATGCGATCACGCGGCCCTTCGTGTATGCGGCGTGGTTCGTGTCGGTCCTGTTCGCCGATTTCCCGCAGGCGGCGATATGGGCCGTCTTTGTGACGTGCGGGCTGATCATCGCCCTGAGCAGCCTGCGCGGCGGCGAGCAGACCCGGCGCACCATGCCCCTGCGTGAGAGCCACGTGCCGGGGCGCATCGCCCGGCTGGCGAACTGGCTGAGCGGCATGGGGGAGGGCCGCTACTTCCAGCGGCAGGTCGCTCGCCACGTGCTCGATCTGACGCTGCGGGCGAAGGGCTACGAGGAGCCACTCAGCCCTCGCCAGGTTGAGGACCTGCTGGCCGGGGACGACCTCCGCCTGCCCGCCGACGTGCGCGATTATCTGGCCAGCCGCACACAGATTGCTTACCTGGGCGACCTGGAGAGCATGACGCGCTCGCGCGCGGCGCTGCTGGCGAACCTGCGCGAGTTCTTCTTCCCCCTACGCAGCACCTATGACAGCCATCCCGCCGGGATCGAGCCGGGGCTGGCACGGTTGGTCGAACACCTGGAAAGTGAGCTAGAGATCCCCCATGAGCATCGGAATTAACGACATTGCCGCCATCAGCAACCGCGTGCTGGAGCAGGTCGAGCGCGCCATCATCGGCAAGCGGCGGCTGCTGCGCGACGTGATGGCGGCAGTGCTGACGGACGGGCACGTGCTACTGGAGGACTTCCCCGGGCTGGGCAAGACGCTGCTCGCCAAAAGCTTCGCCGCCGCGCTGGGGTTGGACTTTAAGCGCATCCAGTTCACGCCCGACCTGCTGCCCGGCGATATTACCGGCGGCTACGTGTACAATCGCGCCGCCGACCGCTTTGAACTGCGGCGCGGGCCGATCTTCGCCAACATCGTCCTCGCCGACGAGATCAACCGCGCCTCGCCCAAGACGCAGTCGGCGCTGCTTGAGGCCATGCAGGAGCAGCAGGTCACGCTCGAAGGCGAGACGATGTCGCTCGCCGAGCCGTTCATCGTGCTCGCCACGCAGAACCCCATCGAGTACGAGGGCACGTTTGCACTGCCGGAGGCTCAGCTTGACCGCTTCATCATGAAGCTCTCCGTCGGCTACCCGACGCCGGAGGAGGAGCAGGAGATCCTGCGGCGGCGGCGCGAACGGCGGCAGGAGGAGGTGACCGTCGAGCAGGTGACGGATGCCGACACCCTGATGGCGATGCGGCAGGCCGTCGAGGACGTACACGTCGAGCCGGACATTGACGAGTACATCGTGCGGCTGGTCGCCGAGACGCGGCACGACAGCCGCGTGACGGTTGGTGCAAGCCCGCGCGGCTCGCTGGCGCTGATGAAGCTCGCCCGCGCCCGCGCCGCGATGGATGGGCGCGACTTCGTCATCCCCGACGACGTGAAGTACTTCGCCCGGCCCGCGCTTGCTCACCGGCTGATCCTCGTGCCCGACCTGTGGATGCGCCGGGCCGCCGCCGAGGACGTGATCAGCGGCATTCTGGAAACTGTGCCCGTGCCGGTGCTCGCCGGGGCCGAGGGGCGATAATGCGACGTCTGCCCCTGCTCGCACTGCTGGCCTACGGGCTGACCTTCGGCGCGCTGTTTGCGCTGAACGGCGAGCTGCTCGTGCTGGCGATCCCGCTCGTGCTGCTGGCCGGGGCGGGCCTGCTCTTCGGGCCGGAGCCGCTCGACGTGCAGGCTGAACGCCGCCTGGACCGCGAGCGTGCGGGCGAGGGCACGCCCATCCACGTCACGCTGACGGTCACCAACAACGGCGGGCGGCTGGAGGACGTACTCGTGGAGGATGCGCCGCCCACTGGCGTGCCCGTCCTTGAAGGGCACACCAGCCTGCTCACCACGCTCGGCGCGGGCGAGTCCGCCGTGCTTGAGTACACCGTGCAGCCGGGCCGGGGCAGCTTTGCGTTCGGCGAGGTGCGGGTGACCGCCGAGGATCGCGGCGGGCTGTTCCGGCGGCGGACCAGCCTCCAGCCGGCGGGCGCGTCGGAACTCGTCATGCTGCCTGACGTGCTCCGGGTGCGCCGCATTGACATCCGCCCGCGCCAGACGCGCATCTTCGCCGGGACCATCCCGGCGCGGGTGGGCGGGCCGGGCGTCGAGTTCTTCGGGGTGCGCGGCTACGAGCCTGCCGACTCGCCCCGGCACATCAACTGGCGGGCGAGCGCCTGCCACCCCGGCACGCTGTACACCAACGAGTTCCAGCAGGAGCGCATTGCGGATGTCGGGCTGATCCTCGACGCCCGCGAGCGGGTCAACGTGGAGCGGGGCGGCGCGTCGCTGTTCGAGTACGGCGTGCGGGCGACGGCAGCCCTCGCCGAGTCCTTCCTGCACGATGGCAACCGCGTCGGCCTGCTGCTGTACGGCCACCTGCTCGACTACACCAGCCCCGGCTACAGCCGCCTCCAGCGCGAGCGCATCCTGCGGGCGCTGGCCCGCGCCCGCCCCGGCGAGAGCCAGGTGTTCGACAACCTGCGCTATTTGCCGACGCGGTTCTTCCCACCGAAGTCGCAGATCGTGCTGGTCAGCCCGCTCACCAGCGACGACCCGGACTTCCTCATCTACCTGCGGGCGCGCGGCTACGAGCTGCTCGTCATCAGCCCGAACCCGGTGACGTTCGAGCAGCGCCTGCTGCCCGCCACGCCACAGGTGGAAATGGCGGCGCGGCTCGCGCGGGTGGAGCGCGCGCTGCTGTTCCGCAGGCTACACCGGGCAGGCGTCCGCCTTGTAGACTGGGACGTAGACGAGCCGTTCGAGCGGGTGGTGGCGACCCAGCTTGCGCGGCAACCCGCCTTCACCCGTCCGATGGGGTACCTGAGATGAAGCTGGCACGGACTGTCACGCTCGCGGGGATTGTGCTCGGCGCGGGGGCGCTCGCCGCCGGCTTCGCGCCGGCTGCTGCCGCCGGCTGGTACGCGGGGGTCGGGGTGGTGGGGCGGCTGTCTCTTATACACATCTCCGAGCCCCCGAGACTAAAGCGAATAT
>DGDY01000062.1:4294-18033 GCA_002385675.1 Anaerolineales bacterium UBA3940 | reverse complement strand
CGGTGTTCTCGTAGAGGCTGCGGGCGTGTTCGGCAAGCCCTTCCGTGCGACCCGGGTCGTGCGGATCGGGCCAGGGGTAGGCGTCGAGATCGATCTCCGACGGGTCTTTATCTGCAAAGGGGGAATAGACAACCTCAAGCAGGAAGACGCCGGGCGAAACCTCAACCCGGCGGCGCCCCACGCCCCACTCGTCAAACATGATACCGTCTGGCGTGGGAGGGGGCGCCTGCCAGTTGCGCGGACCGCGCAGCTTGACGAAGGTCACGTCGATACCGAGCGCCTCCAGCACGTCGAGCGCAGGCTCCACCTCGTAGAAGCGGTCGGCGCGGATGTTTTCCTCAGGCGGCAGGCCGAGGTACTCGCGCAGGTTGCGGTAGGCGTTCAGGGTGATGGTGAGGTCGATCGGCACGCGGTCGGGCTCCTCGAAGTTGAGCGCCGCCTCGACGCGCTGCCGGGAAGTCCAGGTTCGGGTCATGGGTTTGCCTCTGATAAAGCTAATGGGCCTGCTGGCCTGCCCGGCGATGAATTGCCGGGCTAAGTGATAGCTTCGCTATCCTGATAGCTTCGCTATTCCGCAAAGTCCCTACGGGACTTGCCCCCTGTGGGGGCGGAGTCCGCCGGGGGCAGACGTACGTCCAGAGGACGCGCTTAACGCTAGTTAGCCCGGGAATTCTATTCCTGAGCCGCCCGCGTCTCCGTAAGCTGATCCTCGACGGCCTCCTCGGCCCAGACAACCTGATCCTGCTTGACGCGCCGCGCAGGGATGACGCACACCCAGCCCAGTACATCCTCGCCGGTGTTGCGGATCTGGTGGCGCTCGTCGGGCGCGATGTAGATAACATCGCCCTGCTTCACCGGGACAACCTCGTCGCCAAGCAGGACTTCGCCCGTGCCGCGCACGAACATCACGCCATGGTCATAGGGGTGGTCCTCCTCGCGGGAGTGGCCGCCCGGCTCAAGCTCGTAGTAGCGCATGGCGAAGTTCTCGGCCTGCTCCCGCTTGCCGATAAGCCATGTCTCGGTCGCGCCGGTTGCGTGCTCGCTGTAGACGCGCGTGCGCGCACCGTCCCACTTCATGTCCTCGTTCCACTTGCCGACAAATCGGTGAATAACGGCCATAATCTCTTGTCTCCTTGCTCGATGTGTTACGCGTCGCGGGTGGGCTGTGCGGTGGACTCAACGACCTCGCGGAAGCGGCGGCAATTCTCGACGAGGTCAGGCCCCATGGTGAAGAGCCCGCCGCTGATCAGCAGGATCACGTCGTTCCCGTAGAACTCAAGGATTTCAGGCACGCGTTCGACCGTCATACCACCGCCCGGCATGGGCAGCATGGGCCTGATGTGCCCCATCGGGCGGCTGATTAGCTCCCTGAGCTGGGCAATATCCTCGCGGGTGGTGGGGAAGCGCCCGCCGTAGTTGGTGCAGATCGCCACGTCCGCGCCGGCGATGCGGTTCACCTCGCCGTAGAGCGCGCCGAGCGCAAAGCCGTGGTCGCGGCTGAGCGTGTAGGTCCCCAGCATGGCCGGGTGCGCGAAGATCGGCAGGTTGATGCGGGGGTCCTCGGCGAGCAGGCGGATGGTATCGAACCCGACCAGCCCGGCAATCACCTCGATGCCGCCCGCACCAAGCTCCTTGGCGAGCAGTGCCCGCTTGAGGACCTGGTCGGCGGGGCCGGTGATGTTCGGCACATAGAGCGTCGAGCCGCCGGTTTCCTCGTTGGCCCGCCGGACGGCTGCCGCGCACGCTTCGAGCCGCCTGTCAAAGGGAGCGGTCGGCTGGTTGGCGAGGCTGTGGTCGTCCTTCACGATGTCCAGCCCGCCGAGCGCGAACTGGTACGCAAGCTCGGCGAGCTTGTCCGCCGGGAAGCCCATCGGCTTGAGCGCGGTGCCGAGCAACGGGCGATCCGGCGCGCCCACCAGCGCACGCAGCCCCTCGCGGCCAAAGCGCGGGCCGGAGAATTTCTCCAGCAGCGAGGGCGGCAGGTCAAAGCGGATGACGCGGATCCGATCCTGCATGCTGATGTTGCCGTAGACGACGCTCAGCAGGCCGGTCAACTCAAAGCCGGACGCCTCGACCGGGTAGCTGATCACCACCTCGTAGTAGCCATCGTCGAGCGGCTCGATGTGCTCGATGTGACCGACTACGTCCTGCATATCGCCGTCGGGCACGAGCGAGCCAGGCAACTCGACGGTCTGCTCGTAGGCGGCATCCAGAGCCGCCTGGCGTGCCCCGGCTAACCCGTCGTCGGTGCGGATATGGTAGGTAACGTGAAAGCGGTCGCCAGATAGAGGTACGGGTACGGACGGGAAGAACATCGAATAAAGCCTTTCATGCCTGGCTAATGGCGGATGGCGTATAGCCATAAGCCATCCGCTATTACGCCATCCACTTATATTGTGAGCTTACCGTTTTCTAGCACCGTCTTGCCGTCGATGATCACGCCGCCCTCGTCGCGCAGGTCCTTCACGATGTCCCAGTGGATGGCGGACTGGTTCACGCCGCCACACTCCGGGTAGGCGCGACCCAGCGCAATGTGGATCGTGCCGCCAATCTTCTCATCGATCAGGATGTCGTTGGTGAACCGGTTGACGTAGGGGTTCGTGCCGAAGGCAAACTCGCCGAGCAGGCTGGCGCCCTCATCCGACGAGACGATCTTGCGCAGGTAGTCCTGGTTGGTCGAGGAGGTGGCGTCTACCAGCCTGCCGTCCTTCCACTCCAGGCGGATGTCGTACATCAGCCTGCCGCTGAGCACGCCGGGGTTCTCGAAGTAGATGTAGCCGTTCAGCGAGCGGTTGACCGGCGCGGTGAAGATCTCGCCATCGGGCATGTTGATCTTGCCGTCGAAGGTCAGCCACTTGCGGCCCTCTACCGAGAAGCGCAGGTCGGTACCCTTGCCGACGATCCGCACGTCGCTCATGCCTTCGAGCCGCTTCGCCATCGCCTGCCACTCCTCGGCGTATTTGGGCCAGTCGAGCAGGCAGGCATCGAAGTACATGTCCATAATGGTCTCAAGGTCCGTCTGCGCCTGCTGCGCGAACGACTCGTTCGGCACGCGGGAGAGCACCCAGCGCGTTTTCTGCCAGCGCAGCGTCGAGATCTTGCCCATCGCGACCTGGTTCTTGGCAAGCGCCTCGGTCGATACATCGGCCAGTTCATAGAGGTTGTGCGCCCCGCGTAGGCCGATGTACACATCCGCCCACTCCATGCCGTAGGCTTCGATCTCCGGCACCCAGCTTAACTGGTCGTCGTTGCCGTACTTGAGCAGGGAGTGGCGCAGCCGCTCCGAGAGAAACTGCACCTGCGGGTACGCGCCTGCCTTGACCGCCGCCTCGTAGGTGGCCTGCACGAGCGGGTACGTCTCCGGCTCGACCATGGCGATCATGACGCGCTCGCCCGGCTTGACAGCCGTTGAATAGTTGACGAGAACCTCGCCAAGCTGCTTCCAGCGTTTATCCATCATAAATACTCCCCAAGAATAAGGAGATGAGAAGTTTTAGACAGTAGGGGCGAGTGTGAGGCCCGCCCCTACCCTTTTCGCGTGTGTCTACCTGAAGTGCGCTCTACTCGGCCTTGACCTGCACACCGGCCTGTTCTTCGAGCGCCTTGATCAGCGCGGAGGCGTTTTCCTCACCCCAGCCCTTGTTCACGGCGGCCTTGATCGTCTCGCGGATCACGGCAGTCGCCGGGATGGGCGAGTTCAGGTCTTCGGCAAACTGGGCGATGAGGTTGGCGTCCTTGAGCATGTGCTTCAGCGCGAAGTACGTGCTGAAGTCGCGCTCGATGAGCGCCGCGCCCACGCCGTCGAAGATCGGCGATTTGAAGTCGGTGACATGCAGCACGCCGAGCACGTCGCGCGGGTTGAGGCCCGCCTTCGTCGCCAGGATCATCGCCTCACCGAGCGCATGAAGCTGCGAGGCGACGATGAGGTTGCCGACAAGCTTCATGGCCGCGCCCTTGCCGTTCTCGCCCATGTAGTGCGTCGTCTCGCTGAGCGGCTCCAGCACGGGCAGGACCTCCTCGTACAGCTCGCGCGGGCCGCCGACGACGATCCACAGGTTGCCGCTGGCTGCCTCGCCCTTGCTGCCGAACACCGGCGCATCGAGGAAGCGCACGCCCCGTTCTGCGAAAGCCTCGGCTTCGAGCAGCGAGGTATCGGGGTGGACGGTGGACATGTCCACGACGATCTGCCCGCTCTCCAGCGCGCCGAGCAGGTCCCAGTCACCAAAGACGAGGTCGAGCACGGCGCTGTCATCGGCGAGGCAGTACATCACAATGTCCGCGCCCTTGACGGCTTCAGCCGGAGTCTCGGCGAGTTTCGCGCCCTTTGCGACAACCTCGTCGGCGTGCCCCGGCGTGCGGTTCCACACGGTGACATCGTAGCCGGCATCGACGAGGTTCGCCGCCATGCCGCGCCCCATGATGCCCATACCCAGGTAGGCGATTTTCTTTGCCACTAAACGGTCTCCTCTGCGTTGGCTATGAACCAAACCCCACCCCCGTCTGTAGAGAAAGGCTACGCCCTTTCCCACGACGGGGGCGAGGTTAGCTACTGGATGGCTGCCAGGCGTTCTCGCCGACCGGGACTAATCCATGCCTGCGAGCGCGCGCAGCACGACGACGGCGAACGCGCAGCCGGGGTCAACCTTGCCCTGCGTGCGCTCGCCGACCCAGCCAGCACGCCCGATGCGGCTCTGCAGCGGCGTGACGCTCTCCAGCCCCTTCTCGGCGGCGGCGACCATCTCGCGGGCCGCCGCCTGCAGCCCGTCGCCGCGCTCGACCGCCTCGGCGAACGCCTCCGCCGCCGGGTGCAGCGCGTCGATCAGCGTCTTGTCGCCGGGCTTGGCCTTGCCGCGCTCCTGGATGCCCTGCACGGCGGCACGGAACATCGCGGCGAGCGTCGCGCCGTCCAGCTCGGCCCTGCCTTTGGCCTCACGCCCGGCGCGCATCAGGCCGGAGGCAATCAGCGTGCCCATCGTCGAGGGCGCGGCGCTGTTGACCTTCATACCGGCGGTCATGACGTACTTGCCCAGATCGTCATCGGGCGCGGTATCGTCGATGTACGTCTCCAGGCCGTTAGCGATTTTCTTTGCGGTGATGCCCAGGTCGCCGTCGCCCATCGCCTGGTCAAGCTCGGTCAGGCGGTCGCTGTTATCCTTCAGCGCGGCGACAACCCGGCGGATGGCATCGCGGAGCTCTGCCCCGCTCACCGTTGACTCTGCCATAGGTCCATCACTTTCTATAGTCAAACTGCTTGAAGAACGGGGTATGTGCGGGCGCGTCGAGCAGTTCGACAAGCTCGTCGTCGGCCAGGCGGAAGAGCGTGAGCGACGCGCCGGCCATCTCCATCGAGGTGGCGAACTCGCCAATGTACGGGCGGTAGATCTGCAGCCCGCGCTCGGTGAGGATCTCGTGCACCTTGCCGTACATGATGTACAGCTCCTCAAGCGGCGTCGCGCCAAGCCCGTTGACCATCACCGCAAACCGGTCGCCTTCCTGCGGCTGGAGGTCGTCAAGGATGGCGTTGGTCATCCGCTCGGCGATCTCGTCGGCGGTCTGCAGCTTCTCGCGCTTCATGCCAGGCTCGCCGTGGATGCCCATGCCGATCTCCATCTCGTCCTCGCCGATGGTAAAGGTCGGCGTGCCGACGGCGGGCAGCGTCACTGGCGAGAGGCCCACGCCGATGGTGCGGATGTTGGCGAGCGCCCGCTCGGTGACTTCCACCACCTCATCGATGCTCGCGCCCTTGTCAGCCTTGGCGCCGGCGATCTTGAAGGCGAACACCATGCCCGCAACACCACGGCGGCGGTCCGCCTCTTCCGGCGGAGCGGAGGCCACGTCGTCACGCACGAGCACCGTGCGCGTCTCGATGTCGTCCATCGCGACCACCTCGGCAGCCATATCGAAGTTCATCACGTCGCCGCCGTAGTTGCCGTAGATGTACACCACGCCCTTGCCGCTGTTGATGCGCTTGGTGACGTTGGCGATCTGCTCGACGCTGGGCGATTGGAACACGTCGCCGATGGCGCAGCCGTCCAGCATACCCTTGCCGACATAGCCGAGGAACACCGGCAGGTGGCCGGAGCCGCCGCCGGTCATCAGGCCGACCTTGCCCTCTACCGGGGCGTCGGCCCGAACGAGTGAGTGGATGTCATCCACATAGGTAACCTGATCGGGATGGGCCTTGTACAGGCCGTCCAGCATGTCTGCCACAAACTCTTCGGGGTTATTGAGGATCTTCTTCATGGATTGGCGCCTCCCACGCTGCTGTAACAGTGGCTAAGGGCTGGCGGCGGATGGCATTCAGCCATCCGCCTGATGCGATAGGCAATATTTGCGATACGCTATCGGGCGATAGCCGCCCGGATTTCCTTGACGCGGTCCATGAACTCGCGCACGCGCTTGACGTCTACCTCGTTCCAGATGTAGCCGTCCCGCTTGAAGGTGCTGCCGGTGACGGTGCCGTCGGCAATGGCAAGCTGCTCGGCGACGTTGGACAGCTTCACGCCGGTGTTGGCAAAGACCGGCGTGTCGGGCACGACATCCTTGACCCGCTTGAGGATCGAGGCGTCGGTTTCGGAGCCTGCCGTCAGGCCGGATACACACAGCGCGTCGGGCCGGCAGTTGAACACCGTCGAGCGGGCGATGGACTCGATGTCCCGGTCGCCGAGGTAAGCCGCCGACTCCGGTACGATATTGAACAGCAGACGGACGTTTTCGCCGTGAATGCGATTCCTGTGACGGATCACCTCACCGGCGTTCGTGTTCCACAGGCCGTAGTCGCTGCCGTAGACGCCAGTGAAAATCTCGCGCACGAACTGGGCGCCCGTCGCCACCGCGAGATCGATCGACGCGGTGGGGTCCCACAGCACGTTGACGCCCCAGGGCACCTGAATATCGTCGTACAGCTCACCGATGACACGGGCCATGGCCACCGTCGTGATCGGCTCAACCTTCGTCAGGTAGGGCAGGCTGCGCTCGTTGGAGAACATGACTGCGTCCACGCCGCCTTCCTGCAGCGCGAGCAGGTCTGCGCGCGCCCGCTCCACGACCCATTCCATACCGGCTTCGGGGTCGTAATCGGGGTCGCCCGGCAGGGCATGCAGGTGGCACATGGCGATGATGGGCTTGTCGACGTTAAACAGGTCCTTGATCCAGCTCATGTCTCTGGTCCTCACACTAGGCAGCCCGGCCCTGGCCGGCTGCGGAGATACATCACAGGGCCGGGCGGGCCTGCGACCTGCCCGGCTTCTCGCCCGGGTGCGGCGCTCAGGCGAGTTCGCGCACCCGGTGCATCAGGTCCTTGTTGCGGCGGTATAGCTCAAGGTACACCTCGTAGTACTGCCGGTAGAGTTCGGCGGTCTCCGGATTGGGCTCGACGGTGCGGATGTCCCGCAGCCACTTGTTGATGTCGTGGTACGACTCGAACAGCCCGACGCCGAGGCCCGCCAGGAAGGCGTCGCCATACGACGCGCCGGTGGTGACCGCGGGCACGTGCTGCGGCATCTGCGTTACGTCGCTCACAGCCTGGAGCCAGAGCGGGCTTTTCGTGCCGCCGCCCACCGCCATGATCTGGCGCGGCTTCGCGCCGATCTGCTCCATCACGTCGAAGTGATGGGCAATGCCATAGCTGATGCCCTCCAGGATGGCGCGGAAGATGTGCGCGCGGCTGTGCGCGAGCGTCAGCCCGAAGATCACGCCGCGAGCGCGCGGGTCGTTGATGGGCGTGCGCTCGCCACTGAAATACGGCAGCACGACCAGCCCCTCCGACCCCGGCGGCACTTCGGTCGCCTCGCGCGTAAGCTCACTGTAGGCGTTCAACTCGCCGTTTAGCTCCGCCTGCACGAGGTCGGCGGCAAGCTTGTCGCGGAACCAGCGCGTGAGCGAGCCGCTCGTTGCCATGCCTGCCTCGATGGCGGATGTGCCGGGGAACAGGAAAGGCGTGGACCACAGGCGCTCGTCCTTCACCGGGCGGTCGACCACCTCGATCATGAACACGGTGGAGCCGTACATCAGCATGAGCTGGCCGTGGCTCACCACGCCGACGCTGACCGCCTCGGCAGGAGCGTCCGCCGTGCCGGTGATCACCGGCGTGCCCTCGGCAAGGCCGGTCTGGGCTGCTGCTTTGGCAGTTACGTACCCGGCGATGTCCGTCGTCCAGCGCAGTTCGGGCAGCCGCTCCAGCTCGACGATCTCGTCAGTCAGTTCGCTGGTGTAGCAGCGTTTCTCCAGGTCGTAGAGCGGGTGCACGAACGACCCGGTCAGATGGTCGACGACGAAGTTGCCCGTCAGCCGGGCGACGATGAACGACGTGCCGGTGACGAACTTGTGCGCCCGCTTGTAGACCTCCGGCTCGTGCCGCTTGAGCCACAGGATCTTCGGCCCGGTGGATTGGGCCGAGAGCGTGTTGCCGCACATCGCGAAGATGCGATCCTCGCCGATCTTCTCGTTCAACTCAACGATCTCGTCGGCGGCGCGGGTGTCGACGCCGTA
The DNA here is from genome assembly GCA_002385675.1 of Anaerolineales bacterium UBA3940. Lineage (GTDB taxonomy): Bacteria > Chloroflexota > Anaerolineae > Aggregatilineales > UBA3940 > UBA3940. Next base: position 9,543 of record DGDY01000062.1, on the reverse strand, counting down.
CAGGATCGCGCCCTCGCGCAGCGGGTTGGCCTCCTCGTCAACGGGCAGGACGTCAGGCCCGATGCTGCTCACGCCGACGGCGGCAATCTGGTCCGGCGAGACGCCGGAGTCCTCCAGCAGCCGCTGCGTGATCGTGACAAAGTCGCCCCACCAGACTTTCTCCGGGTCATGTTCTGCCCAGCCCTGATGAGGGATGTCCAGCTCGTGCGGGCTGACCTGCGTGCTGACCACCTCGCCCGTCAGCGTGGTGATCACGCCTTTGGACTCGTAGGTGCCGATGTCAACGCCCAGCAAGTATTTGTCTGCCATCTGGTGGGCTGCCTTTCTGCTTCGAGTCGGGTCATGAATGGCGCTTTAGAGCGCCTGCTGAGACTCCTCCGGGCTCGCCTCGACCACCTGCTCAACCGTGGTCACCGTTCTGATGCGGGCCTGCCGGTGGCGGCTGTAGTAGTTCACTACCAGCACGACGAGCAGCAGCGCGCCCCACGTGAACTCCTTGAAGAAGTTCGCACCGCTGGAGCGGAACAGCAGCATGTTCACGCCGGTGGAGAGGAACTGCACGCCGACGAGGGCGATCAGCACACCCAGGATGGTGCCCGAACCGCCGTACGGGTCAACGTCGCCGAGCACGGCGATCAGGATCGAGAGCAGGACATACGGCGCGCCAAAGTCGACATTGGCGGCGTTTGTCCGGCCCAAGATGACGATGCCCGCGATGGAGGCCAGCACCCCGGCGATGACGTAGCTGATCAGCAGGACGCGCCGGTTGTTGATACCGGAGAACCGGGCGGCGGTCGGGTTGCTGCCGATCAGGTAAAGCTGCACGCCAAACCGGGTGCGGCGCAGCACCAGCGCCAGGATCGCCGCGATCACCAGCAGGATGATCAGCGGGAAGGGGATGCCGAGCACGACACCGTTGCCAATGAACTGCGTCTGGCGGATACCGAAGACCGTCGAGCCGCCGGTAAGGCCGGTGCCCAGACCCCGGTAGATAAGCCCGGTACCCAGTGTCGCAAGGATCGGCGGGATGCCCAGGTAAGCGATCAGGAAGCCGTTGAACAGCCCGGCCACCAGGCCGACCAGCAGCGCGACGCCCAGCGCAACCACGATACCGCTCGTGACCTGCCCGCCCGTTGCATCCGCTGTGACCATCGCGCCGAGTGTCATCGCGGCGAGGATACCGGCCAGGTTAGCGGTCGACACGATGGACAGGTCGATACCGCCCGAGAGCATCGCGATGGCAATCGCAATGGCGAGCAGACCGATCTCCGAGGCCTGGAAGGCCATCGACCGGAAGTTGAGTGGCGTCAGGAAGGCGCTGGGGCGGGCGATGCTCATCACGGCGAAGATCACAAGGACCATGAGCAGCAGACGCAGGATGTTGCCGCTCAGAACGCCCGGCGCCGCCTTCTGGCTGTAACGGAAGATTTCAAAGGGTGACTGTTTGGATTGCTCGATCTTATCGGCCATGTCGAATTCCATTCAATCTCTAGCTCGCGCTTGCACGACTATGCCGCCCCGCTTCGGGACGCCTGCGCTTCGAGACGCCGTCGCTCTGCGATGCGACGCTCAGTGAGCCGCGCCCGCAGCAGGGGGATGCCCGCGCCGATCAGGATCAGGAACCCGACGACCAGCCGCTGCCAGTCTGACGGGATGCCGAGCAGGATCAGCGAGTTGTTAACCATCGTGATCAGGATTACGCCGAGCAGCGAGCCGATAACAGTGCCCCTACCGCCGGTCAGAGCAGCACCGCCCAACACGACGGCGGCGATCACCTCCAGTTCGGTACCGACCAGGGCGAACGGGTTAGCCTGGCGGAACAGGGCGGTGACGATCATGCCGCCGATACCGGCGTTCAGGCCGACGAATGCGTAGATGATCCACTGCGTACGGTTGATGTTGAAGCCAGCGCGCTCCGCCGCCTCCCTGTCACCGCCGATGGCGTAGATGCCGCGCCCCAGCATGGTGTAGCGCAGCACAAACCAGGTCAGCAGCGCAATGGCTATCAGGATGAAGATCGTCGGGTGCAGGCTGGTCGTCCCGCGTGCCGTCTCGACGGTGAGGATGCTCTCCGCCGAGTAGGTGCGGATAGAGATCGGCAGTTCGCGGGCGTTGTAGTAGTCCGACCCGACAAAGAAGAGCATCGCACCACGGAACAGACTCAGCGTGCCCAGGGTCACAATAAAGGTAGGCAGCTTGAAGCGGGCGATGAAGAAGGCGTTGATCAGGCCCATCAGCAGCCCGAGGAAGCCCGAGAGGGCAAATGGGAGTAGCATGCTCTCACCATCATAGCCCCAGTTGACGAGCAGCTCGGTCGTGGTGTAGGCCGCCGCGACGGCTATTCCGGGGAACGATACGTCGATGCCGCCGGAGATGATGACGATAAGCGCGCCCATGCTGAACACGCCCATGATAGTCGCCGAGCGCACCAGGGAGAAGGCGTTAGCGACACTGAAAAAGCGTGGGTTGATCGCCCCAACAATGAGTGAAAACACCACGATGATCAGGGCGATCAGCATTTCGTGCCGTGCAAACAGCTTCCTTAACCTTAACATACGGCTCATCCTTTTACGCAGGCTGCGGACGAGCAGACGCGCCGTTCAGGCCAGCGCTGATGGCCTCTGCCAGCTTCAGGCTGAGCGTCTCCTCGGTGATGTCCTTGGTCTTAAACGCTTCTGCAATGCGCCCATCGCGCATCAGCAGAATGCGGTTGCAGGTATTCAGCAACTCGGGGATTTCGTCGGAAATGACGATAATACCCATTCCCTCGCGGGCCAGGTTTTTGATGATCTGGTGCAGTTCGGACTTAGAGCCAACGTCCACGCCGACGGTCGGCCCGTTGAGGATCAGGACGCGCGGCTCGCTCGCCAGCCATTTAGCCAGCACCACGCGCTGCTGGTTGCCACCTGACAGGTTCTTTGCGGCAAGCTCCGGCGAGGGCGTCTTGATGTTCAGCCGGTCAACCCAGTTTTTCGCCAGGCCGCTCATCCGGCTCGAGTCCAGCAGACCAAGCTTGTTCGTCAGCCTGTCAAGCACGCGCACGATGGTGTTCCGCGCGATCGACCGCTCCAGGAACAGCCCCTGTGTCAGCCGGTCCTCGGGCACGTAGCCAATGTTGTGGCGGACCGCATCCTGGATGCTGCGGATCTTGACCGGCTCGCCGTCGATCCAGATCTGGCCGCTCTGTGCTGGCTGCACGCCAAAGAGCGCCTGCGCAAGCTCCGAACGCCCGGAACCAAGCAGACCGGTGATGCCGAGAATCTCGCCGCGACGCAGTTCGAACGACACGTCATAGAAGCAGCCGGGTAACGTGAGGTCCTTGACGCGCAGCAGCGGCGTTTCCTTCTCATCGCATTCGAAGTCGTAGGGCGTGTCCTTGATCTCGCGGCCCGTCATGTAATAGGTCATCTTGGCCAGGCTGAACTCCTCGATGCCGCCATCCGCCACTTTGCGACCATTGCGGAAGACCATCACCGAGTCGGCGATCTCACGCACCTCGTTGAGCTTGTGGCTCACAAACAGGATGGAAATGCCGGTTGCCTGAAGCTTCCGTACGATTGAGAACAGTGACTCGACCTCGCGCTGTGTAAGGGCCGTCGTCGGCTCGTCCATGATGATGAGCCGGGCGTTATGCAGCAGCGCCCTTGAAATCGCGATGAGCTGCCGGTCTGCAACAGAAAGCTCGCCGACGATGGCATCGAGGTCAATGTCCACATGGATGTGGTCGAGCGCCCTCCGGGCAATCTCCCGCACCTCACGCCAGTTGACGAAGTGTCTGTTCTGTGCCAGCTCGTGGTTGAGTGCCAGGTTCTCGGCGACTGTCAGATTGGGGAAGAGCGAGAAGTCCTGATAGATAACCTGGATACCTTCGCGGATTGCCTCAATGGGGAGAAGCTCCGTGTACCTCCGGCCATTGATGATGATCTCGCCCTGGTCCGGCTTGTAGACACCGGAGATCATCTTAATCAGCGTGGACTTGCCGGACCCGTTCTCACCGATGAGGCAGCGGATCTCGCCGCGCCGGATCGTGAAGCTCACATCCTGCACGGCTTTCACACCGGCGAAGCTCTTGCTGAGGTGGTTGACCTCTAAGAATACGTCTTCACTCATTCTTCATCTCTCTAGGTATCTGGCTGGTGAACGGAGAGCGCTGTGTGCATTTTGCAAAGTGGGCGGCCAGCCAGGCCGAACTTGACTGGCCGCCCACTCCTCAAGCTAAAGCGTCAGGCGAGGTGAGGCTTAGAAGTCCCACTCCTCGTGGTTCTCAGCCGTCACGTCGATCCACGCCTGGCCGTACCAGACCTTGCCATCCGGGCTGGTGATGCTCTCATAGCCGGGGATGCCGAGGTTCATGCCCTCTTCCGGCTCGATGCCCTGGGCAACCATCAGCGCGAAGGTGTTCATGGCATAGCCAGCCAGCGCCGGGTCCCAGAAGCCGATCATGTCGACCGCACCGGTTTCGAGCAGCGCACCGGCCATCGACGGGGTGCTGGTACCGATCACGCACACCTGGTCGTTCAGGCCGGCCTCTTCAACAGCCTGGCCCGCACCGACGACGTCGTTAGCCGAGCTACCCTGCATACCCTTCAGGTCGGGGTAGGCCACCAGGAGCTCCTGCATCCGCTCGTAGGCGGTCTGAGCATCGTCGTACGACTCGTTCTTGCTGCCGACCAGCTCCATGTTGGGGTAGTTAGCCTTCTGATACGCGATCGCCGCGTCAACCCACTGGTTGTGCGTCGCGGAGGTCAGGCTGCCGACGAAGACCACATACTGGCCCTCGCCACCCATGCACTGCGCGAGTGCTTCCATGAAGTGCTCGCCGTAGGCTTCGTTGTCGAACGCCTCGATGTCGTAGTGGACGTTCTGCTGGTTCGAGGCCTCATGGCTGATGACCGTGATGCCCTCGTTCATCGCGCTTTCGAGCACGGGCTCAAGCGCCTCAGGCTGGAAGGGGACGACGTTGATAGCGTCGACGCCCTGGGCGATGAGGTCCTGGATCACCTGGACCTGCAGCGCGGCGTCAGCCTGGGCCGGGCCCTGCTGGAACGCGGTCACGCAGGGGTAGTCCTCATTGAACTGCCTCACGCCGACTTCCATGCGGTCAAACCAGCCCACACCCGTCAGCTTCACAACGGTGGCGAAGGTGTACTCTTCGTCACCGCAGCTCGCGACGAGGCCTTCCTGGATATCCTCGACCAGGTCAGCGGGCGACCCAGCGGCGGACGCAGCCGGCTCTTCAGCAGCAGGCT
>DGDY01000062.1:0-4092 GCA_002385675.1 Anaerolineales bacterium UBA3940 | reverse complement strand
CTCCTCAGCAGCCGGTTCCTCGGCGGCAGGTTGCTGCGGCGCGCAGGCTGCGAGCAGCGCAGCGGCCATCAAAAGAATTGCGAAGATGGTCAGTATACGCTTCATGTCGGGTTTCTCTTCCTCTCGTACTGTCTACGTAGTATCAACAGTGACTAGTAGCGGGAAACGACAGAATGTGTGAGAGTGACTTCTCCTCCTTTCATTATCTAAAAACCAGGCGGACTAACCCTTCGTTAGAACACCTGGTTGAACTCGATCTTCTCTCCGTTCGGTCCGCGTACGTTGAAGTAGCTGACCCCGTTCTCCCACAAAGGGAGACGGACGGGGGAGTCTTCAAGAGGCTGGATGCCGGCCTGCTGGAGGTCGGCGAAGGCCTGCGCCGCATCCCGCACGTCCAGCGCGATGTGGTCGATCACGCCGTCCTGCAGCGCGGCGGCGGCCTCTGCGTCAAAACCGGGCAGTTGGTACAGCTCGACCATGAAGTTGCCAATAGCCATCATGAGGATCTTCGTGGTGCCATCTGGCCCGGGGACTTCCTGGTAAAGCACTTCGGAGAAACCAAGGCGGCGGTAGAACTCACGGCTTGCGTCGATGTCATGGGTGGGGATGCCGAGGTGGGACCAGCCGCCGACGTTCTCCTCGCGGCGGGAGGGGTCGAGGTCGAGGCGCTGGTTCAGCTCTACCTTCTCCCCCTGCGGGCCGCTAAGGAACACATAGCGCACGCCCTTCTCCCACAGGCTGAAATCCACCGGCCCATCCGGCGTTGAACTGTCCTGCCGGGCGCCACGAGCGAGGGCGGCGGAGAGGGCGCTTTCGATGTCGATCACATCCAGCGCAAAGTGGTCAATCACCCCGTGGGAGCGCTGTGCCACGGCGGGGCGCTGCGCGGTGGGCGGCTGGACAAGCTCCAGCACCATGTCGTCGCGCTCAAGGAAGGCGAGATTGTACGTCTCGCCGTCCGACTCGAAGCTGGGCTCCGACTGTACGCGGAAGCCGAGCTTATCCACATACCATGTTTTTGCGGCCTCAAGATCGGGGACGAAAATCCCAAGGTGCTGCACACCAGTGAGATTGCCTTCGAGCAGCATACGACTTCTCCTGCGGTAGGGGCGCTGTGTGGTGCGCCGGGACGATGTCGTCAATGCCGGGTGCGGACGCCGGACATGAGAGTGAATAGGTGGCTCCGCTAATCATACCGGCAAGTTGTCGGGTGCCACAAAAACCGTTCCTATGAGGGGCGTTTGGCCCTCACTTTTGCTCTGGAATGTGCGACGATAACCTCTACGCCGTGCTCGCGTATTTCATCAAGGAGATCCGGAGGAGCCATCCAGTCGGTAACCAGGGTGTGAATCGACGCGAGCGACGCAACCCACGCGAACGATGTCCGCCCGAGCTTGGAGCTGTCCGCGATGACGATCACCTTCTCCGCATGATCCACGATCGCCTGCTTGACCAGCGCATCCTCAAGGTTGTACTCCGTCAGCCCGGCGTTGACATCCAGGCCGCCGATGCCGAGGAACGCCTTGTCTACCCAGAAGTTCTGGTAGGCGCGCTTTGCGATATGCCCCGTCATCGACAGTTCTTGCTGACGGACAACTCCGCCGCTGATGATCAGACGGATATCAGACGATTCGCATAGGATATTGGCAATGGGCAAACTGGAGGTCACAACGGTGATGTTGCTGAGCTTGGCGACGACTTTCGCCAGCTCCAGCGTCGTCGTGCCCACGTCCAACGCAATGCTGTCACCCTCCTCAATGAGTGCGGCGGCAGCACGGGCGATCGCCTGCTTCTGCTCGATGTTTGCGCCGGCGCGGACCATGTAGGGAGGCTCATAACTGCGCCCACGCCGGGAGACCGCCCCCCCATGAACGCGCTTCAACAAGCCTTCGTCGGATAGGAGTCGCAGGTCCCGGCGGATGGTCATCTCGGACACATCTAGCCGCTCACAGAGCTCGGTCACAGACACAGAGTTATGCGTATCAACGAGCTCTAGAATTAGCTTACGCCGTTCTGCGGGGAGCACGCCGGAGGCCCTCTCCTGTCCTCGGTAACAACGCATCGGTGTGGTGTCAGATGTATACCCGCTAGTTAGCGGGCGGGCCAGTGGATGTGAAGTTTTGAGTGAATCTTACAGACTGGGTGTTTGTCTGTCAACGTTCAAACATCCCCGAACATCCCTCAGCGTGCAAACGTTCACATTTGTGACAAATTTCTGGGCCAGAACGCACACTGTGGATACTAAATGAACCACCGGCGGCGACACTGTTCCCCTCGCCCCGATGTGGGAGAAGGGGTGTGGTGTCGCAGGCGGGTCGGCGTGAGGATGAGGGGGCCAGCCCGTATCTACAAGCTAACCTCTACGCTGTGAATACCCGTCGCGCCGCTTGGATGGGGGCGGCTCTCCTCGACGATCTGCGGCTCGCCCGTGCCATCCCAGGCGCGGACGGAGAAGGTGTGCTCGCCCGGATCGAAGGGCCAGTCGTAGCGCCAGATAACCCAGGTGAGGTCGGAGAGCGGGCGGCGCAGCCGGGCCGGCTGCCACTCGCCGTCGTCCACGCGCACCTCAACGCGAGAGATACCCCGCGCCCCTGCGTAGGCAATCCCGCCGATGGGGATCATCATCTGCCCGCGATCCTCGTACATGCTGTCCACGGCGACGGTGTCGATGACCGATGTCGTCTTGATGGGCGCGTTCGGCTCCCAGCCGCGCTGCCCCCAGAAGCCGGGGTCTTCTTCGTCGGTCACCTCGATGCGGACGATCCACTTGGGCTGCTTCATACCATAGCGGCCCGGCACGGCCATCCGCACCGGGTAGCCGTGCCCGACGTTGAGCGGCTCGCCATTCCACAGGTACGTCAGCATGATCAACTCTTCTTCCATCACCGCGTCGAGGGGGATCATCTCGTAGTAGTTGTCGGCGGAGATGACGCGCACGAAGCGCGCGCCTTCCTGCACGCCCGCCTGATTGAGCACGCGGCGCAGCGGGATGCCCGTCCAGCGCGTCGTGCCGATGAGCCGCCCGCCGACGCGGTTGGAGATGCAGGTCAGCGTGATGATCTCCTCAACCGGCTCGCCGAGGCGCTCCTCGTAGAAGTCGGCGAGCGTCAGCGTGATCTCACGGTCGACCATGCCAGTGATGAGCAGCTCCCACGTGTCGCCATCGATGAAAGGCGGGAGCATGTTGAGGTCTACATAATAATGGTCTTCGGGGAGGGTGTACTCGGGGCGAGTGCCGGGCGCAGGCTCAAGGTCTGCCTCCGGCAGAGGGCCGCCCGCGCGCGGGGAGAAGCCGTCACTCCCGGCGACCGCGCCCCACCCCCGGCGGTTCAGCACGGCGCTCAGCCCTGCGCCTGCGACGGTCACGGCGGCGCTCGCACCCGCCAGCGTGATCAGGAAGCGGCGGCGCGACTCGTCTACCGTCACGTCGGCGGCGGGAGGGGCAAACAACCGGCGCAGCGTCACCCCAACCAGCAGCCCCCAGCCGAGGAACACGACCAGCGCCCAGGCCGCGCCGGGCACATCCCCCCTGCCAAGCAGCACCGGCACGGCGATCAGCAGGCCCAGCGCCGCGCCGAGCCACAGGCCCGATACACGCGTCTCGCCGGGGAGCCGCGCCCGGAGTACGGCCCACAATCCGGCTAGCGCGAGCGCCAGCACCACGAACAGCCCGACCGCCATGCCCTGCTCGGCGAACTTGGCCGTATCGGGGACGCTCGCGCCGAGCGCGGTCAGCGCGCCCGTGAGCGCCTCGATGCCAAAGGTCACAACCGGGCCGGGCAGCACGCGCACCAGCCACTCGAACAGCGCAAACGGCGGGAAGGGCAGGCCGGTCAGTTGGTTCACGAGGTAGAGCAGCGCCAGCAGCGGCGCGAGCAGCACACCGGCGACAAGCAGCGTGGTCGTGATCTTCGGCGTCTTCACGGTGGTCCCCCCTCCTGCCAGCGTGAGTCTGTGGGCAGACTATAGCAGGAAGGGGCGGGGGGATGCGAACCCTCAGCCCCGTCCGATCCGCCTGCGGCGGCTCAGTTAAAAACCGCCGCGACTGAACGTCGCGGCTCCCTGCGTAACGATCTCCTCTTATACACATCT
>DGDY01000098.1 GCA_002385675.1 Anaerolineales bacterium UBA3940 | reverse complement strand
CGGCGTTTGTGCTGCTCGTCGCGCTCGCCGCGACCGGCGTGCTGCTGGGCCACCCGCCGCTGTGGATGGCCGCCGCGGTGACGCTCGGCATGACGGGCTGGGCGCTCGGCGGCTACGTGAGGCGGCTGGCAGCGCTGCCGAACGTCGAGGATGCGGACGGGCGTGCGCGGAGCTTCACGCTGCGGCTGCTGGCGCTCGATGCGGTTGCGCTGGTGCTGGCCGCGTTCGCGCTGCGCGTCGAGCTGCGGCTGACGCTCGCCCTGGCCGTGCTGCTCGGCGCGCTGCTCATCGCCGGGTTGAGCCGGGTGATTGCCGTGCTGCGGCGGGCGAGTGTATGATTCCGAACAGCCTTCGTGTGCCTTGCGGCAGAGCCAACGAGTACTCAGGATAGGATTAAATGGACGATAACTTCCCTGTCAAGTATTGCGAGAACCCCTTCGCCCTCAAGGAGGGACGCAGTGCCGCCGTGCAGCGGACGTTCCCGCCGGGAACCGCGCGGCTCGCGCGCAGCTTCCACCGGCAGCTTCCGAGCTACAAGATGAGCCCGCTCAAGAATCTATCCAACCTGGCGGCCATGCTGGGGCTGGGCGGCATCTGGGTCAAGGATGAGTCGCAGCGCATGGCGCTGACCTCGTTCAAGATCCTGGGCGGCACATACGCGATCTACCGCGTCGTCAAGTCGATCCTCGGCATAGGTGATGAGGAGGAAATCTCCTTCTCGGAGCTGGTCTCCCACGCGACGCGGGCCAAACTCGGCGACCTCACCTTCGCCGCCGCGACCGACGGCAACCACGGGCGCGGCGTGGCCTGGGCGGCCAACGCCCTGCATCTGCGCGCGGTGATCTACGTGCACAAGTTCACCTCGCAGGCGCGCATCGACGCCATCGCCCGCTACGGTGCGGAGGTGCGCGTCGTGGACGGCACATACGACGACGCCGTGCGCCAGGTCATGATCGACGCCGAGAAGAACGGCTGGCAGATCATCTCGGATACGTCGTGGGAGGGCTACGAGGACGTGCCCCGCTGGGTGATGCAGGGCTACACGACGATGTTCGAGGAGGCGCAGGAGCAGTTCGCCGGGCAGGGGATCGTCAAGCCGACGCACATCTTCGTGCAGGCGGGCGTCGGCGCGCTGGCGGCGTCGGCCATCGGCTACTATCACCAGTTGTTCGGTGCGAACGACCCGGTGGCGGTCGTCGTCGAGCCGGACCGCGCAGCATGCCTGTACCACTCGGCGCGGGTGGGCGATGGTCGCCCGCACACCTTCTCGGGGGACCTCGACACGATCATGGCGGGGCTGGCCTGCGGCGACCCCAGCCCCATCGCCTGGGACATTCTGAAGGACTGTGTGGATGTGTTCCTGAGCTGCCCGGACTACGTCGCGGCGAAGGGGATGCGCGTGTACGGCGTGCCGCTTGATGACGACCCGTTCATCGTGTCCGGCGAGTCCGGCTCGGTGACGCTCGGCGCGCTGATGTTCATCATGGAACTGGACGAGCTGGCCGGCCTGCGCGAGAAGCTGGGGCTGGATCGCAACTCGCAGGTGCTGCTGATCAACTCCGAGGGCAACACCGACCCCAACCATTTCCGTCGCATCGTGTGGGAAGGCGCGAACCCGGTCCCCCGCGCGTACAGGAGGGGGTATCGGTAGGCGCGGTTGCAACAGCTTACCGCGAATCAACGGTCGCGGCGGGTCGTGATGCGTGATGCCCCGCATCGACCGCAATAGATCCGCCCTACATATACCGGATATTTGTCATAACGCGCCGCGACTAAACGTCGCGGCTCCTCTGTATATCATCGGCATCGATTTACACACAACATATCCACAGAAACGGCGCGGCTCTCGATGAATGGTCGGTAGGGGCGGGTCGTGATGCGCGATGCTCCGCATCGACCGCATCAATAGACCCGCCTCTACAAGATCGGATCGATTTGTCTATCAGACGCCGCGACTAATCGCCGGGGCTCCTCTGTACATCAAGGGTCGGGGCTCCCGCAGAGGGGTGCGGTGGCACTCTCTCTATTCCAAACTGATGCGCGGGTTCAGCGCCGCGTAGAGTAGATCGGCGGCGAGGTTTGCCACGAGGATCACCACGACGGTGACCATCACCACGGCCTGGATCAGCGGCAGGTCGCGGTTCTCAATGCCGAAGATCAGCAGCCGCCCGATGCCAGGGTAGCTGTACACGTACTCGATCACGATCAGGCCGCTGAGCAGCCAGCCCGTGCTGGTCGCGATCACCGTCACCGTCGGGATGAGCGCGTTGCGCAGCACGTGCTTCACAACGACTGTCCGGTAGGGCAGGCCCTTCAGCACTGCCATCGTGACGTAATCCCGCTTCAACTCCTCGATCACCCCGGCGCGGGTCAGGCGCACGATGTACGCCATCAGCACCAGCGTTGCAGTGAGCGCCGGCAGCCACAGCGCGGGCAGCGCCTCGGCGAAGGATGCCCCCGCCGCCACCGCCGAACTCGGCGGGAACCACCAGCCGAGCGCGCGGGCGAGCGGGTTATTCGCCCAGGCAAGCGCCACGACGTTGATCAGGAACAGCCCCGTCACGAATTCCGGCAGGCTGGCGACGGAGAGCGTCAGCACCGAGATCACGCTGTCCGGCGCGCGGTTCTCCGTCAGCCCGGCAAGCAGCCCCAGCCCGATGGACAGCGGCACCGAGATCACGAGCGTCAGCAGCGCCAGCCGCCCGGAGTTGACCAGCCGCGACGCGACGAGCGGGCCAATGTCCTGCCGGGGGCGGGAGAACGTCTGCCCCAGGTCCCCGGCGAAGAAACTCCCTACCCACTCCACGTACTGCACCACAAGCGGCTGGTCGAGGCCAAGCTCTTCGCGCACCGCCGCCACCTGCGCCTCGCTCGCCTCGCGCCCCAGCAGCACGCGGGCCACGTCGCCGGGCAGCACCCGCGTCAGCAGGAAGATCAACAGCGACGTGAGGAACAGCGTAAAGATGAAGAACGCCAGCCGCCGCAGCAAAAAGCGTATCATGTCTCCCCGCTCTCCTGCTCGCGTTGATTACCCACCTTCTGCATCTCGATCAGCTCATCGAGCGGGATGTGGCAGTAGATGTGATGATCCTCGCCGCAGTCGCGCCAGGGCGGCGTTTCCTCCTCGCAGATGCGCCCGATCTTGCGCGGGCAGCGCGTGTGGAACGGGCAGCCGCGCACGACCTC
>DGDY01000185.1:17848-20677 GCA_002385675.1 Anaerolineales bacterium UBA3940 | reverse complement strand
GCGCTGGATGACGACCTCACCACGACCGTGGGGGAGGTCCGGATTTCCGCGAGCGGCCCCCGCGAGGTGGACATCGACAGCGTGTATGGCGACCTTGTCGAAGGGGATAAGATCATTCACGGGGATGAGGTGCTCGGCGACAAGATCAGCATCGGCAGTATTTCCGGGAGCAGCGTCGCCATTGGTTCGGGCGCAAGGTCCGGCCCGGGCGGCACGGTGATCTCGCCCTTCACACTGGTGCGACGCGAGCTGGACGAGATGCCGATCAGCGACGCAGACCGCGAAGACGCCGAGTTTGCCATCCGCCAGCTTGAGAAAGAGAACAAGGCCGACGAACCTGACGTGGATCGGATCGACCGCTGGCTGGAGGTGCTGGAGGACATTGCCCCGGCGGCGGTCGAGGTGCTGGTGAAGGCCGTGCTCGACCCCGCCTCGGCGATCAGTGCGGGCGTGCGCCTGGCGATCATGACCTGGCGCAAGGCGCGGAAGGCGTAGCGACAGCCCTCACAACGTTAAACTTGCGTCACAATGGGGACTCTTCCATAGCTGGTGCTTGTGTGCGTAAAAAAGCACATGTTATAATGGCGACAGTAAGCAAACGGGGCATTTAGCGTTGTGGGAATGTGCGGCGTTTTCGCCGCACTTTAGATCAGAACCCCAAGAGGAAACAAATATATGTCTGGACACAGCAAATGGTCGACCATTAAGCGGAAGAAGGCCGCCAACGACGCAAAGCGAGGGAAGATCTTCACGCGCCTCTCACGCGAGATTACGATTGCCGCCCGCGCTGGCGGCGATCCGGAGATGAACACGGCGCTGGCTCTCGCGATTGAGCGGGCCAAAGCCGAGAACATGCCCAAGGAGAACATCGAGCGCGCGATCAAGCGCGGCACGGGCGAGTTGAAGGACACCGACGAGATCGTCGAGGTGCTCTACGAGGCGTATGGCCCGCATGGTGTCGCGCTGCTCGTCGTGGTGGCAACAGACAACCGCAACCGTACCCTGGCCGATCTTAAGCACCGTCTGAACAAGGTTGGCGGCTCGATGGCGGAACCCGGCGCGGTGGCCTGGCAGTTTGAGCAGAAGGGCTACATTGCGATCGCCGCAGACGGCGCCGATTACGACGAGGTCTTTATGGTGGCGGCGGAAGCCGGTGCAGAGGACGTGGTCGATAGCGGTGAGGTTCTTGAGATCTACACCCCGCGTGACGAGCTTCATGCGGTGCTGACCGCGCTGAAAGACAGCGGCCTGAAAATCGAAGAAGCCCGGCTTGACTGGGTGCCGAAGACCGTGATTGACCTCGCGCCGGAGCAGGCGCTGAAGGTCATGAACCTCGTCGAGGAGCTTGAGGATAGCGACGACACGCAGATGGTGTACTCCAACCTCAACGTGACCGACGAGCTGGTACAGGCTTTCGAGGCTAACTAACCGTCACAGCGGAGCCGAGCAGGACACAGGGCGGACAGGGTGCTGCGCGCTACGCGGCGCATCGCCCGGTTCGCCCTGTGTCATCATAAGCGCCTGCAAGGGCTTGAAGGGGATAGATATGCTGGTGTTAGGGATCGACCCGGGGATCGCGATCACGGGCTACGGGCTTGTGCGCGAGGTGCGGGGCGGCGATGTCGAGTTGGTCGCATATGGCGCGGTGGAAACACCGGCGCACACGCCGCTGCCGCTCCGGCTCCAGCAGGTGTATAAGGGTGTGCGCGAGGTCGTCGAGCAGTACCGTCCTGAGAGCGCCGCCATCGAGAAGCTGCTCTTCGGCAAGAACGTGACCACGGCTATGGCTGTCGGGCAGGCGCGTGGTGTAGCTGTGCTTGCACTTGCCGACTGCGGGCTGACCATCGCGGAGTACACCCCCGCCTCAATCAAGCAGGCGGTCGCCGGTTACGGCAACGCGTCCAAGTCGCAGATGCAGGAGATGGTGCGCATGCTGCTGGGGCTGGACGAGATTCCGCGTCCGGACGACGCCGCCGACGCGCTCGCGGTGGCGATCACGCATCTGCACAGCAGCCGCTACCAGCAGCTATACGACGAACAGTATTGACTCACGCCCGGCCCGCCTTGCAGGGGGCCCTCCTACTGACTACAATCGCGAGCAGTGATGATGTGCTGAGGGTTGGTGATAATGGCGAAAGAGAAATTTAACTACGGCGGCCAGGCGATTATTGAGGGCGTGATGATGCGCGGCAGCCGGCACGTGGCGCTCGCGGTACGCGCGCCGAATGGTGAGATCGTGATCCGTGAGGAGCCGATCAACTCGTCGCTGTACAACGGCTTCTGGAGCCGGGTGCCGTTTGTGCGCGGGCTTGGCCTGCTGTGGGACTCGCTCGGGCTGGGTATGCGTGCGCTGACCTTCTCCGCCGATGTGGCGATGGGCGATGAAGGCGAGTTCTCCGGGCCGGTAGCATGGGGCACTATCGCCGTGTCGATGGCGATTGCCATCGGGCTGTTCTTCCTGACGCCTGCCGCTGCCGCCGATGGGTTCCACGCGCTCACCGGGCTTGAATCGCCATTCCTCGGCAACGTGATCGAGGGCATTATCCGGCTGCTGCTCGTCGTCGGGTACATCTGGGCGATCGGGCGGATGGAGGACATCAAGCGGCTGTTTGCGTATCATGGCGCGGAGCACAAGACGATCAATGCCTATGAAGATGGCGCGCCGCTCACGCCGGAGTCTGTCGCCCGCTACCCGCTGGAGCATCCGCGCTGTGGCACGGGCTTCCTGCTTGTGGTCGTCGTCATCTCCGTGCTGATCTTCGCGCTGCTGGGCAGGCCGCCGATCCTGGTGCGGCTGGTGTCGCGCATCGTGCTGATCCCGGTGATTGC
>DGDY01000185.1:0-17694 GCA_002385675.1 Anaerolineales bacterium UBA3940 | reverse complement strand
AGAAGTGTCGTCATGAACCTGTTTGAAGGCGAGCTTGTTTGCCTGACCGAGATCTCCCGCGAGAACCTTCCGGCCTATAAGCGCTGGTTCCGTGACTACGAGGTCCAGCGATACCTCGGAAGGCTGGCGATCCCGGTCACGGATGAGTTTGAGGACGACTGGTATGAGGATGTTTCCCGGCGCATAGGGAAGGGGGAGCTTTACGCGTTCAGTATCCGCACGCTTGAAGGCGATAAGCTGATCGGGAACTGCTCGCTGTTCGACGTCGATCACAAGAACCGCCGTGCAGAACTGGGTATCGTCATCGGTGAGAAGACGTACTGGGGCAGGGGCTATGGCTCCGACGCGGTGTGCGTGCTGCTGCGCTTCGGCTTTGACGAGTTGAATCTGCACCGCATCGAACTGGGGGTGTTCGACTCGAACCAGCGCGCTGTGCGCGCGTATGAAAAGGCCGGCTTTGTAGAGGAGGGCCGCCGTCGCGAGGTACTGTGGCGGGAGGGCCGCTATCACGACATGATCCTGATGAGCATCCTCGAAGACGAGTGGCGGGCGCAGCAGGCGAGATAGATGGGAAGGCGCATCGTGCGCCTTTTTTGATCGGACGTGGGTTGGCTTGACTGTTCTGAAGCAACCCGCCGCCTGCTTTGGCAAGGCCAAATGCCCGTGCTACAATCCGATTGCACCCAAATAAGGGAGACTCTGTCCTCAATTTACTGCCTCGATATCCACTGCGTGGGGAGGGATCATGAGAGGTTTTTTGCGCGCATTCGGCGTCATTTTTTACATCGGCTTTTTCGCGCTGGTCGCGGCGCTGGCCTACAGCCTTATGACCTTCGGCGTGCTGTTCGCCGAGCACAGCATGCTGGCAGCGCTGCGGGCCTTCGGGGGCGCGTACATGGCTGCCGGGTTCACGATGTGGGTCATGCTGCGGCGTGCGGAAGCGGGTAAAGCCGGTATCAACCCGCTGCTTGGCTTCCTCGCTCTGGCGGGGGCGATCCTCACACTGATTGCAGTGGCGTTCCCCAACAGGCCGTTCTCCGACGTGCTCCAGCTTGCCGGGTTCGGCGCGGGTGTCGCCGGGCTGCTCATCGCACTGATCGTGACCCTGTTTGACCCGGCCTTCCCCAAGCCAGTAGCGAAAAGCTGGCCCGAGGGCGGCACTGCCGTACTGACCCGCTTCTCACGTGCCGACGATCACGGCTCGACGTACAGCAGCGCGCAGCACGAGGATGATCTGACGGTTTCGCCGGGATGACGCCGGGGTGTTGCGGTGCTCCACGCGTCGGATGTTTATAACTGTGAAGAGCTTGCCGGTTACAGCCGGAGGAGCTTTTGAACCTGGTGCGCACAGCAGAACTGCCGGAGCCTGAGGCACACGGCATTGTGTGGCGCGCCATTTAACCGCCGACCTCGCCGTCCGGGGGGAGAAGCTGGGCGAGAGGAGGTCCTGTCTCTGATACATGGCTCATCAGGAGGAACGTAAGCATGTTGAAGCGCAGGAAGGTTTCGATCATCGGCGCGGGGAATGTGGGCGCGACGGCTGCCCACTGGATTGCCGCCGATGATCTCGCCGATGTCGTGCTGGTCGACATCGTCGAGGGGATGCCGCAGGGGAAGGCGCTCGACCTTCAGGAAGCGGCGCCCGTGTACGGCTTTGACCACGCCATCATCGGCACAAACGATTATGCCGATACTGCCGGTTCGGATGTGGTGGTGATTACCGCCGGTGTGCCGCGCAAGAAGGACCCGGTGACCGGCCAGTACCCCAGCCGTGACGATCTCGTCCGGACGAACCAGAAGATCGTGGCGGACGTGGTTCACAACGTCGTGAAGTACTCGCCGGATGCCGTGCTGATCGTCGTCTCGAACCCGCTCGATGCCATGTGCCACGTTGCGCTGCACGAGAGCGGCTTCCCCCGCGAGCGGGTGATCGGCCAGGCGGGCGCGCTGGACACGGCCCGCTACAAGACGTTCATCGCGATGGAGCTGGGCGTCTCCGTGAAGGACGTTCACGGCATCGTTCTCGGCGGGCACGGCGACCAGATGGTGCCGCTGCCGCACCACACGTCGGTGGCGGGCATCCCCGTGCTGGAACTGATGGACCGCGAGACGCTCGACCGCATCATCGAGCGCACGCGCAAGGGCGGCGGCGAGATCGTCAGCCTGCTGGGCTACAGCGGCTTCTACGCGCCCGCAGCGGCGACCGTCAGCATGGTTGAGGCCATCTTGAAGGACCAGAAGCGGGTCATTCCATGCGCCACCTACCTGATGGGCGAGTACGGCTACGAGCGTCTCTTCATGGGCGTGCCCGTTGTGCTTGGCGCTGGCGGTATTGAGAAGATCATCGAG
Source organism: Anaerolineales bacterium UBA3940 (assembly GCA_002385675.1). Classification (GTDB taxonomy): domain Bacteria; phylum Chloroflexota; class Anaerolineae; order Aggregatilineales; family UBA3940; genus UBA3940. Next base: position 15,345 of record DGDY01000185.1, on the reverse strand, counting down.
ATGAAGCTCAGCGATGAAGAGCGCGAGATGCTGGACCGCTCCGCCGAGGCGGTGTGCAACGTTGCCAAGCTTCTCGGCTACGGGGACTGCGTCTGAGCACAGCCCGGCGCACGTCAGCCGGGGAGGGATCAGAGCGCGGAAGCGTTCTTTACTGAGCAACCGGTGCGAACCCCCCTGCCTTCAGGCGTGGGGTGCGTCACCATAAACCCTCGTTTACCTGGCCGCCGTCCGTCGGGGTGGATGGGCGGCGGCTGTTTGTCACGACCGGGAGTGTCATGAACCGCGCCGTCGACCTACTGCATGGACTCGTCTACACCATCAGCGACCTGCACGGCGAGTGGGAGCCGTATGCTCGCTACCGCGACCACTTCCTGACGCTGCTGCAAGAAGGCCTGGCGGATCACTTCGTCATACTGGGCGATATGATCCACGGCTACGGGCTGCCGGAGGATGACTACTCGCTGGACATCCTGCTGGACCTGATACAGCTTCGCAATGAACTCGGCGGGGAAACCATCATCCCGCTGCTCGGCAACCACGAGTTGATGCACATCTACTCGACGCCGTACAGCAAGGGCAATGTCTCCTTCCTGCCTCGCTTTGAGCATATGCTGGGCGACTACCGGGGCGTGGTCATCGACTTCCTCCACTCGTTGCCGTTTGTGGTGCGGACAGCCGCGGGTGTCATGCTGACACACGCGGGCGCGTCGACGCTCACGGCGACGCCGCAGGCTGCCGAGTGGTTGTTGAGCCTGTCTCACGAGGCCGTCCTCCGCGAGGTTGACCGCCTGCTCTCGCGCTCGGACGTGCTCGAACTGCTGGCCTCGTACGGGCAGATTACCGGGAAGGAGTACGAGCAGTTGGCCCGCGAGCAGCTTGCGGTTACCGGGCCGGACGACCCCCGCTACTACGATCTGCTGCGCGGCTTCATCGCGACCAACCTTGAGCCGGAGTGGGATCTGCTGGAGGAGTTCTTCTTCACGCAGGCGGAGCGCCGCTTTGGCTCCGCGACATACAGCCGGCTGGTCGAGCAGTTCCTCGACGCGTTCTCACCACCGGGGATGCCGCAGCGCGTGCTCGTCGCCGGGCATATTGCGGTATCGGGCGGGTACGACATCCTCGCAAACCGGCAGATCCGGCTTGCAAGCTGGGCGCACGCACACCCGAAGTCGGAGGCATGCTACCTGATCTTCGACGCGGCGGAGCCGGTGAACGCCGCCGCCGACCTCGAACCGAACATTTACCCCATCCCGTAGCGGCTCAGCGAGCCTCGGTTGCCTGGAGCGCCTGCAGATGGAAGGTGTTGACCGGCTCGCGGCACACGCAGGCCTCGCGGTACTCCTCGCCCTTGATCATCGAGCCGTCGTACTCTTTCCCGAAGGTGTAAGTCAGCCAGCCGTCCATGTTGAGTTGCGGCGCCGGGGCTTCAAGCATGCACTCCGAGCAGTCCGCAGCGATCCACTCGCCGTTGTAGCGCCGGGCGATGTGCAGGTGCGTCGCGTAGCTGACCCCGCCTTCACAGGATGGGTGCCCGATGGGGTCGCCCTTCTTCACGCGCTGACCCTCCTGCACGGGGCGATCCTCGCTTGAGAGGTGCAGATAGAAGATCGTCCAGCCGGTGCCCTCGAAGCCGTCGCCGTCCAGGTCGAGGATGACAAGCCCGTACTCGCTGCGGGCGATCACCCCGTCCGCTACGGCGCGCGCCCAGTCCGGCGAAACATCGCAGCCCAACCCGACCTCCTCAGCGGAGACGAAGTCGAGCGCGGCCCAGGCGCTGCTCGAGCCCCAGCCGCCGTGCGGCCCGCCGGTGAAGTACCAGACCTCGTCGTCGCCAAAGGGGAAGCCGATCTCTGGCTGCTGCAGGTCCGGCGGGATGAGCGGTTCGACCGCAAAGCGGAACGGGTCGCCAAACAGGCTGACGTACGTATTAAAGAAGCCCGAGTACTGCGTAGCAGCCAGCCAGCTATCGAGCGAGCGGGTTTGTGCGAGGAGCGTCTGCACGCCCGCCGTGCCCGCGTTGATCGTGGGGTCCAGGCCGACGCGCTGGCCGTCGGCGAGCAGCACCGCGCTCAGCCCGCGCTGGCGCCAGCCGTAGTAGCCCGCCTGGAGCATCTTGCCCGCCCAGTCAAGCTGGCGGTACAGCCCGTAGATCTGCCCCGGGCGCTCGCGGTAGCCCATGGGGTAGAGCGCCTGATCCTCTGTCACCATCGACTGGCTGAGCCAGCCGCTCTCGTACTCCAGCAGCGCCAGCAGCAGCCGTGGGCTGATGCTCTGCTCGACCGCTACCCGGTCGATAATCTCTGCGCCGGTCCACAGCCGACCGTCAAGCTCCTCGGTGTAGTTGGCAAGAAAGCTGTTCGGCAGGATGCTAACAGCCTGCTCCACGTCGAAGCCCTTGAGCGCCGGCCCGTAGACCAGTTCGCTGTCCGGGATGATCTTGAAGGCCGGGCCGACCGTCCGCACGCCGAGCGGGATGATGAGCGACTGGCCGACGGAGAGCAGGTTCGCGTTGTCCAGCCCGTTGGCCTGCATAATCGACTCGGGCGCGACACCGTAGCGGTCGGCGATGGCGTTCAGCGTATCGCCGAACTGCACGACGTGAATCTGGTCCTGCGTGGGGTCGACAACGGCGGGGCGTGTCGGGTTGGGCGTGGGGATGAAGGCAGGCGTCGGCGGGGCGCCCTCTGCGCCGGGTAATGCGCCCGCAGTTGACGCCGGGGGCGGCTGGATCATCTCGCCCGGCGGTATGGGCTGCCCCGAACTCGCGGATGGCGTGACCGTCACGAAAATAAATGGATCACGACCACCCCGGCAGGCGGTCAGAGTGAGCGTCGCAAGCAGCGCCATCACAAGCAGCCGGTGAGAGCGTTTCATCACGAGCCGCGTTAGCCTTCCCGCCGGGCAATCGCCCGGCTGATAATGGGCAGGGAAACGTCATAGCGCCAGTTGATGTTGCGATGCCCGCCCGAAAATTCCTGATAAATGTGGTCCACGCCGTGCTCGTCGAGCAGGCGGTGCAGCCGTCGCGCGCCGAGGAAAAGGTTGTATTCATCGTAAACGCCGCAGTCGAAGTAAAGCGCCTTCAACGAGCGGAGCGCCTCGATATGGTCCGCGGCCAGGCGCAGCGGGTCGTATGTCTGCCAGCGCGCCCACACCGCCGCGTCGATCTCGCCCGTCACCGGATCGAAGGGCAGGTCAAACCCGGCGGGGCTTTTCGGGTTGGGTGAGTAGCAGGCGCTCATGGCGACCATGCCCAGCGTGCTGAACCAGTCGCGGCTTGTATCACGTGCATTCGTCAGCCCGCGGAGGCTCTCGACGAACGGCTCGACGCCCCCGGCCTGCGCCAGCCCGCGCACCGCACCGGGGATGTCGGGCCAGTAGCACGCCTCGAACCACATATCCCCGGCGTGCGAGGCGGCGGCGCTGAATACGCCGGGGCAGCACATGCTCAGCCGCAGCGCGGCGAAGCCCCCACTGCTGTAGCCCAGCACCGCACGGTGCTCAGGCGAGGCCAGCGTCCGGACGTTCTCGTCAAGGAAGGGGACAAGCTCCTCAAGCAGGTAGTCCTGATACCTGCCGACTGCCGACGAGTTGACGTACTGGCTGCCCCCGAACATCGTGAAAGCATCGGGAAAGGCGAGGATCGCCGGTTCCGCCTGTCCACTCCGGACGAGCCGGTCCATGCGCTGCACGATGTTCTCATCCCACGCCTGGAGGTTGAACATCCGCTCGCCCCAACTGGTGAAGGGCGCCAGCACCCAGATCACCGGATAGCGGCGGTCGGGTGCGTCGTGGTAGCCGGGCGGTAGATAGACCGGCAGCCGGCGCACGTGTGGGTCGCCAAGCGGGTTATCGCGGAGCACGCTTGAGGTGTGCTCAAGGTAGATGATATCTGGCATGAGTGTGCCTCATCCCCGGTGATTAAAACCAGGCGCATTTTAGCCCGGTATGCCGGGTGAGACAAGCGTACCTGGGTGGGGGTCTGCCCGGCTTGCAAGCAGCTCGGAGAATCAATCAGGGGCACGCCCCCTCCGCGTGCCCCCGGCTGGATCCTCACACCCGTGCCTGTCAGTCGATGATCACTTCCGGCTCGGCGAAGAGGAAGTGGTCATGGTAGTAGTGGATCCACAGGAAGCTCAGGATCGCCATGTAGTAGGCGCGGTCGAAGGCGTAGTCGAAGGTGGTTCCGACGATCCCGTACATGATGCCAAACAGTACCACTGCGAGCAGCACGTCGGCAACCGTCAGCCCGACATTGAACAGGTAGAACTTGCGCGCAGCCCCATCGCGGGCGAGCCGCTCGACGAGCGGGGAGTGATCCAACTCGCCGCGGCGCTGGCGCAGGTTGATGAGCATCCACGTCAGCGCCAGGTACTGCAGCGAGTGCCACAGGTTCATACCCTGGAAGGCTGTATCGAGGTTGCCGAGCGCCGGCACGAAGAACGACGCGATGACCGTCAGCGCGATGAACAGCGTCTTCGGGCCGTGGAGGGTGCCGTCTCGCCACTCCTTGTAGGTCTTAATAACCCACAGGACGACCGCCACGGCGAACATCGAACCGGCAAGCCATACCATCCACGGGCCGAGCGACAGCCCGACGAGGCCGAGGATCTTGGCGACAACTTCGCTGATGTTGTTGATGCCGATCGTGAACTGGTTGATCGAGATCTTATACGCGGCGATCGGGTAGAGCGCGGTCAGGATGATGGCGTAGTCTGCAAAGCGCGAAAAGCGGGACAGCCTGGCCTGCCGCTTGTGATTGTACAGCTCAGTGATGTACACGATCTGGTGCAGTACGTGGATCGAAGCCCAGAAGAAGAAGACCGTCAGCAGCAGCGGCAGCGAGAGCACCGCCATCGTGATCACGATGGCCGGGATCAGCACAGAAGACCAGATGACCTTCTTGTGCTTGGCGACGTACTCGCGGTCAAGTGCCGTACGCTGGAAGGTAGCGTACATATGCGGCCCGCCGACGAGCAGCGCGACGATGGCATTGATGATGTTCCGGCTGAGATCGTCAACAGTTGTGCCGAAGCGCATGGCAATGGGGGCCAGCACCGGCTGCATCTCCAGCAGCCCCAGATAGGTGAGGTAGGGAATGGTGACGAGGACGACGCTCAGCGAGATGAACATCAGGTCCCAATCACGACTGTGAAGCCAGCTCTGTTCTTGGGCCACTCCTCGGCGGAGTGTGGATGTCGTAACAGCCATCAGCGTTTCTCCTCCCGGTAGAGCCGAAGCAAGTAAATACGATAAATTGGACAAACGTTATCCTATCATAGCCCGCGTTAATTCTGGCTGTCAACGCCTCTCCTGGTGCACTCTGGCCGGGGATCAGACGACAGCACGGCAGTTGCTGGTACAATAGGGGCGCGCCCGGCGCTCGCCGCAGGCGCTGCCCGAATGACTCATGACAGCGATAACAGGACCAGGGATGATTGCGTCGATTTCAGGAACATTGTTAGCGATCGGCGAAAACACCATCACCGTGCAGGTCGGCGGGGTGGGGCTGCTGATCTATGTGCCGTCAAGCGTGTTCAATAAGCTGGGACGGATCGGTCAGCCGGTGGAGCTTGTCACGCACCTTGTTGTGCGTGAGGACTCGCTGACGCTGTACGGGTTCGCCTCGGAGGAAGAGAAGGCTATCTTCGAGATGCTGCTCGGCGTCTCGGGTGTTGGGCCGCGCCTGGCGCTCGCCATTGTCAACACGCTCGCGCCGAACGTGCTCGCCAACGCTGTGCAGAAGGACGACCCGGACATCATCGCGCGGGTGCCAGGGATCGGCAAGAAGACCGCGCAGAAGATCGTGCTGGAGCTGAAGGGCAAGCTCGTGGCGCAGGACCTGCCGGCGGGCCTCGCCGCGGTATCGCACGCCGACACCGAGGTGATCGAAGCGCTGACGGCGATGGGCTTCAGCCTCGTCGAGGCGCAGGCGGCGCTCCAGTCCATTCCGCGAGACGCGCCGGATGATCTGGAGGAGCGGGTGCGTCTTGCGCTGGCATATTTTGCCGAGTAGGAAGGCGCATATGGGTATCGAGTCGCTTCCCTGTGACGAACTGGCGGGCTACGTTGTGCAGGTGGATGGGACCGGTACGGCGCTCATCTGTGGCGCGCCGTATGGCCCGCTGCCCGGCGAAGTGCTGCATCACGGCCCGATGGTGCTGCGCTACGGCATCCCGCTGCTCCTCAAGAAAGACACGTTGCTCGTTGAATGGGTCTTCGACGACTTCCGGCGCGAGCACCGGGGGGACGCCGCGCTCGACTTTATCCTGCGGCGCGGCGACCTGTTCCCCCGGGCTGACGTCGGCGGCTTCCATGTTACAACCGGGAAGCCTGCAGAGATCTTCCTGAAACAGCTTGACCTTGCGTTGGGCCTGTGGGTCTATGCCTACCGGTCGGACGACCTGGCCGGGCTGGTGAGCCGGATCGGCGCGGCAGTCTGGCTGGACGCGCGCGCTGCGGGCTGGGAGGAGCCGCCTCTAGATGACGGGCGCATCCCCGCTCTACTGCGGCGGGCCGTGCCGTGCTGGGTGGTGCACCCCGGCGCGCTGTGCGAACTGCCCCAGCGCCTGCCCGCTGAGGAGCCCGGTTAGTCCAGCGCTGCCGGGTCTTCCGCCGTCTGCCGGGCGATCGGCTGTGGCGCGCCCGCCTTGCCGCGCAGGTTGACAAGGATCACCCCGGCGAGTGCCAGCGCGCCGCCCGCAAGCGACAACGGCGTCGGGATCTCCCCGAGCCACAGCCACGCGATCGCGATGGCGAGCACCGGGTTGATGTACAGGAAGCTCATGACGACCGAGGCGGGCGCCTGCGACAGCGCATAGACCCACGTCACATATGCGAGCGCCGCCGGAAAGATGCCGAGGTAGACGATGGCAAGCGTCGCGTTGAGCGGGGCGGTCGCCACCGCGCGCGGCAGGCCGGGCAGGAACACCAGCATGAAGAGCGTCCCCGCCCATATCGAGTAGGTGGTGAACTGCAGCGCGCTGTAGCGCTTCAGGTAGGGCTTCTGGAACACGAAGTACAAGCTTGTGGCGACGGCGGAGAGCAAGATCAGCGCGGCGCCGGGGTCAAAGTTCAGACCGGAGCCCTCGCCCAGCGCGATCAGCGTCACGCCTGCGAAGCTGACCAGAATGCCCACCCAGCCCCACACTTTCAGCCGCTCGCCGAGCACCACGACCGCCAGCAGCGCGCTGAACATCGGCGCCGCGCCGATGAGCAGGCTGGCAGCCCCCGCCGTGACCGTGACCTCGCCGTACGTCAGCGAGACGTGGTACACCGTAATGCCCAGAAATCCGAGCACCGCAATACCGGGCAGGTCCTCGCGGCGGGGCAGGGGCATCCGCGTGATGAGCGCATAGATCGCCAGAGCCGCCGAGGCAATGAGGAAGCGCAGCAGGGCGAGGTGCGCCGGCTGATACGCCTCCAGCCCGGCGCGAATGCCCGCAAAGGCGGACGCCCAGAACAGCAGGGTAATCGCAACCGCACCGAGCGTGCGTGAACTGAGTCGTTGCTCCATCGTCTAGTAAGTCTCCTCTCTGGCATAAAATAGCGGGGGTGCATGGCGAGCGCGGCCATATTTCCCCCATCCCGGCTGACGACTTCCCTATGAGATGCATCCGGGCACCCGCCGGGCTTTTGCTACCTGCGCAACTTACCTATAATAAGATAGGACTAAGAATGATGGCTGTCTCTAATATTAGGCGGCAGTGGGCCAAAACTTCTTACGCAGAAATTTCTTACTAAGTTCCAACGCTCGAGGTTGGTGTTTTTACTCCTGAATCAATATAATAGAGCAGATGTTCTAATGCAAGACCAAAACCTGGGCGGATCGCCCGTAATGGACAGGCAGCGGGCACTCGTCAGGGCCATCGAGCGCTGGCGGGATGCCCGGATCGAGGAGTACTGGATCGGCGTGAGCTACATGGGCCCGGCGGTCAACCGCTTCGGCGACCATGAGCTGACAGTCGTAAAGGGCGAACTGTGGCATCGCTGGGACGGCCAGTGGCGCAAGATCGCCCGTGGCTCAGACTACTGGCTGTTCTCGGTGCCCGGCGCGTTTGCTTGGGCGCGTGACGTGCTCAGGCGGACACAGGGCAGCGGACAGCCGCAGCCAACGCTGGAGCTTGAGTTTGACGAGACGCTTGGCTACGTGAAGCGCATGCGCCTCACGGCAGCCGGGCGCGATGCGAGCAACTTTACATTTGAAGTGCGCCGGTTCGGCAGAGGGCCGCACCCGGCCTTTACAGGGCAGGGCGTTGGCGGCTGAGCGCAAGGCTGAACATCCGGAGCGTACCAGCGCCGCACGCGAGCAGCAGCGGGCATATCGCTACTTCGACCTGGTGATGGTGCTGTTCGTGACGGTGCTGCTCCTGAGCAACATCGCCTCGTCGGCCAAGATCATCGACTGGGGCGTTAACCTGCTCGGGCTGGACCTGGCCTTCGATGGCGGCACGCTGCTCTTCCCGCTCAGCTACATCTTTGGCGATGTGCTGACGGAAGTCTACGGCTACCGCCGCTCGCGCCGGGTGATCTGGGCGGGGTTCGGGGCGGCGGCGCTGATGGCGTTCACGCTGTGGCTTGTCGGGATCATGCCCGGCGAGGAGGCCTGGCAGGAGTACGCCGGGCAGGACGCGTACAACGCAATCCTCGGGGGCGTCTCAAGCGGCGGGATCGTGATCGCGAGCCTGGTCGCCTACTTCGCCGGGGAGTTCTCGAACAGCTACGTGCTGGCGCGGATGAAGGTCTGGACGCAGGGGCGCTATCTGTGGGCCCGCACGATCGGGTCAACGCTGGTAGGGCAGGGGATCGACACGGTGGTCTTCATCGCGATTGCCTCGGCCTTGGGCGTGTTCCCCTGGGCGATTGCGCTTTCGCTCATCGTCACGAACTACGTGTTCAAGGTGGGGATTGAAGCCCTGATGACGCCTATCACGTACAGAATAGTGAACCTGCTTAAACACGCCGAACAGGAAGACTACTTCGACGTAGATACGGACTTTAACCCATTCCGGCTACATGTATAGGTATGTACACTTAATGAGGGAGCATGTACGAGTCTGCGGACCGTGACGACTTCGAGAGCACCGGTGAGGAAAACGTGCTCGACGAGGAGCAGTTTGAAGAAATCATCGCGGAGAACGAGCGGCTGCTGGAGCAGTACTTCTCGCAGGGCGACCTCGAAATGCCCGAGGAGCTCCCTGAGGAGCTTCCCGAGGGGCACCGGGCGGGGTTCGTCGCGGTGATCGGCAAGCCGAACGTCGGCAAGTCGACGCTGATGAACGCGGTGCTTGGCGAGAAGCTGGCTATCGTCAGCCCGAAGCCGCAGACCACCCGGGATCGGCAGCTCGGCATTTATACGCGCGATGATGCGCAGATTGTGTTCGTTGATACGCCGGGTATCATAGAGTCGCGCAACAAGCTCGACGAGTACATGGTCGAGGTCGCGACAGGGGCCATCCCGGATGCAGACGTCATCCTTTTTCTGGTAGACGTCTCCGAGATGCCGACTCGCGCCGACAAGGCCATTGCCGAAGTCGTCGCCGCTCAGAAGGACACTCCGATCATCCTGGCGATGAACAAGCGGGACCTCGTCGAGGGCGAGAAAGAGGCTGAGCACGCGGCAGCGTATGCCCAGCTTGTCCCTGGCGCTGACACATTGTTGATAAGCGCGACACAAGGTGTTAACATTAATCGGTTATTAAACATGCTTATTGAGCGGCTGCCGGAAGGCCCCCGGTTCTACCCGGCAGATCGCCTCACCGAGACGCAGGTGCGGGACAACGTGGCTGAGCTCATCCGCGAGCAGGCCCTACTGCTGTATGAGCACGAAGTGCCGCACTCGGTTGCCGTCGAGGTGACGCAGTTTAAAGAGCGTAGTGAGGACCTCACATACATCGCAGCGACGATTTACGTCGAGCGGGACAGCCAGAAGCGCATCCTGATCGGCAAGAACGGGAGCGCTCTGAGAGAACTTGGAAGACGCGCGCGGGCTGAAATTGAGCCTTTACTCGGCACGCGTGTTTATCTCGACCTGTGGGTGAAGGTTCTTAAAAACTGGCGTAAGGATGAGAGAGCCCTGCGCCGTCTGGGATACTACGAGCGGCGTTAGGTTAGAAAGCTTTCGCGGGTTAGAAACGCGGTGACAAAGATGACAGATTTTGAGCGCGATCAGGAAGAGCAGATCATCGACGGACAGATCCTCTCGGACGATGATCAGACCATGCTGAATCTGCCGCCGGTGCCGTTTGAGGACGAGTATATCGACGATTTCGACGTCGGCGCGTACAGCGAAGATCAGTACGACGACTACGACTATGATTATTATGAAGCGGCAGCAGACGAAGACGAGCCAGTTAGCGACCCCGGGCGTCGCCACTTCCTGACTCGCGTTCTGCTGGGTGGTGTTGCGGCGACCGCGCTCGGCGGTAGCGCCGCGCTGCTGTATGACCAGTACGCGGAATCTGCGCCCAGCGTGGCGGCGTTGACGAGCCTGAGCGACGCGGCTCGCACGCAGCAGCCGACCGCCACTGCCAACACAACCGACGTGAGCCAGCTTCGCAGTGCGCTGCAGGCGCTCACCGCCGACCGTGACCGGCTGAACAGCGAGCTTCAGCAGAGGAACGCCGAGCTGGTCGAGACGCGGCAGGCGCTTGAGGCCGCACTTGCCGAGCTTGAGGCGCACCGGAACCTCAACAGCCTGTGGCAGCAGCTTGACGAGGTCGGGCTGGACATGATGATGGGTGCTGCACTTGCCGCGATGGGCGGCAACCTGCAGAACCTCGCCCGGCTGGCCGCTCTGCTGCGCGAGGGGCTTGAGATCGGACGTGCGGTGACGGACTGGTTCATCGGCGCGATGCTGCGCCCGCAGACCGGCATCCAGTGGCTGCAGCGCCAGGTGAATGCGCTGGCAACCAGCATCGACTGGCTGCTTGAGCAGGTCCGCGATGTGGTGCAGCCCGCGGCGAACCTGTCATCCACGCTGATGGACTTTATCATCAAGGTGCTTGACCGTCTGCCGTTCAACTTTGGCCGCCGCGCTGAAGCGGGCCTGAACGCGATGCGGACCGTGGTCGACCAGCTCCCCGAGCTGATCCGCGGCATCAACGACGAAGTGCTTGACCCGCTCGCGGACTGGTTCGGCACGGACGAGGGGCGCAACCTGCAGGGCATGCTGGTTCGCCCGGTGATCGACAACGTCTTTGTGCCGGCGCAGCAGGTTCTGGCGAAGATCGACGAACTGGACTCGACCTTCACGAGCAACGTTGCCCAGCCGGTTGAGACGGCTATTGCTCAGCGGCAGACGCTGCGCGAGCGGATCCGCGAGGCACAGTCGAAGCTGGGGATCAACAGCGACGCGGCATGAGCGACGCCGGCAGCGAGCACTACGACGATCAGAACAATTCAGCGCCAGCACCCGTACCAACGGAGCGATTCCAGCGGGTGCTGGCGTTTGCGTCTGACGAGGCGGATGGCCTGGGCCACGGCTTCGTTACCTGCCAGCATCTCCTGTATGCGCTCTCGCGTGAGAGCAAGGGATTGGCAACCGCCGTCCTCGACGGGCTGGGCATCACCCCCGAGGCGCTGCACGAGTTGCTTGTCGAGTCTGCCGCGCTCCACGACCGGATTTCTCACGGGCGCATGGACCTCGCCGACGAAGCGCGGGACGCCATCGAGCGGGCGGTGATGGCGGCGCAGCAGTGGGGCCATCGCCGCCTTGATACCGAGCACCTGCTTTACGGCATCATCATCGAGCCAACCTCTGCCGACGAGATGCTCGCCTCCCTCCACATCGAGCCCAACCAGGTCTTGAACGACCTCTATGCCCTGCAGCAGGCCGCTCCGCCTGCCGCCATTCGCGACGAGTCGACCCATGCCTACCGCTTCACGCTGGAGAGCGCCTGGTTGCTGAGCCTCGCGATGGATACGGCCCGGCGCATGGGTAGCCCGCGCGTCACCAGCCTGCACCTGCTGGCGGCGCTTGTCTCGCTGCCCGGCCCGGTACAGGACGTGTTCGCTTACGAGCTTGGCCTCACCGCGGACGTGCTGTGGGGGCACATGCGTGCCGCGGCCTACCCGCGCATGTCCGAGCGGCGGCTGCCTCTGGGCGACGACGTGCAGCGCATCCTCGGTTTTGCGATTGGCGAGGCGTGGAACCGGGGACATCTGGCGGTCGCGCCGCTGCACATTGCGATGGGGCTGGCACGCGCTGACCGGCACGCGGCGCTCGACGTGCTGGCCGACCTCGGCGTGCCGCAGGCAACCCTTACCGACGCCCTCGAACAGGTGATGCCGCCCCCGGTCGTGGGCTAGCTACAGTATGACTATAACCTTACACTGCCCGGCCACCCTGACAGGCAGCCGGTAGATGCCCTGCTGATCGCTTTCCTCGATGGTGATGTCCGTGCCGTTGGCTGACGCCCGGCGCAGCGGCGTGGGTGCGTACAGCCACACATGCCCCTCGGCCTCACGGCCCAGCGCAATCGTGAACGTCAGCACGTCATCGCGCACGTCCCAGCGAGTTATCTCCGCACCCATACTCGCATGCAGATCGGTGCCGGCAAGCTGCGGCCCGTCGGCAAGCGGACGGACCGCTAACAGCGCCGCCCCGTGCGGCTCGACCGGCCCGGCCTGGAGCACGCCCCCGGTGTGGATGGCTGCCGTCCCCCGCCAGAAGTCGAACACGAGCAGCGGCCCGTCGCCCGGCAGGCCAAGCTCGGCGCGATCTGCCCGGAGCGATGCCGGTTCGTCCGCCCAGTTGAACAGCGCGACGACCCGGTGCGGCCCTGCCGCGCCGTCGTACCGCTTGACCAGCAGCCCCGGCTCCCGGCTCTCGAACAGGCAAGGCGTTTCGACCTCGCCGGGCAGGAGGGGGAGCAGGCTGGCAGCCCAGCGCAGGCGTTCGGCAGGCACGCGCGGCAGGTCGTCGCTCAGCACAAGGTGGCTGTCCGTCACCGCCATGACGGAGACGAGCGTCTGCACCTCGGCGGCGGTCAGATCCTGCTCTTCCCGAACGAGCAGGTTGTCGGCGTCGAGCCACCAGAAGCGGCGCTGCGTCCAGGCGCGGTTAAGCGAGATCACCGTGCTGTTGCGTGCCGCCGGGACGTTGTAATCGCGCTGCAGAAAGGCCCGGATGCCGAAAAGTTCCGGGTTCCAGAACGGCGCGACGTCCGGGCTGACGCGCATCAGGTCTACCAGACCCACCGCCGGGCCAAGCGGACAGCCGCAGCCGAGCAGCACTGCCTCCTCGCCTGCCACCTCACGGATCAGGGCCAGCCCGCTGCGCAGCGCCTGCGCGCGCGTCCGGGTCGGGTCGTAGCGCTGGCCGGGCAGCGCTCCGCACAGCAGGAAGTCTAGCTTCAGGTAGCGGATGCCCCAGTCATGCACAACCGTCTCGATGGTGCGGCGCACGAAGTTGCGCACGGCGGGGTGTGTCGGGTCAAGCCCGTAGAGCCGGTGTTGCGGTGTGATCCCTGCCCGCACCGGCCTGCCGCGCCGGTCACGCAGCACGGCGTCGGGGTGCTCCTTCCAGATTGCCGCGCCGCGCTCGACGGTGAACGGGCTGAGCCACAGCCCCGGCTCGAAGCCGTCCATGCGAGCGCGCTCGGCCCAGGCGGGCACGCCGCCGGGGAAGCGCTCGTTGTGGCGCAGCCAGTCGCCCCACCGGGGCTGGTAGCCGTCGTCAAGCTGCACGAGCGCCAGTGGCAACCGCTCGCGCATCTCACGTAGCGCGCGCTGGTTGCGCTGCATGTCCTCATCGGAAACCCTGTCGAAGAACTGGTACCAGCTTGACCAGGCAGGTACGGGCGCCTGCGGCGGTACGCGCGCGGGCGTGAGGCGCGTCACCGCCCTGGCGTACACGCCGAGCGGATCGGGGTGGGGTAGGTCGACACGGTACAGAATGGCCCACTCGCCCCACAGCGTATCACCGGGCTGAAGCGGCACGCCGTCGGCGGCGCTTTGCATCAGCAGGCGGCGGTGCGCCGGGCGACCGTCCATGAACACCTGGCTGAACTGATCCTCGACGCCGATGTAGCCCGCGACAAGCGCCTGCTTCCCCGTCTCGATCAGCGCGCCGACCCACTCGGCGACGGCCTGCCCCGGCTGCGATGGGTGGGGGGTGGTGGGGTTGGCTGCAAGCGGCAGGGTGAACCAGCGCGTGGCGGAGCGTGGCTGGCGCTCGTCGTGCCGCACGTAGCCGGTGAAGCTCCACGAGTGGAAGCCGTTCACCCATGCGTCGAGCGGGCCGCTGCCCAGAGTGAGTTCCGCCGTCTCCAGCGTGGTGAGAGTATCGACGCGGAGCGGGGCGGGGCTGCGATTGGTCAGCCCTACTCGCAGCGCGACGAAGGGGTGATCGTCGTAGACGCACGCCAGCAGGTGAAGCTGTCCGGCCTCGCCGGGCTGGAAGGCGATGCGCAGCCGGGAGCCGTGCCCGTGCGCGTCGGCGATGGGTTCCTGCTCGAAGCTCGCAGCGCGGCCAGCGTCTATACGGACGCGTCGCCCCCCGTCGATGCGTACATCAGCCGAGCAGCCCGCGACGAGCGAGATCGGGCCGAGATGCAGCCGGAAGCGCCCGGTCGCGGCGTCGAGGTCGAACTGAACGGCGTTGTTCTCCAGATGCGCGTCCATCATCATCGCAGCAGCGCGCGCCGGATCTCCCCGGCATGGTGATCAAAGTGCAGTTTGATGTAGTGGAACAGCCGCTCGACCGTCACGTATCTGCCGAGCAGCGGATCCCGGACGGGGTAGGACATGCCCATCTTCCATTCGTGAGGCTCAACGCTGAACAGGGCTTCAAGGGCGAGATGGTGGGATCGATCATACTCGTCGGTGACGGTAGCAGGGGTAAGGCCGCGCGCGGCGAGCCGGGTGTAGTGCTTGTTCAGCGTGTGGAACACGGCTGCGGGCGGCCTCGGCATCCAGCGAAGCCGCCGCATGATGAACAGGTCGGCGCGGACGAAGCGCGGCGCGAGTGTCATGTGGAACATCACCTGCCCGATCGTCCAGCCGGGGTTGTCGCTGGGGCGGTTCCACTGGTCCATCGTGAGCGACGCGGCCAGTAGGTGGAAGGCACGGCGGGTGTCCTCCATCTCGGTCTGGAAAACCGCGCGCATGTCCTCACTCATGCTGATCGCTTCCTGCAGCTAGCCCGTTATGACTTGGGCTTGACGTACAGATCAAACGCCTCTGCCGTCCACGGCAGCACCTCGCGGAAGATCTCGTGTATAGCGTTGGCGTACTGGCGGATCTCCCACTGCGCGTCGGGGGCCATGCGCAGCCGCAGGAAGTGCATGAGGTTCCATGCATCGACCTTGCACACGGCGATGTAGCTGTCTCTTATACACATCT
>DGDY01000126.1:25556-26186 GCA_002385675.1 Anaerolineales bacterium UBA3940 | reverse complement strand
TCAGGAACTGCTCGACATCCTGCTCCACCACACCGAGGCGCCCATCCAGGTGCAGGTCGACCCGGCGCGGATGCGCCCGTCGGAAGTGCCGATCTTCGTCTGCAACCCGGCGAGAGTCCGCGCGACGACGGGCTGGGAGCCCCAGATCAGCTTCGAAGAAACGCTGGTGGACGTACTGGAAGACTGGCGCGCGCGAGTCAGGGAAACGCAGCCCTGATCTCAGCGGCAGGGGTACGCTCGCACGAGTCGCCCCCGCCCCCTGCCTTTGCAGGCTAACCCTAGAATACTAGTCACAGGAGTGATTCACATGCCTAGAGCGCTCATCACAGGTATTACGGGCCAGGACGGCTCGTACCTTGCCGAGTTTTTACTGGAAAAAGGCTACGAGGTCATCGGCCTGGTTCGCCGGACCAGCACCGTCAACTTCGAGCGTATCGGCCATATTCAGGACAAGATCCAGATCGTGTCCGGCGACATGCTCGACGAGACCTCCCTCGTTCACGTCATCGACGAGTACCGCCCGGACGAGGTCTACAACCTCGCCGCGCAGAGCTTCGTGCAGGAGTCGTGGCGGCAGCCCGTCTTCACGGGTGAGGTGACCGCGCTCGGCGTCACCCGCCTGCTCGACGC
>DGDY01000126.1:0-25332 GCA_002385675.1 Anaerolineales bacterium UBA3940 | reverse complement strand
GTGGCGAAGGTCTACGGCCACTGGATCACCGTGAACTACCGTGAGAGCTACGGCATGCACGCGACGAGCGGCATCCTGTTCAACCACGAAAGCCCGCGCCGGGGCCTGGAGTTCGTCACCCGTAAGGTTACGGACGCCGTCGCGCGGATCAAGCTCGGTCTGCAGGACAAGGTGGCGCTCGGCAACCTCGACGCGCGCCGTGACTGGGGCTTTGCCGGTGACTACGTTGAGGCAATGTGGCTTATGCTCCAGCAGGACGAGCCGAGCGACTACGTCGTCGCCACTGGCGAGACCCACTCGGTGCAAGATCTGTGTGAGGTTGCGTTCAGCTACGTTGACCTGGACTGGCGCGAGCACGTCGTGCAGGACCCGCGCTTCATGCGCCCCGCAGAAGTCGACCTGCTCGTCGGCAACCCGGCGAAGGCCCGCGCGAGGCTCGGCTGGGAACCGCGCGTCTCGTTTGAGGAGCTTATCCACATGATGGTCGATGCCGACCTGGCGAAGATCAAGAAGGAGATGGAAAGTGAGTCGTATTAAGTTCGGCACCGACGGCTGGCGAGGCACGATTGCTGAGGACTACACCTTCGACAACGTCCGGCGGGCGGCGCACGGCTTTGCGACCTACCTGCTCCGGCATGGCGCCGCCGAGCGCGGCGCCGTCATCGGGCACGACCAGCGCTTCGCCTCCGAGCGGTTCGCCGCTGCTGCCGCCGAGGTGCTCGCCGCGCACGGCATTCACGTCTGGCTGACGCAGGGCGCCACGCCGACGCCGGTGATCTCCTACTCCATTGTCGCGCACGGCGCGGCAGGCGGCATCAACATCACCGCCAGCCACAATCCGCCCACCGACAACGGCTTCAAGGTACGTGACGAGCACGGCGGCGCAGTCGGGCCGGAAGGGCTGGAGGAGATCGAGGCGGCCATCCCCGCCATCGAGGACGTGAAGCGCATGCCGTTCGCCGAGGCCGTCGAGCAGGGGCTTATCGAGATATTCGACCCCGCGCCGGCCTACCTGGAGCAGATCAACCGGCTGGTGGATGTCGAGCGCATCAAGCAGGCCGGCTTCAAGATCCTCGTCGAGCCGATGTGGGGCAACGGCATCGGCTGGATGCCGCGCATCCTCGGCGGCGGGCAGACGGAGATCATCGAGATCCACAACGTACGCAACCCGGTCTTCCCCGAGATGTCACGTCCTGAGCCTATCCCGCCCAACGTGGATCGCGGCCTTGCGGCGACCGTCGAGAACAACGCCGACGTGTGCATCATCTTCGATGGCGACGCCGACCGGGTCGGCGCGGGTACTGGCGAGGGTCGCTTCATCAACCAGCTTGAGATGTACGCCCTGCTCGCGCTGTACATGCTGGAGGTGCGCGGCGCGCGCGGCCCCATCGTGAAGACCATCTCCACAACCGATATGCTCAAGAAGCTGGCGAAGATCTACGACGTGCCGGTCTACGAGACGGGTGTGGGCTTCAAGTACGTCGCGCCTAAGATGGTCGAGGTCAACGCGATGATGGGCGGCGAGGAGAGCGGCGGCTTCGCCTTCCAGAACCACGTCCCCGAGCGCGACGGCATCCTGGCGGGCCTGTATCTGCTGGACTTCATGTGCCAGAAGAACATGACGGCTTCCCAGCTTCTCGACTATCTGTTCGAGAAGGTCGGGCCGCACTACTACTCCCGCATCGACACGGTGCTGGACAGCCAGGAGCAGAAAGAGGCGATGCGGCAAAAGCTCGACAGCGCCCGCCCCGAAACGCTGGCCGGGCTGAAGGTAACAGGCATCAACACGCTCGACGGCTACAAGTTCGAGCTGGGCGACGCAGGCTGGCTGCTTGTGCGCTTCTCCGGCACCGAGCCGCTCATCCGCGTCTACACCGAGACGACGGAGAAGGACAAGGTGCAGGACATCCTCAAGGACGGCCTGAGGCTGGTCGGCATCGAGTAGCCTGTACGGATTGAGAACTTCCAGCCGCGCCGTGAGGTTCCTCGCCGCGCGGCTGGTTTGATCTTGGAGGCTCAGGGCATGGAACTGGTCGATACACACTGCCATCTCGACTTTGAGCGCTTCAACGAAGACCGCGACGAGGTCGTGCACCGGGCGGCTGAGGCAGGCGTCACGCGTATCGTCGTGCCGGGGCTGGACCTCGCGACGAGCCGGGCGGCGATTGCCCTCGCCGAGCAGTATGAGGGCGTCTATGCAGCGGTGGGGATGCACCCCAACGACATCGGGGCGGAGCCACCGCCGCTTGACGAGACGCTCGCCGAGCTGCGCGAACTCGCCGCGCACCCGAAAGTCGTTGCCATCGGCGAGATCGGGCTGGACTATTACTGGGACCGAACGCCGCGCGAGGTGCAGGCAACGTGGCTCGCGCGGCAGCTTGACCTTGCCGCCGAGCTTGGCCTGCCCGTCATTCTGCACAACCGGGATGCCACCGCCGATCTACTGGCGGCACTCGCCGCGTGGGTTGGGCCCGGCCTGCCCGACACCATCGCCGCCCGCCCCGGCGTCCTGCACTCCTTCTCGGCGACCTGGGAGGACGCGGAGATCGCGCTGGCGATGGGCTTCTACCTCGGCTTTACCGGACCGATCACCTTTAAGAACGCCGACGAAACGCGCCGCGTCGCGGCGGCTGCCCCCGCCGATCGCGTGCTGGTCGAGACAGACTCGCCGTTCCTAGCGCCGCACCCACACCGTGGCGAGCGCAACGAGCCCGCCTACGTGCGCTTCGTCGCCGAGAAGCTGGCGGAGGTGCGCGGCATCACGCCGGAGGAAGCCGCCGAACAGACAACGCACAATGCCGAACGGCTCTTCGGCTGGGCTTAATGCGCCAAATTTCACAGATAACCGTCTGACTAACCTCCGTGATCGCCCGGTCGGGTAGCCAATCCTGGCTAAACCAGTTGACCGTTCTACAGAACTCCTATATACTTGTGCGCTGGGATAACTGGATACAACTGCACTGTCTGCTCTCCAACACAGGGGCGCTGAATGACGCCCTTCCTCTCGTGGAGGTCCGCTATTGAACCTTCACCAGGCATTCTAGCCTCCGGCTCCCTGCCAGATGCTCGAATGGGAACCTCTAACGGCTCATGAGCCGCTCCTGTGCCCTGGAGATCAGTCACGGAGAGCGGCTTTTGTATTCAGGATGCCCCCGACGGTACAGCTGTGATGCCAGTCACAGGGCTGTGATCGTCACAAAATTTCCACAAGGGAGAAGATTACACAACTACTATGGCTGACGCGCACGTTTCACCCGTTATTGACGACATCCCCGCAATGAGTGAAGAGATGCTTGACGATTACGGTTTCGAGCCGCCCAAGAGCGGTGAGATCCGTAAGGGCATCATTGAGGAAATCCTCGATGACGCGATCATCCTCGACATCGGCGGGAAGCAGAGCGCATTTGTAACGCGCAACGATCTTGAGCGCCTGAGCGACGAG
Organism: Anaerolineales bacterium UBA3940; assembly: GCA_002385675.1. Taxonomy (GTDB): domain Bacteria; phylum Chloroflexota; class Anaerolineae; order Aggregatilineales; family UBA3940; genus UBA3940. The sequence continues at coordinate 21,890 of DGDY01000126.1, read as the reverse complement.
ATGATGGCCAGGCTGCAGCCCGGTGCCGAAGTCAACGTCTATGTCCTCAGGCCACGCGGCAACGACGGCGAAGTGCTGGTTTCGATTAGCAAGGCCCTCACGCTTGAGGACTGGGAATACGCCGCCGAACTGATGGAAAAGGACAAGACGATCGACGTGACCGTCACCGGCTTCAACAAGGGTGGCGCTCTGGTCGACTTTGGCCGCCTGCGCGGCTTCATCCCCAACTCGCAGTTGATGTCCGTTCCGCGCGGCGCTTCTCGCGAGCAGCAGGAGAATGCCAAGAATGCGCTTATCGGCACCCACATCCCGGTGAAGGTCATCGAGGTCAACCAGCGTCGCAACCGCCTTGTGCTCTCCGAGACGGCTGCTCGCCGTGACCAGCGCCAGGGCCTCCTCGAGAGCCTGGAGCCGGGCCAGGTTGTCACCGGGCGGGTGGTGAAGATCGTGGACTACGGCGCCTTCGTCGACATCGGCGGGGTGAACGGGCTCGTCCACATCTCCAAGCTGGACTGGCAGCACGTGAACCACCCGAGCGATGTTCTCACCGTCGGCCAGGAGATCGAGGTCCGTATTGAGGACGTGGACGTGGAGCGCGAGCGCATCAGCCTGAATCGCCAGGCGCTCATCCCTGACCCGTGGAGCTCGATCGAGCAGACCTACTCGGTGGGCGACCTTGTGACCGGCACGATTAGCAGCGTCGTGGACTACGGCGTGTTTGTTGAGCTGCCGAACGGCGTCACCGGGCTGGTCCACATCAGCGAGATGACGAGCTACAACATCACCAACCCGCAGCAGTGGGCGCGGGAGGGTGATGAGCTACTCGTCCGCATCATCAGCATCGACCAGGACCGCAAGCGCATCGGCCTGAGCGTCGATAAGGTCACCCAGGCCGAACTGTACGACTGGATGACCGCGCGCGGCCAGTCCGTCGAGGCAGAGGCGGAGGACGCCGTCGAATATGTCGAGGAGATGGGCGACTAGCCCTGCTCCTCTTACGCCCTGAATGAGAACCGGGCCGGATGTTCCCCGAGCATCCGGCCCGTCTCTTTTGTTCGCCCTCCCCCGCGTCGTTATAATCGCCGGAGCCCTGTGGAGGGAATGATTTGAACAGTCTCACCCGCACAGCCAACCATGACGCCTGATATCTCGGTCATTATCGTAAGCTGGAACGTGCGCGACCTGCTGCGCGACTGCCTCGATTCGATACGCGCCGGAGCGGACGCCGGGCATATCGTGCTGGCAGGCTCCGGCACGGGAGAGGCGGCAGCCGCCCCCACCGTCGAGGTGATCGTCGTCGACAACCTCTCGTCGGACGGCACGCCCGACCTGCTGCGCCGCGACTACCCCTGGGTGCGCCTCATTGAGCCGGGCGAGAACACCGGTTTCACCCGGGGGAACAACATCGGCATGCAGCACAGCACGGGCGACCTGCTCTTCCTGCTCAACCCCGACACTGTTGTACTCGGCGACGCCCTTCCCCGCATGGCGGCCTATATGGTGGAAAATCCGCAGGTCGGCGCGCTCGGCCCGCAGCTTCTCAACGCGGATGGCAGCGTCCAGTCGTCGCGCCGCCGCTTCCCGACGCTGCAGACGGCTGTTTTTGAAAGCACGTGGCTCGAGTCGATAGCCCCGGCGGGCGTGCTTGACCACTACTACGTGCGCGACACCGCCGACGATCAGACCGTCGCCGTGGACTGGGTGCAGGGCGCTGCGCTGATGGTGCGGCGCGAGGTGCTGGCGCAGGTTGGCGGCTTTGACGAGGACTTCTTCATGTACTCCGAGGAGCTTGACTGGCAGCGGCGCATCAAAGCGGCGGGCTGGCAGGTCGTGTACTTCCCCGAAGCGAAGATCATCCACTACGGCGGCAAAAGCAGCGAGCAAGTCGTCGCCCAGCGTCACATCTACTTCCAGACGAGCAAGGTCCGCTACTTTCGCAAGCACCACGGCAGGGTCGCCGGGGCGTTTGTGAGGCTGGTGCTGCTCGCCAACTACGCCGCACAGCTTGTGCTTGAGGCAGCGAAATGGCTCGTCGGACACAAGCGCAAGATGCGAGCCGAGCGCGTGCAGGCTTACTGGCGCGTGCTCCGGTCCGGGCTGCGGGGCTGACCGTGATGCGCATTGGGCTTGTCACAGGGGAGTACCCGCCGATGGAGGGCGGCGTGGGCGCGTTCACGCGGGAGCTGGCGCGGGCGCTCGTGGCGCTCGGCCACCCCGTCTATGTGTTTACCCGTGCCGAGGCTCAGGGCGCGAGCGAGCCGGGTATTGAGGTCAGCGCGGCATGGCGCGGCGTGTGGAACTGGCGCAGCATCACCGCCATCCGGCGCTGGGCGGCGGAACACCGGCTCGACGTGGTCAACATCCAGTTCCAGACGGCGGCATACAACATGCACCCCGCCATCCACTGGCTGCCTGCACGCCTCTCTGAAGCCCGCACCGTCGTGACCTTCCACGACCTGCGCGTGCCCTACCTGTTCCCGAAAGCGGGGCCGGTCCGCGAGTGGGTTGTGCGGCGGCTGGCGTGCACCGCCGACGGCGTGATCACCACCAACCGCGCCGACGAGATGCGCCTGCGCAGCGAGTGGAACATTGCGCCGCTCGCGCTAATTCCCATCGGTAGCAACGTGCGGACGGATCCGCCGCCCGGCTACCGGCGTGACGAGTGGCGCGCCCGGCACGGCATCGCCCCCGGCGACCTGCTGATCAGCTATTTCGGCTTTCTCAACGAGAGCAAGGGCGGGCTGGTGCTCGTCGAGGCGCTGGCACGGCTGGTTGAGCGCGGCATCCCCGCCCGGCTGGTGATGATGGGCGGGCGTGCCGGGGCGAGCGACCCGACCAACCTCGCCTATGGCGAGCGGGTGGATGCCCTCATCGAGCGGCACGGCCTGGCCGAGCGCATCATCTGGACGGGCTTTGTGGACGACGCCCAGATTACCGCGCACTTCCTCGCCAGCGATGTGACCGCCCTGCCCTACCTGGACGGCGTCTCGCTGCGGCGCGGCACGCTGATGGCCGCGCTGGCGCACGGGCGCGCCATCGTCACCACCGAGCCGGAAGTCCCTGAGCCGGAGCTTAAGGGCGTCGTCGAAACCATCCCGGCAGGGGACGCAGACGCGCTTGCCGCTGCCATCGAGCGCGTGTGGCGTGACGACGCCCGTCGCATAGAGCTTGAGCGAGCCGCCCTCGAAGCCTCCGCCGCATTCCGCTGGGAGACCATCGCCGAGCGCACGGCGGCCTTCTTCGAGAGCCTGTGCAGGGGGTAAGGCCGATGCGCAACCACCTGCAGGAGCATACCGGGCTGGCCGTCATCGTGGCGCTGTTCCTCGTGCTCGGTCTGATGTACAGCGCCGTCACGCCGCTGTTTGAAACGCCCGACGAGGACTTCCACTTTGCTGTTGTGCGCCACATCGCAACGACCGGGGCGCTGCCCCGCGTCGAACCGGGCGTGCCCGCCCCGTGGGGGCAGGAAGGCACACAACCGCCGCTCTACTACCTGCTGGCAGCAGGCGCCACGTTCTGGGTGGATACCGGCGATTACGAGGCGACCGTCCGCCTCAATCCGCACGCGGCGCTCGGCGAGCCGGACGCGCCCGACAACCACAACCGCATGGTACACACCCCCGCCGAGGCGTTCCCCTGGCGCGGCACGACGCTCGCCGTTCATCTCGTGCGCGCGCTCGGCGTGCTGATGGGCGCGGGGACTGTCGCGCTGACGTATTTTCTCGCCCGTGAGGTATGGCCCGATCACAGGGCGGTGGCGCTGCTGGCGGCGGCGCTCGTCGCTTTCAACCCGCAGTTCCTGTTCATCAGCGGCTCGGTGAACAACGACACGCTCACCGCTCTCCTCGGCACGCTGACACTGCTGCTCGCCGCCCGTGTCGTGGGCACCGGGCTGACACAGGGGCGCAGTGCGGCGCTGGCCGTCTGCGTGGCGCTCCTCACCGCGACCAAGCTTAGCGGGCTGGCCTTCGTCCCGCTCGCGCTCGCCGCGCTGGCACTCTACGGCTGGCGCTTCCGCGAGTGGCGCGGCGCGCTGCGGGCCACAGGTGAGATCGTCCTGGCGTGGTCGCTGCTTGCAGGCTGGTGGTATACCCGCAACGTGCGGCTCTACGGTGACCCCACCGGGCTGAACGCGCATCTCGACCTGATGGTCCGGCGCAGCATCACCTTGCTCGACCTGCGCCACGAGCTGGCGGGCCTGTGGCAGAGCTACTGGTCGATGTTCGGCTGGTTCAACCTGCCCGTCGAGCCAGCCGTGTATGCGGTCTACACCGTGCTCGCGGTACTGGCGGCGGCGGGCCTCGTGTGGTGGCTGGTGAGCCGGGTCCGCACGCGGGATTGGGGCGCGCTGCTGCTGCCGGGGATGCTCGCCGCGCAGGTCGGTGTGCTGCTCGCCAGCCTTGCGCGCTGGTCGCTGATGACGCTCGGCTCGCAGGGACGGCTGCTCTTCCCGGTGATTGCGGCGATTGCCTCGCTGCTCGCCTTCGGGCTGCTCGGGGTGCTACCTACTGGCTGGCGAACGCGCGGGCTGGCCGCTGTCGGCGCGCCGCTGCTCGTGCTGGCTGCCGTCGCACCCTGGAGAACCATCGCACCGGCCTACCGCCCGCCCGAGTACCGGCCCGGCAGCGACACAACCGCCGCGGTAGACTTCACGCCGCCGGGGGCGGACGCGCCCGCTCTGCGTTTGCTCGGCTTCGAGGTGCAGGACGATACCGTCTACCCCGGCGAGTCTGTCGTCGTGACCGCTCACTGGGAGGCGCTCGCGCCGACGCCCGGTGACTGGAGCGTGTTCGTCCACCTGACGGACAGCGCCGAACTCATCGCCGGGCAGTATGACAGCTACCCCGGCGGCGGGCTGCTTGCGACGAGCACGCTCGCACCCGGCACGCGCTGGACGGACGTTTACTACCTGACGGTCAACCCGACCGCCTACTCCCCGGAAACGCTTGAGGTGCGCATCGGCCTGTACGATATACACTCCGGCGCGCGCATGGTCGCCTCAAACGGGCAGGATCGGGTGCAGGGCGGGCGGCTGAGGCTCGCCGCCCGTGAGAACGGCGAGGGCATCCCCAACCCGGTTACGTTTAACTTCGACGGCGAGATGGCGCTGCTCGGCTACGCGCTCGATACCCGCACCGCCCGCCCCGGCGACACGCTGACGCTCGACCTGTACTGGCAGGGCCTGCGCGCGCTGGCGCGAGATTACACCGTCTCGGTACAATTCCTCGCCGAGACTGACGCCCGCAATATCGGCCAGAAGGATAGCTGGCCGGTCGAGGGCGCACAGCCAACGACGACCTGGACGCCCGGCGAGGTAGTGCATGACACCGTCCGCGTGACGCTCGCCGAGGATGCCCCGCTCGGCGTGTACAATGTGCAGGTCGTCGTGTACTGGTTCAACGAGGCGGGCGAGTTGCAGCGCCTGGGCCTGCGTGGCCCACGGGGCGAGCCGCTGCCTGAGGATGCCGTTCTGCTGACCAAGTTCCGAGTTAACCCATGACTCCTTATCATCATCCGCCAACCCGGCAGCATCCGGTGAAGTGACACATGAACCGGCTGCGTAAACTGCTCCATGAGGCTCAAAACTGGCTGCTGGCCCGGCCCCTCCGCGCCGACCTCGCCGCCGTGCTGCTGCTGACGCTGCTGTGGGCGCTGTTCTTCTGGCGAGCGCTGACGCCTAACCCGGCCAACCAGGTTTCCTACCCGGAGGGCGACTTCTCCGGGCAGTTCCTGACCTTTGCCATCTACCAGGCCCGCCGCCTGCTCGCCGGGGAGATCCCTCTGTGGAACCCCTACAACATGGCCGGGCATCCGTTCCTCGCCGATACACAGGCGGCGGTGTTCTACCCGCCGCGCCTGCTGACCATCGCCGCCAGCCAGTTCACCGGCGGTTTCACCTACGCCACGCTCCAGGCGGAGGCGCTGCTCCACTACTGGATCGGCGCGGTGTTGATGTACCTGTTCGTGCGGCGGCTCACAGCGTCGTACCTCGCCGGGCTGGTCAGCGCGCTGACGCTGACCTTCGGCGGCTACCAGACTGGCTACCCGCCGCTCCAGCTTGCCATCCTCGAAGCCGGGGTCTGGCTCCCGCTCGCGCTGCTTGGCCTCACCCGCGCCAGCGAGCAGCCGGGCGGCTGGAACCTGCGCTGGCTGGCGGTCAGCGGGCTGGCGCTTGGCCTCAGCCTGCTCGCCGGGCATCCGCAAACCACGCTGTTCTTCCTGTACGTGCTCATTGCCTACGGCATCTACCGCGCGGTCGGCGCAGGCATCGGCTGGCTGCCCATGGGGCTGGGCATTGCGGGTGTGGTCGCGCTCGGCTTCGGGCTTGCCGCCGTACAGATCGTGCCGGGGCTGGAGTACATGCGGCTGACCATCCGCTCGGAAATGGGCATCGATGCGCTCTCCGGTGGCTTCCCCTTCCGCGACCTGGTCGTGCTGGTGCTACCTAACGTCGTAACGCTGTGGTCGCCGCTGTACAGCGGCGTGGCGGCGCTCGCGCTGGCAGGCGTCGCAGTGTGGCGGCGGGAACGTGGCGCGTACTTCTGGGCGGTCGTCGTGCTGGTGGCGCTCGTGCTGAGCTTCGGCGGAGCGACCATTCTGTATCGCATCGTGTACCTGTTTGCGCCCGGCGCGTCGTGGTTCCGGGGGCAGGAGCGCGCCGCCTACGTTGTGGCGCACGGCATCGCCATCCTGAGCGGGCTGGGTGTCGTGGCGCTGCGCAGGTCCGGGCTGCGCGTGAAGCCACTAGCACGAGTGCTGGCGATTGCCGCCGCGCTGGCCTGGGCCGCAGCCGTCGAGGCGTTTATCATCTCGCGCTTCGTTGACCAGCCGGAGCCCATCGCGCTGATCAACGGCCTGTTCCTGCTCGGCGGCCTGGCGACAGCCGTGTGGCTGCTGGTCGGGCGGATGGCAGGCCACGCCCACCGCGCGTGGTGGGGGGCGGCCCTCCTTGCGCTCGTCGTGTTCGACCTGTTCAGCACGAGCGCCAACACGAACTGGGAGCCGATCCCCGCCAACGAGCGGCTGCTCTACCACCGCACTCTGCTACCGAGCCTGCCGGATGAGGAGGAGCCGTTCCGCATTGACGGGCGTGTCGGGCTGGCACACGGCAACTACGGCACGCTGCTCGGCGTGGAGGACATACGCGGCATCAGCCCACTCGAGTTGAGCGCACATGAGAGCTACGAGCGCCTGCTGCCCGACTACCGTCTGTACGAACTGCTGAACGTGAAGTACGTCTTCACCGACTGGCGCGAGCTGGAACGCCCCAGCACGATCATCGCCCGTGACGAGAGCGGTGTGCAGCCTGTCTACCTGCACCGGCTGGAGAACCCGCTCCCGCGCGCGTGGATGACCTACTACGTCAGCCTCGCGGAGGACGACGCGCAGGCGCTGGCCTGGCTGGCCGACCCCGGTTTTGACGTCCGCACGACCGTCATTCTCGACCGCGCGCCTACCCTGGACTTCCCCGCCGAGGCCCCGGAGGATGCGCAGGTCACCGTCGAGGTGTACGAGCCGGAGCGGCTCGTGCTGTCGGTGGACACCCCCGCCGATGGTGTCCTCGTCCTGAGCGAGATGTACTACCCGGGCTGGCAAGCGACCGTGGACGGGAACGAGGCAACAATCTGGCGGGCGAACGCCGGGTTGCGCGCCCTCCCGCTGACCGCAGGCCAGCACGAGGTCACGCTCGTCTACCGCCCGTTGAGCTTCCAGGTCGGCGTTGTGCTCAGCCTGATTAGCCTGGCTTTGCTCGCATCGGGTATGATTGCCGGGAATCGTTTGAGCATGAGGAGCAGGCAGCAGTCATGATTGGCGAGCATCCGATACAGGACTTCCTCGCGAACGCCGACCGGCGCGTCGTCGCGCTCGTATTGGGAAGCGCGCTGGCGGTGGTGAGCGCGCTGATCGGCGTCTCGCTGGCGTTCATCGGGCCGATCTACACGCTCGGCGTGCTGATCGCGCTGGCGGGCGGCGTGTGGATGTTCGCGGGGGTGCGCAACGCGATGATCAGCATCGTGCTGATTATCGCCCTGCTGCCTTACGCCACGCTCCCGTTTGAAATCATCCTGACGCCCACCTTCCTTGACATCGCCATGGGAGCGTTCTTCTTCCTGTACATTGGCGAATGGATGACCGGGTACCGGCGGCGGCTGATCGTGACGCCCGTGCACGCGCTGATCGTGATGTTCATGCTGCTGGGCCTGCTCAGCTTTGTTGCCGGGCTGGCCAACGCACCGCTCACCCCAACCATCCTGCGGCAGTTCGCCGAGATGCTCCTGAGCATCACCTTTGCGATGGTGCTGGTCGATGTGCTGCGCACCACCGACGACCTCAAGATGGTGATCCGCGTCCTGCTGGTCGCAGGAGCGATGGGCGGCCTGGCTGCCGTGGTGCTGTGGCTGCTACCTGACTCGCTGACCGAGAATATGCTCGCCCGCCTCGCCGTGATCGGCTACCCGGATAGCGGCATTATCCAGTACGTCGAGGCCAACCCGGATCTGCCTGAGCGTGCGATCGGCCTGTGGGCCAACCCCAACTCGCTCGGCGGCTTCCTGGTGATGGCGGCGGCGCTGATGGCACCTCAGGCCATGGCAGAGAAGCCGCTCGTCGGCAAGCGGAGCTACGCGCTGGCCATGCTCGGCGTGCTCGTCCTCGCACTCGTGCTGACCTTCTCCCGCGGCTCGATGCTGGCCTTCGCGGCGGCACTGGTGTTCATCGCCGCGCTGCGCTATCCCAGACTGCTGCTCTTGCTGATCGTGATCGCGGCGCTGATCCTCGTGCTACCGTGGACGCAGTTCTATGTGCAGCGGCTTGTCGAGGGCTTCCAGGGCGCAGACCTCGCCACGCAGATGCGCTTCGGCGAGTACCGCGACGCTCTGACGCTCGTGTCGCGCTACCCGCTGCTGGGCGTCGGCTTCACCGGCACGCCCGATGTCGATATCTACCTCGGCGTCGCTAACGTCTACCTGACCATCGCCTCGAACATGGGGCTGCTGGGGCTTTCGGCCTTCCTGGTGCTGATGCTGGCCGTGTTCGCAATGGCCTGGTCGGCGCGGTATGCGGTGAAACTGCACGAGGACCTGGACCCGATCCTGCTAGGGCTGACAGCGGGGCTTGTCGGCGCGCTGGTCAACGGGCTGTTTGACCACTACTTCTTCAATATCGGCTTCCACCCGGCAGTTACCATTCTGTGGACGTTTGTCGGGCTGACGCTGGCAACAGCATCCATCGCGCGCCGGGCGGAGGCAGAGGCCGGGTTTGCCCAGCCATTGGACGAAAAATCCCTTTAGGAACCGCCGGAAAAAGTTGGCATCCGCCTCCGGTTATGGTACACTACGGGTCGCTCGGGGCGTGGCGCAGCTTGGATAGCGCGCTACAATGGGGTTGTAGAGGTCGACGGTTCAAATCCGTCCGCCCCGACCATCGAGCGCAAAAGGCCCGCCAAATTGGCGGGCCTTTTGATTCGTCTGCAATAGAGGCTAACGCATCTCGCTGAGCAGGTTCTGGAGCTTCATCGCCAGAGACATGTCGCCCTGGATCTTGACCTTGCCCTGCATGAAGGCCGTCACCGGGTTGAGTTCCCCGTTGATCATCGCGAGCAGGTCCTTGTCCTCCGCGATGAGCGTCATATTGGCATCCTCCGCCGTCCCCTCCCGGACCTCCAGCTCACGGTTGCGGATGTCGGCGACCCACTCCCCGCCCTGGGCCCCTGTCACCTTGAATGCAAGCGTCGCATCCTGTGAACCCCAGGCTTCAGGGTCAAAACGCTTCGGGAGTTCGGTAAAGAGCTCCTGCACACTATCCGCCATGATTCGAGTTTCTCCTTGTTACGAACGAGGTCAATAAAGTGGTTGGTTCCGAGGTGCGTTGAAGCGCACTATACCAAATGTATAGAATTAAGGTGCAATTGTCGAGAACTTACGTGGGCCTGGTAGAATGGTGCGCACTATGAACAACCGAGCGGCGCGACGTTGGCCCCTGTTCCTGCTTCTGGTTGCCGGGTTGGCCGCCACCGCCTGTGCGCCCCTGGCAGATCGCATCGGGGCGGCTGCCCCTGACGCCCCAACCCCTGAAGTCAGCGGTGTGGTCGAAGCTCCTGCCGCCGAATCCGGCATTCAGCCGGGTTTCCCAGCACCGGGTCACCTGGCTGTTCTCGCGGACGACGGCAACCTCTACCTCGTGGAGAGGGGTCGCCCTCCGCAGGCCGTTACGGTGGATGCCGGCTCTCTGGACGACGGCGCGACGATTATATACAACCACCCTTCCTGGTCCCCATCCGGCTGGCTGTCCTATGTACGCATCGAAGCACAGAACCCCAGCGACGTCCATTTTGACCTCCTCGCCGAGAAGCCGGGGGTTACCCCACCCCAGACGCTTCTGAGCATCGACGATGCGATCTACGTATACGGCGCGTGGTCGCCGGTCTCGTGTGCTGACAGTGAGCCGTGCAGCCGCTTCGCCTACCTCGTCAACGATCAAAACCAGCTTGCGTTGCACCTCGTCACCTTGGGCGAGGACGGGAATATCATCGCGGAGGATCGGGTCGTCGGGCGAGCCGCGCCGTTCTACTACTCATGGTCACCGGACGGCAGCGAGATGCTGTGGTTCCGTCACGATGCGGAACTGGTAGTCTACAATGTGGATGCAGACGAGATCGTGCGCAGGCTCGACACACAGCCAGGCCGCTTCATGACGCCTGCCTGGCCGCCGGTCGATAGCCGCTTCCTGGTCGCGGCACGCAGCGACGGCGCGAACGAGCTTGCCGTGATCGACGGCGACATCATCACCCCGCTCGGCGAGCGCTACGCGGGCTACGCCTTCTTCGGCTGGTCGCCGGATGGCCAGCGCATCGCCTACACGCATGGCGGCGACCCGCTCGCGCCCGTCATTGTCGTTGAGGCGGATGGCACAGGCCGGCGCGTGCTGGATGCGGTTGAGGATGTCGTCGCCTTCTTCTGGTCGCCGGACGGCACAAAGATCGCGGTCGTCTCGCTCGTGCCCGCGCTCGAACCCATGCCGATGGCGGGTTCGGCTTCCGTGCGTGCACGCCTCGCCCGCCAGGGTAAAAACCCGCTCGACTTCGAATTCCAGTGGTCGGTCATTGACGTCGAAACCGGCGAGGCGGTGATGCTCGCCCGCTTCCTGCCCACAGCGAGCCAGTGGTACATGTTCAAGTACTTCGCGCAGTACGAGCGGAGCCACAGTGTATGGTCGCCGGACAGCCGCTACATCGTCTACGCCGACTACGAACACCAGACGAACCGCAATATCGTCTACCTCGTCGACACGGAACAGCCACAGTCACCACCGATCAAGGTGATGGACGGCGAGCTTGGCGTCTTTTCCTTCGGCGAGTAGCGGCGCAGACGATGTTGGCAGGCCGGGGCACAAGTTGGTATAGTTCTGCTGACCACCTGCTCGCACGGTGGTCAGTTTCTGTACAGTGCTGGCATAGTAGCGCGGTGGCAATGGGTCGTAACGGTCGCAGCAGTAGCCTGAAACGCAGGCTGTCCGACGTGCTCCAGCGGGCGCCGTGGATGGTGTCAATGGGGCTCAGGCTCCTTCGCTGGACGCGCGCTCGCTTCACGGCTGGCGTGGTAGGCGTTGTGCTGAACGAGCAGGGTGAAGTGCTGCTCGTCGAGCATGTCTTCCACGCGCCGGATCGGTGGGGCCTGCCCGGCGGCTGGATGGAGCGCCATGAACTGCCCGATGAGGCGCTCAAACGCGAGCTTTACGAGGAGTTGGGCCTGCGCGTCGCCGTACTGGAGCCCATCCTCATAGACCGGGGCAGATACAAAGCCCATCTCGACATTGCGTACCGCTGCCGCGCCGAGAACGAGGTGCAGCGCCTCAGCTCAGAACTTCTGGAGTATCGCTGGACGCCTCTTAATGCACTGCCCCCCATGCCACCGTTTCACCGTGCGGCGGTGCGGGCAGCCTGCAACCAGCGCGTGAGTGAGGGAAAGAGCCTATGATCAATTCACCATCCGCCCAGCGTCGCGGCGGATTTCCGGTGCTCGAAGTGCTCGGGCTCGTGCTCATCCTGGGCGCGACGATTTTGTTCGTGCGCGAACTTAGCGGCTACAGCCGGGAGCGCCAGCAGCTTCCGCAGGGGCTGGTGCTGGGCGGCGTGCCGGTCAGTGGCCTGTCTCGTGAGGAGGCAAAGGCTTACCTTGAGCAGGTCTACGGCTCGGATATCTCCATCCGCTTTCTGGATCAGGAAATCCGCCTGAGCCCCAGCGCGGTCGGCTTTCAGGTGAACTCCGAGGCCATGCTGGCCCGCGCCAGCACCGACGACACCTTCTGGTCCGGCTTCTGGGACTATCTGTGGCGCCGTCCTCCCGAAGCCAAGCACGTGGAACTGGATGCTTCGTACTCGGAGGAGTTGCTGAGGAACTGGGTGGCGGACGTCGCCGCACGCTATGACAACCCGGCCTCGGCGGCGGGGGCGCGCCTCGACACGCTCTCCTTCATTAGCGGGCAGGCCGGTTACACCCTCGACCAGGAGGCCGCGGTCGAATCGCTCCGCGAGGCGCTGATGAAGCCGGTCGACCGGACCGTCGAGTTCAAGACGAATGAGACGGAGGTCGAGCGACCGGGCCTCGATACGTTGAAAAATCTGCTCGTTGAGTACCTGCGCAGCGAGGAGTTCAGGGGGGTGGCCTCCGTCTACGTGGTGGACCTGTCGACGGGCGAGGAAATGCGTCTCGACGTTGATCTGTCCCAGGGCGAGCCTAACTACCTGGAGTGCGACATCGCCTATGCGGGCCTGAGCACGATGAAGATCCCGCTCACGATGGAGTATTTCCGCTGGCTGGTCGACATCTACCCCTATGAGATGGACGTGATCGTCGCCACGCTGACGGAATCCAGCAACCTCAACGCGAACTTCATGCTGCGGGACATCGGCGGCGGCAATATGCGCGCGGGCACGCAGGTCTTTAACAACTCCATGCGCAAGCTGGGGCTGGTCAACACCTTCATGGTCTCGCCTTACGATGACGAGGATCCGCCTGAGTATTACAGCACACCCGCCCGCGAGGCGGCTCAGAGCGGGGCCTGCGTCAACACCCTGCCGGACCCGTACATGCAGACGACCGCCGAGGACGCAACCATGATGCTCGACATGATCTACCAGTGCGCGACCTACGGCGGTGGCGGGCTCATTGCAGCCTACCCCGGCGAGATCACCCAGGAAGAGTGCCAGATCATGCTGGACGTGATGTCCGATAACGAGTACGGCAAGCTGATCATGGCAGGCGTCCCGGCGGATGTGGAAGTCGCACATAAGCATGGCTACACCACCGACACGATCTCCGATGCGGGTATCGTGTTCAGCCCCGGCGGCGACTACATCATGGTGATGTTCCTGTGGGATGACGTCGCCTGGCTCGCGACGACTGCCTTCCCGCTGATGGAAGGGATGTCTATTGCGACGTTCAACTACTTCAACCCGGACATGATCAACGTACCCCGCCAGGGCTACGCCGATCTGATGGACGTGGTGGACGAGGCCAACCCCAACGCCGCCGAATTCGAGGGCACCCAGACGCCCGAGGATACCGGCGAGGCGGAGGACGGCAGCTAGCCTGCCGTTGGTTGGTAGGAAATCAAACGGGGGCCGTGTGGCCCCCGTTTTTGATCCGGCAAGCTGGCAGTTATGACAACGCCCTACTCTGCCTCGTTCTTGCGGCGCAGCACCCACATCGTGAGGTCGTCGCTCTGGTGCGCGCCCGACACAAACTGGTCAATCTCGTGCAGCACATGCTGGATTGTCGCGTCCGCGCCGTGTGGTGCTCTGGCCAGCGCCTCACGGAAGCGCTCCACCCCCCACTGAACGTAGTTGTTCTTCATCGCCTCGGTGACCCCGTCGGTGTACGCGACGAGCATATCGCCAGGCCCCAGCGTGACGCTGTACTCATCCAGCTCGATGTCGCGGATCACCCCCAGTGCAATGCCCCGGCTGTCAAGCTCAACGATCTCACCACTCGCCCGCACCAGCAGGGGCGGGTTGTGCCCGCCGCTCGCATAGGTGACAGTGGCGGTCTGTGGGTCCCACACGGCGTAGAACATCGTCACAAACAGGTCGGTCCCGGCGTCGCTCAGCAGCAGGTCGTTGACCTGCATCAGCGTGCGCGCGGGCGAGCGCTGACTGACGGCGGCAGCGCGCAGCAGCGTGCGGCAGACAGCCATAAAGAGCGCCGCCGGCGTGCCCTTGTCCGCAACATCCGCAATGACCAGCCCCCACAGCCCGTCGGGCAGCGGCACGAAGTCGTAGAAGTCGCCGCTGACCTGCCGCGCAGCACGCCACACCGCCGCAACCTCCCAGCCGGGAACCTCCGGTGCGGTGTCCGGTATGAAGCTGGCCTGAATGCTCCGCGCGACTTCCAACTCCTGCTCCAGGCGGCGCCGCTCCGTCACACTCGTCTGCAGGCGCGCGGTTTCGAGGACTGTCGCCGTCTGGTGCGCGATGCCAGCCAGAATGTTCATCAGGCGGGGGTTGTTGCTCTTGCGCGGGTCGTCCACAATGAGCAGGCCCGCCATACCGCTCTTCGCCACGAGTGGGAAGCACATCACCGCCGGAGAGGGCAGCAGCGCGGCGATAGGCTCCGGCACGGGGAGCTGGTAGCCCTGCCCTGCGCCAAGCGGCTGATCCGTCACGCTGAGCAGGTCAAGCAGGGGATAGCGCTCCGCCGGCAGCGGCGCGTCTACGCTGGCAGCGAAGCGATCCCGCGCAATGCCGTACTGCGCCGCAAGGTAGTACGCCTTCTCCTCAGGCTCCCAGCGGAGGATCAGACAGCGGCTGACGCCTGCCAGTAGCGCGGTCAACCGGGCAATCGTCTCCAGCGCGGCGCCCTCCTCCGCCTGCGCGTTGACCGCCTCCGCAACCTGGAGGAGCACCGTTGTCACATACGCCTCGACCTGCTGTGCGGCGTACAGCCGCGCGTTGCTGATGGCAATCGCCGCCTGGCTGGCAAAGGCGGAGATAATCTCAATGTCATCCGTCGTCTGGAGCCACGCGTATCGTGGCTCGGCGACGAGGTAGCCGATCAGCCGCCCACCAACGGCAAGCGGCACGGTGATCAGCGGCTGGTCCTCAGCCAGCCCGAGCAGAGCCTGCTGGATGCGCCGGATGGCGCTCTCAGCCTCCTCAGCCTCGGCTGCAAACTCGTCGAGCGGCACGCGATACCCGACGTAGCCTTCAAGGTCCGGGCCGTGCGTCGCATAGATCGTGACCATGTCAGCATTCTCATCGAACAGCCACACCGCCGCCGTGTTGAGCATGGTCACCCGGCGCAGGCCCTCCAGCACCTCGGCGATCACGCCGTCCGTGTCAAGCTCCGAGGCCAGCGTTGCGCTCACCTCACGCAGCGTGTCGGCGAGGTTGCGCCGCCTGCGCTCGTTGGCGTACAGCGCCGCATTGCGAATGGCAACCGCCGCCGAGTCCGCCAGCGACTGCATCAGCATGCATTCCTCGTCCGAGAACGCGTCGGGCTGGTCGCTCTGCACGTCAAGCACGCCCATGACCCGACCGGCCATCTGGATGGGAATGGCCATCTCCGAGCGGGTGTCCTCTAGCCCGGCACGGACACGGTAATCTTCCGACTCGCGTACATCGCCGATGATGAGAGGCTTCCCGGTGCGCGCTACCTTGGGGATCAGGCCGTGCTCCTCGATCCCGTAAGACAGCTCGTTGATCAGCCAGCGCACGCTGTACGGGCCGACCCCGGCGCGGAACACAAGGACATCCCCCACCCGGATGAAGATGTGCACCCGCTCAAAGCCAAAGGCCTCGCTGATCAGTTCGACCAGGCGCTCAAGGAGGTCGTCAAGGTCAAGGATGGATGCAACCGCCTGATTGACCTGCACCAGCGTCTCAAGGCGCTGGCTGAGCCGCCGCTCCGTCTCATACGTCTCGGCCTGCTCAATGGCAATCGCGATCTGGCTGGCGAGCGTCTCAAGTAGCAGAACGTCCTCACGCTTGAAGGCGTCTACCTGGTCGCTCTGCACGTCGAGCACGCCGAGCACCCGGCCCTCCGCCTTGAGCGGGATGGCGACCTCGCTCCGCGTCTGCGGCAGCACGCCCACCTGACGGTAGCGCGGGTCCTTCTCGACGTTGCCAGCGAGCGCCGGCTCGCCCTGCTGCGCCGCCCAGCCGACCATGCCCTCCCCGGGCTCGATGACAAGCTCATCCAGGTCGGGGTCCGTCGTCGCGCCGACGACCAGGCGGTTGCCATCCAGCACAAAGATGCCGACGTAGTAGTAACCGAACGTCTCTTTGGTCAGCGTAACGAACTGCTCGAACAGGTCGCGCAGCGGCTGGACGGACGACACCTGCGCGCTCACCTGCGCGATCAGGTTAAGCTGCTCGGCGCGGTGCCGTGCGCTCTCGTAAAGCTGGGCATTGCGGATGGCCGCCGCCGCGAGGTTCGCCAGCGCGGTCAGCCGATGGAGCTGCTCTTCGTCGAAGCGGGAGGGCTGCTCGCTCGTCACCACGATCAGGCCGATGACCGACGTACCGGCGATCAGCGGCACGAACAGTCCGGACTTGAAGCTGTCTTGCAGCGGCGTATCGCCCGGTGCGGGCAGCCGGTCGCGCTCGGCATCAAGGTTGTGAGTATCGAGGTTGTGGATGAGCAGCGGCTGCGCGGTCTCGCGCAGCAGACCGGGGATACCCTGCCGCCCGCCTACGGGGAAGACGGTTGGCTCCTGGCGCTCCCCGCGCCGCACCCACACCTTGACGACGTAGGCATCGTGGTCGAACAGCCCAAGCTGGAAGTTGTCAGTGGGGACGATCTGCCCCGCCTGCTGGTAAACCAGCTCAACGAGGTCATCCACGTTTAACTTCGCACGGAGCAGTTCTAGCCCCATGACGTTGAGCGAGGTCAGTTCATCTACGGCCTGCCTCGCCCGCAGCCGGCGGATCAGCACCCACAACAGGATAGCGCCAGCCAGCAAGGCGGCGCTGAGGAGTCCGGCGAGAAATGGTGGCATAGTAATGCCTGGAAGACCTCACGCAGTGATTCGGGTTAGCTCGTTGCAGCCTGCCCGTTGCGGCAGTGCTTGACCATCACCAGCCGGTTACCGCGAGGCCCAGGTGTGTATTCCACCTTATCCATGACGCTCCGCATCAGGTGCAGCCCGAGCCCACCCGGCTTCACCTCGTCGATGGAGCGAGTCATCGCCGGTACATTCACACTGGTCGGGTCGTACGGTTCGCCGTAGTCGGTCAGGTGGATGCGAAAACCGGCGCTGTCAGCCTGGATGAACGCCTCAATCTCGCCGGAGGGGTCGCGACGATACGAGTGGTTGATGATGTTGGCCAGCGCCTCGTCGATCGCCAGACGGCACTGGAAGATGGCCTCCTCGCTCATCCTCGCTTCGCGGGCTAGCTCGTCAACTACTGAGCTCAGCCAGCGGATACTTTCAAAACGGGCAGGCAAGCGAAGTCGAAGGGTACGCTTTCGGAGCATCATAGCTGACAATAGTAGTAGAATGGCGAGCACGCCACTGGCGACAAGCGGCACCAGTGACAGGTGCCCCCAGAAGGGACCTTGTTGCACGCTGATTCCTCCCTAACCTCATAGGCGGACCGGGTCCGGCGGGACCCTCTTACACTAGGCGCCCCTGGAATCCGCGTCCGCAAGCGCCGCATCGCAGTCTGGGTAAATCGTAAAGACGCGCGTAAAGCCGACCGTCTCAAAGACCTTGTATACATGCGACGGCAACGAGCACAGGAGCACGTCCCCACCGCGCTCGCGTGCCTTTCGCCAGGCCGAAACCAGCGATTTAAGCCCCCGGCTTGAGATGTAGCTGACTGCCGTCATATCGACCACCAGCCGGTCGTGCCCCCGCTCAAACAGCTCGGCCAGCACATTATCTAAAGCCGGAGAGGCCGCCGCGTCCAACCGGCCATGAGGTATCACCGACCACACGCCGGGACGCGTCTCCTTGACCAGTATGTCGCCTTCCCTGGCAGAGTTGGGGACGACTTCACCACGCTTGATCATCGTCAGCGTGTTCCGCCCCTCTTCGAACTCGAAGCGCACCTCGTCCATAAACTGCCGCATCAGGTGGAGCCCGATTCCGCCAGGGCGGATATCCTCCAGCTTGGCGTCGAGTTTTGGCTCCGGCACGCTCGTCGGGTCAAACTGCTTGCCCTCGTCCACTACTATGATCTTACACAGTCCTGGCTCGACAATGCAGGTGACCTGTATCGTGCCGATGTTCTCGCCGCCGTATGCGTGCTCGATGATGTTGGTACAGGCTTCGTCGACAGCCATCTGGCAGTGGAAAATTTCAGATTCCTTCAGCCCTGCGGCAGCCGCCGCTTCGCCGACGAAGTTGGTGATGGTTGGTATATTGGCATACCGACCACCGACAGTCAGGTGGCGCACATCTGGCATGGGGGGTTGCCTCAGCGTATGCAAAGGCCAGCGAGGGCTAGAAGCTGCCGACCGCATCAACCTGATTATCGTAGATTTGGAAGATCGAGTCGAGACCTGCCAGCTCTAACACCTCGGCCACGCGCTCGGAGGGCGCGCTCAACCGGACATCACCACCGGACGTCTTCGCCCGCTTCAATGCCGCGACCAGTTCCCGCAGGCCGGCGCTGCTCATGTAGTCTACCTGGTTGAGGTCCACGACGATGTTCCGGTTGCCGCTATCCAGCCGCTCGTCAAGGGCTCGGCCAAGTTCGGGCGCTGTGCTGCTGTCCACACGCCCCTCGACCAGGATCAAGGCAACCCGGTTCATCTGCTTTACGGTGATCTCCATTTTTGAGGAAGCCTCCTGCACATGATGACACAGCCGACCTCGCACAGAGGACGGGCGACAAGATGTCGGGTTAACATTGGCATTATACAAGCACTCCCCGCTGGACACAATGACCTTTGTTGGTTTGGGGTTCGGTCCGCGCTGTAGCTACCCACCTACCCGTATGCTAAAATCTGCCCAGGATGTCAAGCTGAGCGTGCTGCTCAGCTTTGTACTTCACTGAAAGCGTTCACCGGGAACCTGCGCCCGCCGGGGCAAGGCATGTTACCTTGAGGATAGCAGGATTACTGGAACGAGCAATCGAGAAATCTAATGTCAACATATGAAAAACACACAGCCTGGCGGCTGTTTGGCCGCTCGGTGCTTCAGGGACTCATCGCCGGCATCCTGCTTGGCGGGGCGTTCATCGCCGGCTACCTCTACCATGCGAGGTTCAGCCGCCCCACCGCCACCACCGACTACAGCCTGTTGCAGGAAGCCGAGGCCCTGCTGGAGAGGCACTTTCTGTACGACCTCCCCCCGCAGGAGAAGCTCGTATACGGGGCTGCTGCTGGCATGGTCGCTGCGCTGAACGACCCGTACACCTACTTCGCCGAGCCGCAAACCGCCGAGCTGGACAAGAACAACCTTGACGGCAGCTTCGGCGGGGTCGGCGCGGAGATTGGTGTGGACGAGCAGGGGCGCTACGTGATCGCACAGGTCTACGCCGACAACCCCGCGGAGGCAGCCGGCCTTAAAGCCGGCGATATTATCCTGGCCGTGGATGGAACCGAGGTCCACGCCAGTTCGATAGATATGAACGGCCTGCTTGCCGCGATACGCGGCCCCGTCGGCGAGCCGGTCGAGTTGACGCTTCAGCGCGGTGAGGAGGTGTTCACCGTCGAGATCGTTCGCGCTGAAGTCCTGCTACCGTCGGTGTTTGCGCGGGTGCTGGAAGAGGACCCCCGCGTCGGGTACATTCAGATCACCCGCTTTACCAACCGCACCGCCAGCGAAATGCGCGAGGCTATCAGCGACCTCCGGCGGCAGGGTGTCGAGGCCTATGTGCTCGATCTCCGGCACAATGGCGGCGGGCTTGTCAACGCGGCAGTCGACGTGGTAAGCGAGTTCCTGGATGGCGGCGTTGTGCTGTACGAAACGCGCCAGGGCGGGGAGGAGCGAACCTTCAGCGCCAGCCGGGGCGGCGCCGCGACCGAGGAGCCGCTGGTCGTGCTCGTCAATCGCGGCACGGCAAGCGCATCCGAGATCGTCGCCGGGGCGCTTCAGGATCGGGAGCGGGCGGTGCTGGTCGGTGAGCAGACATTTGGTAAGGGCTCGGTGCAGCTTATCCTGACGCTCAGCGACAGCTCGTCGCTGCACGTCACCACCGCCGAGTGGTACACACCGAACCGCCACCGCCTGCAGGATCAGGGCCTGACGCCGGACATCCCGGTTGAATCTGACGAGGACGGGCAGGCCGCCCTGAGCGCCGCCCTCGAATACTTGAACTCCGAGTTAGCCGTGGCGGAAGTAAGTGATGGAGCACGTTGAGTTTGGACGGGTCGGGCGCACAATCGCAGACCGAAGCGCTAGATTGGGGATTCAGATGATGGAACGAGCGGATGAGCAGGCACACAGGACTCGCCTGTTCCGGTGGGCGCTTGCCGCCCTTTTAGGGTTAACCTTCACGGCAGTGGTCTTTACCGCAGGCTTCCTCACCGGAGCGCAGCTCGGCAATATTGGGCTTGCGGCTGCAGCAACCGAGGGGCCAGACCTCTCCGAACTCGGCGCACAGACCCGGCAGGAGCAGCCCGAAGACGTCGATATGGCTGTCTTCTGGGAGGTGTGGAACACGCTGGAGCGCCAGTACTTCGGCGAGTTGCCCGATGAAGAGGAGCGGATTCAGGGCGCGATCACGGGGCTGGTCAACTCGCTTGGCGACCCCTACACCGCCTACATACCGCCGTCCATCGCCGACATCCTGCGCGAGGACAACACCGGCGAGTTCGAGGGCATCGGGGCCTTTGTTCAGGAAGCCCCCGAGGGTGGCGTGTTCATTGTGCGCGTGTTCGAGGACGGCCCGGCGGAACAGGCCGGCATCAGGGCCGGTGATGTGATCGTCGAGGTGGACGGCGTTGATATCACCGACAAGATCCTCAACGAGGCGCTGGTGATGATCCGCGGCAAGGCGGGCACAGAAGTTGATCTGACCGTGCTGCGCGAGGGTGAGGATGAGCTGATCGAGGTGACGGTCAAGCGCGCGCGGCTCCAGATCCCCACCGTCGAAGCCGAGATGCTTGAGGACGATATCGGGTACGTCTCGCTGTACCAGTTCAACGCGATTGCCACCGACCGGCTAACCGAAGCGGTTGAGGACCTGCTCGACCAGGGCGCACAGGCCATCATCCTCGACCTGCGCGACAACCCCGGCGGCTTCCTCGATCAGGCGGTGAGCGTCGCCGACCTGTTCCTGCCGCGCTCGCTCGTGCTCACCGAGCGGACGGTAACGGGTGAGGTCGAGGAGTTCCGCGTCAGCAGCGGCGACCTGGCGGAGGAAGTACCACTCGTTGTGCTGGTCAACCAGAACAGCGCCAGCGCCGCCGAGATCGTCGCCGCCGCTATTCAGGACAACGGGCGCGGCATCCTGATCGGAGAGACGACCTTCGGCAAGGGCTCGGTGCAGCTTATCTACAACCTCTCCGACAACGGGCAACTCCGCGTAACCTACGCCGAGTGGTTCACGCCCAACAACGCGTCGATCAGCGAGAATGGCGTGGAGCCTGACATCGTCGTGGAAACGGACGAGAACTCGCTTGATGAGGGCGCAGGGGACATCCAGCTTGAGCGCGCGATTGAATATCTGCAAGAAGAGCGAGTTGTTGAGGAATGACAACTGACAACGTCAAGGTCATCACCCGGAACCGGAAAGCACGCCACGAGTACCACATCGAAGAAACGCTGGAAGCCGGTATGGTGCTAACCGGCACGGAGATCAAGTCGATCCGCGCCGGTCACGCCAGCATTCAGGAAGCGTTTGTGCAGGAGCGCGACGGAGAAATGTGGGTCGTGAACATGCACATCGCGCAGTACGACCCGGCTCACCGCGACAACCACGACCCGCTACGCCCCCGCAA
>DGDY01000324.1 GCA_002385675.1 Anaerolineales bacterium UBA3940 | reverse complement strand
AGATGTGTATAAGAGACAGTCGTACAGACGGGCGCGCAGCCACACGCCATCCGCGCCGACGAGGTCGAGCGGCAGCACGTCGTCATGCGCCTCTGCGATCAGCACTGTACCGGGCTGGAGGTTCGCGTAGGTCCAGCGGCTCGCGGCGAGCCAGGGGTGTGGCTGGGCGTACATCCGCACGAAGGCAAGCGCATAGAGTGCCGTGGGCACAAGGACGAGCGCGGTGAGCGCCGCTCGCAGCCAGGCACGCCCCGGCGCGGCGAGCAGGCCCCCGCCCAGTACGATCAATGTGGGGAGTACGGGCAGCATGTACCGGGGGAATTTCACCGCCTGCGTGCCGACGACGAGCAGCATCGCCCAGGCCCACACGAGCGCGACGATCAGCGCGCGGCGGCGCGTTTGCACGGCGCGGATGCTGGCCCAGACCAGCCCGCCATACGCGGCGAGGGTCAGCGGCAGGCCGAGCGCCCAGCGTGCCTGCTGCTCGACGTGGTAGATCACCGGCAGCGTCCCGATGTACTGCCGCGTGAACGGCCAGTCCAGCGCGCCGGAGGCCATCGCCGCCTGCGTTCCGACTGCCTGCACAAACGGCGCGGGGTCAAGCAGCGCGTAGGGGTTCGTGAGGGCGAAGGCCAGCCCCGCTCCGGCGAGCGAGAGCGCGAGGTCACGCCCCCGGCGGTGGTTGAAGTAGGCGGCGAGGAGCGGCGCGATCAGCAGCGCACCGCTGGCTTTGCTGCCTACCGCCAGCCCGATGCACACGCCCGCGAGCAGGCTATCACGCGGCTGGCCGGTGTCGGCGTAGCGGGCAAGCAACCACACGGCGAGCGTCGAGAACAGCGTCAGCCATGTGTCAACGACGCCGAAGTGCGCCTGTTGCAGGCTCAGCACGGCGACCGCACCCAGCGCCGGGGCGACCAGTTCCGCCGCCCCGCCGAAGAGCCGCCGCGCGAGCAGGGCCATTGCCGCCAGCGTGAGCGTACTGACGAGTGCCGACAGCGCCCGACCCGTGAGCGTCAGGCGGTTGAATGCCACTTCACCCTCCCCGCCGAGCATCCACCCTGCGGCGGCGTGGGCGTAGAGTGGCAGGTGTCCATACGGGTAGAGGCGCGGCGCGCCCTGCTCATCGCGGAGCGGGTTGAGCGGCGAGAGCCGGGGGCGCAGCACGTCGAGCGGGTCGGCAGGGGTCGCGATGGTCTCCGCGACGAACAGGATCGCGCGCTCGTCCGGGTGAAGCTGGAGCAGGCTGTCCCAGTCAAGGTGTGAGAAGCGCAGCCACGCACCGCCAAGCAGGATCACAGTGACGAGCAGCAGCCGCGCAGTTCGGTGGGCGTCGGGGTGGGTTTTCATGGCGCAAAAAGGCAGCCGCGAACCGGGCTCGCGGCTGCCGTGGTGATCTTCATGCCGGTGCTACTCTTCGCCGAGGTACGCTTTCCGCACCATCTCGTTGCGCAGAAGCTCCTTGCCAGGCCCGGCGAGCACGATCTCGCCGGTCTGAAGGACGTAGCCGCGCGTGCAGATGGACAGCGCCGCCTGTGCGTTCTGCTCGACGAGCAGGATCGTCGTCCCCTGGGCGTTGAGTTGCTGGATGATCTCGAAGATCTCCTGCACCAGGATGGGCGCAAGGCCCATCGACGGCTCGTCCAGCAGGAGAATGCGCGGCTGTGCCATCATCGCGCGGCCTATCGCCAGCATCTGCTGCTCGCCGCCCGATAGCGTGCCGCCGGGCTGGTTGCGCCGCTCCTTGAGGCGCGGGAACAGCTCGTAGACCATCTCAAGCGTCTGCTTCACGCTGGCGGTGTCCTTCCGGGAGTAGGCGCCGAGGTCAAGGTTCTCCTGCACCGTCAGGCGGGCGAAGATTCGCCGCCCCTCCGGCGCCTGCGTGATGCCCAGCCCGACGATGTCGTGCGGCGGCACCCGCGTGATATCCATCCCGTCCAGGATGACCTGTCCGTGGCGGGCGGGGGTGACGCCGCTGATTGTGTTCAGCGTCGTGGACTTGCCCGCGCCGTTGCCACCGATCAGCGTGACGATCTCGCCCTCCTCAACGGTAAGCGAGACGCCGCGCAGAGCGTGGATATGGCCGTAGTAGGTGTGGATGTCCTGCACTTCGAGCAGAGCCATCAGTTCACCTCCCCTACGGCTGCCGCGCCGAGATAGGCCTGGATGACACGCTCGTTCTTCTGCACCTCGGCGGGCGTGCCCTCGGCGATCTTCGTGCCGTAGTCGAGGACGGTCACCTGGTCCGAGATGCGCATCACAACGCGCATGTCATGCTCGATGAGCAGGATGGTCAGCCCGAGCTGGTTGCGCAGGCGGACAATGAACTCGGTCATCTCGGCTGTCTCGTTCGGGTTCATGCCGGCGGTTGGCTCGTCGAGCAGCAGCAGCCGGGGTTCGTTCGCCAGCGCGCGGGCGATCTCAAGCCGCCGTTGTGCGCCATAAGGCAGGTTGCTGGCGAGGGTGTTGGCCTCGTCGCGCAGGTCGACCAGCTCCAGAAGCTCCATCGCCCGACGGTGGGCCTGACGCTCTTCCATCACTGTGCCGGGCGTGCGGAAGATCGCGCCGATGACGCCGCTCTTCATGCGCGGGTGGTGGCCCACCAGCACGTTCTCGATGGCCGTCATAGCGCCGAACAGCCGGATGTTCTGATAGGTGCGCGCAATGCCCAGCTTGGCGATCTGGTCCGGCGCGAGGTTCACGATGGGCTCCCCCATGAAGAGCACTGTGCCCTCGTCCGGCGTGTAGAAGCCAGTGATGCAGTTGAAGAACGTCGTCTTGCCCGCGCCGTTCGGGCCGATCACGCTGGCGATCACCCGCTCGGGCACGACGAGGTCCACATGGTTGACGGCGGTCAGCCCGCCGAAGCGTTTGGTCAGGTCGCGGGTTTCGAGAACGGCGGTCATGTGGATTCACCTCCGGGCGTCGGCGTTAATCGTTCTGGCAGCGCTTCTTCGATAGCTGCCGCCTCCTCATGTAACTCAAGCTCGAGGCGTCGCCGCTTCGACGGCCAGATGCCCTCTGGCCTGAGCACCATCATCGCGACGAGCAGTGCGCCGAAGGCGAGCATGCGGAAGGTGTCCAGCTCACGCAGAACTTCCGGCAGACCCTTCAGCGCCAGCGCACCGAAGATCACGCCGGGGATGCTGCCCATGCCGCCCACGATGACCAGCGCCAGCACATTGATCGACACCAGCAGGTTGTGGTCCTCCGGCCCGGTGAACTGGTTGCGCGAGGCGAACAGCACCCCGCCCAGCCCGGCAAAGGCCGCGCCGATAGCAAACGCCAGCAGCTTGTACTTCCAGGTGTTGATCCCCATCGCCCGGGCGACCGTCTCATCCTCGCGCATGGCCATCCACGCGCGGCCCACCCGTGAGGACTGGAGCCGTGATGTCACAAAGATCAAGATGAGACAGCCCGCAATGATGAGGTACATGAACTGTCTTTCGTTGTTGAACGGAGTGCCGAACAGCATCGGCCCGGCGACATTGCGCACGCCGCGCGGCCCGCCGGTGAAGCTCGTCAGCAGGTCGCTGCGGGACAGGATGCGGATGATCTCGCCAAAGCCGAGCGTGACGATGGCGAGGTAGTCGCCGCGCAGCCGCAGCACCGGGATGCCGAGCAGGATGCCGGAGATCATTGCCAGGACGATCCCGACGGGCAGCGCCGCCCAGAAGCTCCAGTTCAGCGCGTGCGGCTGGGGAGCGGTCAGCAATGCGACCGTGTACGCGCCGATGGCGAAGAACGCCACATAGCCGAGGTCGAGCAGGCCGGCCATGCCAACGACGATGTTCAGCCCGAGGCCCAGCAGCACGTAGATGCCGACGGTGCCCAGGTTGTAGTTCCAGTAGCTGCTGAGGATCGTCGGCAGGAACAGCACGACGCCGATCAGGACAGCGTAAAGGATGACCTCACTTATCCGGCTGCGGCGAATTTGCCGGGTGATGGGGAGGCCCTGGTACCAGTCGGTGGCGCGCTCACGCCAGGCGCTCACGCTCTCGCGCCACGCGCCGCGCCCGATGCCGCGGCCCAGCAGCCCACCAATAGCGCCGGTAACAGCCAGTAAGCCGGTGCCGATAGCTGCGCCGACGATGGGCGCCTGCCCGAAGGTCAGCATGGCCACTGCCTCAACCGACATGGCGACAAGCTGCTTGCGTAGATCGACACCGTTGAAGGCGAACGTCCCGACGAGAATCAGGAAGAGACCAAAGATAACCCCGGCGACAATCCCTGCGAGCACGCCGAGCAGCGCCGCACGCACCCAGGTATCGGACCGCTCCGGATCGGGGCGGCCAGCGCGCAGGCCCATCCACAGGCCGATGATACCGACGAACATCGCATAAGCCGTAATGGTGTCACGCGAGGGCATCTGCCGCTGCCGAAGCTGGACATCCAGCCCGACGATATCGCCGAGCAGTTCCGCCCCGGTGAAGGTGAAGCCAATGAGCGCCAGGAAGATCAGAATGACGGCGAAGGTGATGCCGGCATTGATGGCTTTGCGGGTCTGACTCTGCTCTTGCATCAGACTTTCTCCTCCGACAGCACCTCACCCAGGATGCCGGAAGGCCGGAAGATCAGCACCAGCACCAGGATGGAGAAGGCAATCACGTCTTTAAGCTGGAAGTGGAGGCCGAGGATGACCGGCCCCAGTGCCTCGACGAGACCCAGGAACAGGCCGCCGAGCATCGCGCCGGGGATGTTGCCGATGCCACCCAGGACGGCGGCGGTGAAGGCTTTCAACCCGGGGATGAAGCCCACGTAGTGATAGATGATGCCGTTGTGGATGCCCCACATCACACCTGCTGCGCCGGCCATTGCGCCGCTGATGGCGAACGTCTGCGCGATCACCCGGTTGACGTTGATGCCCATCAGGGCCGCCGTCCGCTTATCCTCAGCGACTGCGCGCATGGCACGCCCCAGACGCGTCCGCTGTACGATGACGTATAACAGCACAAGGATCAGGATCGACAGGACGAACGTGAAGATGCCGGTGTAGGTCAGCACAACCGGGCGCTCGTTGATCATGATCTCCCAGCCTGCGCCGCGCGTCAGAAATTCCGGGTTGATGTAGGTGCGGCGCTGCGGGCCAAAGATAAGCTGCGCGGCGTTCTGCAGGAAGATCGAGGCACCGATGGCACTGATCAGCGGCACAAGGCGCGGTGCGGATCGCAGCGGGCGATAAGCGATCTTCTCCAGGTAAACACCGGCGACAGTCGAGGTGAGCATCCCGGCAAGAAAGGCGAGAAACACCGAGATAACCGGGTAGGCCGCGAGGAATGTCACGCCCTCCGCAGCGTTGATCATGAGCGAGTTGAGGCCTTCAAAGACAAAGAAACCGGCGAAGGCCCCCAGCATCATGACTTCGCCGTGGGCGAAGTTGATCATAAAGAGGATGCCATAAACGAGCGTGTATCCGATGGCAATGACGGCGTAGACGCTGCCGAGGACCAGGCCCGAGATGGCGAAGCGGGCCCACGTGTCGGCTCCGTAGACGCCTTCGACGAACAGCACCACGTAGAGCCGCCACAGGAGGTAAGCGACAAACAGCACGCCAATGATGATCTGGACGAGCCTGTAGCGGTCGACGGGTGCCCGCACACTAGGGCGAGCGGTCTCTTCCATTGTTCCCCCACTTATCCAGCTAGCGCAGCCCGAGGCTGCGCTTGCAGAGGACAAGCGGAAACGAGGCAGGCAGAGGCTGCTTGCCTCGTCTCCACTATTGTCCCAGTGCCTGATTGATACGGAGGAATGGCGCTACTCCGTGGGAGCCAGCACCCAATCCCCATCCTGAACCATAAAGAACGTCGGACCGGCGGTGTTGCACTCACCAACCTCGTTGCACGAGATCTCGCCGCTCAGCCCCTGGAAGCCCGTGAGGCCGCGGACGTTATCCACCAGAGCGCCGCGCGGCACGTAGACGGTACCGTCGTCACCGACTTCAGCCGTCTCCGCTACGACGTGGCACAGCGCCGCGACGATGTCGTAACCGTTCCAGGTGAACGGCGACAGCACACCGGGCGGCTGCCCGAAGCGGTCCTCATACATTGCGTCGAACTCGGTGCGCGCCTCCGACTCGGGCGGAACCAGCGAGGTCGCATAGGCGCCCTCGGCGTTGGCACCGGCGAGGTTCAGGAAGTCAACACCGTACGTACCGTCGTCGCTGAAGAAGATGGCGTCGCCGAGGCCCGCCGTCGGCATCTGGTTCGCGATCACCGCCGCCTCGGCGCTATAGCCGCCGAAGTACACGGCGTCAGGAGCCAGCGCACCGATCGCAGCGAGCGCGGCGCTGTAGTCGGTCTCGCCCGGCGTGATGGGCTCGGTGGCGACGACCGTGCCGCCCAGTTCCTCGAACTCAGCCGCGACGACCTCAGCCAGGCCCTGACCGTACGCGCTACCGTCGTGCATCACCGCGAGGTTCTGCACGCCGAGCACGTTGAACAGGTAGGCCGCGGCCTGCTCACCCTGCACCTGGTCGGTGAAGGCGATACGGTTGAAGACCCGCGAACCCATCTCGGTCAGCGTGGGGTTGGTGGCGGACGGCGAGAGCATCGGGTAGCCGGCCTCGTCGTAGATCGGGATGGCCGCCTCGGTCGCACCCGAGAAGGTGTGACCGGCGATAGCGACGACCGTCGGGTCCGAGACGAAGAGGTTGGCAACCGCAGCGCCGCCCTCCGGCGAGCCGCCGGTGTCCTGGATCACCAGCTCGAACGCTGCATCCCCAACCGGCGGGCAGGCGTTGTCAATCGCGACAAGGCCCGCGTTCGAGATGTCGGTGCCGAAGGCGGCGTAGTCGCCGGCCATCGGGCCGCCGTAGCCGATCTTGATGGTGTCGCCGGGCGGGATCACCGCGCAGCCGAACTCGTCCTCGGCGCAAGCAGCAGGTTCACCACCAGCGGCAGCCTCCTCAGTCTCCTCCTCAGTCGGCTCTTCCGCAGGTTCTTCAGTCTCCTCCTCAGCTGGTTCCTCGACCTCCGGCTCGGCAGGCACTTCCTCAGCTGTGTCCTCACCGCCGACCCCCTCGACGGCATTCTGAGGCGTGGCGCATGCAGCGACAACCAGGCTGAATGCCAGAACAACCAGGATGAGCCACAAATGCTTCTTTCGCATATCTTCTCCTTCTCCTCTGTCTGGACGCGGTGGTTAAATGTCCGTGGCAAACCCATCAGGGTAGTTTCCTGCTGTGCGTGAGGCGATGCACAGCAGGGCAAGGTAGCATAGCTTCTCCCTCCTTTGGCTGGTGAGGTGCTATGGCAAAAGGCGTCCGCCACACTGGGCAGGACGCCCGCCCTCCTTATTAGTTACAAATGCTACAGATACTGTAGTGCCCTGTCAAGCCCCAGTTAGGCGTTTTAGGTCAGGATAATCGCCTTTGTGGGCGGAACCGCCGCCTCGCCGGGTTTTTTGCCGGGCTAAACTCCTGCGGTAACATGACGGTATGTTTTGCCTGCACTGCTTCCGGTTAAATCATTTTCGCTGGAGCAGGGCGGCGACGCTTGGTGTCATCGCCGCTCTGCTGCTGGCTGCCTGCCGTGGGCGTGAGGAGGTCGACCTCCCTGTTCGGCCTGCCGACGACGAACTGCCCGCCTTCGAGGGCACATCCGACCCGGCGTTGTCGCAGACTCTCCAGGCAGAGGCAGCGTCTACTGCGGCATGGGTCGCCGAGCAGGGTGCCCAGCCGACCGCGACTGACGAGCCGTTCCCCACGCTCGCGGCGACTGCCGCGCTCGGTACGCCCATCGCCAGCCTGACCGGCCAGTGCGAACTGCCGGGCGACTTCGTGCTGCACCTGCGGGACACGTTCTGTATAGGCGCGCCTGCCGCGTGGAAGCCGCTTAACATCGATGGCGGGCTGGCTGCCTCGCTCAACACCACGCCGGGGCAGGCTATCGGCCTGCAGCCCGACTGGGCCGCCGACGCCGATACCTGCTCGCTGCTGATCTACGTCACCACCGGGGACTCGGCGGAGGCCAACCTGCAGGCGACCTACAACAGCTTCGTCAACCGCGCCGACCTCGCCGAGCTATCGCCGGTGCAGCCGCAGGCGCTGGGCGACCTGATGGCGACGGGCTTCACGTGGGCGTCGTCGAGCGGGGAAAGCGGCGGCATTTACGCCGATGTGATTGGCATCAATCGCGTTGTGCGCATCAGCTACCGGGGCACCGAATGCGGATTAGATGAAGTGCTTCCCGTCCTCAGCACTTTGCGGTTTAATATGAGTCAGCCCTAACCGGCGCGATTGAGCAACGCACTCATCTCAATTCATTGTTGTTCTCTGGGCACCGCCCGTCATGACTGTGCAAGGGTGCTCAGCCGTTCGCCACGAGGAAAAACGATATGGCCAGATTTGAATTCAACAGCGATGACGAGCGCGACGCAGCCGAAGACCGCATCCGGCGTATTCGCGGGCAGGGACAGGGGCAGGAACCGGAGCCTGCTCCGCCTCCCCGCGATCCGTACTATGACGAGCCCCTCGACGATGATCCGCCGGCGATTTCGCGGGCACGGGAGCGGGCGCGTGCCGCGCGGGAGGCGCTCGCCCGGCAGGGCGGGCTGGACGAGCCGCCCGCGCCGCCCTCGCGGGTGACGGGCACCGTACCGGTGCCACCGGCGGCGCCGGTGCCGCGGGAAGCGGCTCGCAGCCGCCAGGCGTTCCTTATCATCGGCGGGCTGGTCGTGCTCGGTGTTCTGATTGTCGTTTTCCTGGCTATCCTCAGCAGCTTCATGCCGGGCGGCGGCATCTTTGGGCCGCCTGTGCCCACGGTGACACCCAGCCCCACACCAACCGAGACGCCGACCCCGACGCCGGAGCCCACGCCGACAGTGCCCGCGCCTAACCTGGCGCTGCCGCCGCTGACCTGCATCTTCCAGAGCGGGGTGGGCTGCTTCGACTACTGCCAGAACCCGGATAACCAGAGCGAATGCCAGTCGGCACGCAGCTTTATCAGCGCACAGGACGCGGACCCGGATGTGTTCTTCAACTGCATCTCGCCGGGGCCTGGCCCGAACCAGGGCAACGCCCAGGACTGTCTCGAAGAGGCCTGGCGTGCGAACCAGTAGTCCCGTCACCGGTAACAGGAAGGTTGGGATGAGCAGACAAGCGCGGCCCTCGCCGTCGGCCATTGGTGTAGGGCTTATCATCGCGGGGGCGGCGTTTGTCGTCGTCGCAGTGCTCGCGGACCTCATCGGGCTGGGGCGCACCCGCGCATACTACGGGCACTACCAGTTCATCGCGACCGTGATCGGGCTGTCACTGATTGTGCTGGGCGTGACGGTGGTGCTCTCGACTGTTCACAACGGGCATGAAGAATAATCCGCAGGTGGTGCGGATGGGATAACGTTAGCCCGTCTGAGGACGTTAAATCTCAAAGCGAATGACACAAAAAGAGCGGCCTTTGCGGGCCGCTCTTTGCATCTGGACCGGTGATACTAGGCTTTCAGCAGGTCGGGAATCTGCTCCGGGTGCTCGGCAACCTTGACGCCGACGCTCTCCAGCGCCTTGATTTTCTCCTCTGCCGTGCCCTGTCCGCCCTCAACAATGGCCCCCGCGTGGCCCATGCGCTTGCCCGGCGGCGCCGTCCGCCCGGCAATGAAGGCGACGACCGGCTTGGTGATATTCTCGGCGATGTAGCGAGCCGCGGCCTCCTCATCTGTGCCGCCGATCTCGCCGATCAGCACGATCTGTTCGGTGAGAGGGTCGTCCTCGAAAAGCTTCAGCACGTCGATGAAGTCCGTCCCTTTGATCGGGTCGCCGCCGATCCCGACGGCGGTGGACTGGCCGATACCGGCCCGGGTCAGCGCATCGATGACCTCGTACGTCAGCGTGCCGGAGCGCGAAACCACACCGACCGTGCCGGGTATGGCGATGTTACCCGGCATAATGCCAACCTTCGCCTCGCCGGGTGTCAGCAGGCCAGGGCAGTTTGGCCCGATGAGCCGCACACCCTTCTGATCGAGGAAGGCGCGCACCTGGATCATGTCGAGAATGGGGATGCCTTCGGTGATACACACGATGAGCGGGACGCCCGCATCTGCCGCCTCATAGATTGCGTCGGCGGCGAAACGAGCAGGCACGTAGATAACGGTGGCGTTGGCCCCGGTTGCCTCAACCGCGCCATGAACGGTGTCAAACACCGGGATCTTGTCAACCCACTCGCCGCCCTTGCCGGGGGTGACGCCTGCAACGACGTTCGTCCCGTACGCCACCATCTGCTCCGTATGGAACTGCCCCTCGCGGCCCGTAATGCCCTGCACGATGAGCCGCGTCTCTTTATTGACTAGAATGCTCACGGGTCCTCTTCCTCTCGTTAAGCTAGGAGGCGCTCTGCGCGGCTTCAACCGCGAGCTTCGCGGCTTCGGCCAGTGAGGTTGCAGTTATCATGTTCGCCTGGTTGAGAATCTCACGGCCCTCGGCCTCGTTTGTGCCGACCAGCCGGGCGACGAACGGCACGTTGGGCTTGACCTTCTCGATCGCCTCGACGACGCCCCGTGCCACCTCATCCGCGCGCGTGATGCCGCCGAAGATGTTGATCAGCACGGCTTTGACGTTCGGGTCATCGAGGATGATCTGCATGGCGGTCGCGACTTTGTCGGCCTGCGCCCCGCCGCCGATGTCGAGGAAGTTGGCAGGCTCACCGCCAAACAGCTTGATCATGTCCATCGTCGTCATTGCCAGCCCGGCGCCGTTCACCATGCAGCCGATCTCGCCGTTGAGCTTGACGAAGCTCAGCCCGGCGTTACGGGCGCGCGTCTCGGCGGGTGCTTCTTCGTCGGTATCGCGCATCTCCGCAAGCTGCGGGTGGCGGAACAGCGCGTTATCATCGAGCACCATCTTGCCGTCAACCGCCAGCAGACTGCCCTCGCCGGTGATAACCAGCGGGTTGATCTCGGCGAGCGTGGCGTCGCTCTGAACGTAGGCGTCGTACAGCCCCTTTGCAATCTGGATAAACTCGCGCCAGTGCTCGCGGGGCAGGCCGATGGCGTTGGCGATGTCGCGCGCCTGGTAATCGCGCAGCCCCAGGAAGGGATGAACCCACACCTTGGCGATCTTATCCGGGGACTTAGCGGCCACTTCCTCGATGTCCATGCCGCCTTCCGACGATGCCATGACAACGGTGCGGCGCTCGGTGCGGTCGGTCGTCACGCCGAGGTAGATCTCCGTGCGGATGTCGGCTGCGGGGTCGATGAGCACCTTCTTAACCGTCAGCCCCTTGATGTTCATGCCCAGGATGCTTGCGGCGTGCTGTTCGGCCTCCTCGGGCGTGCGGGCCAGCTTGACGCCCCCCGCCTTGCCGCGCCCGCCGACGAGCACCTGCGCCTTCACGACGGTTGGCCCGCCGATCTCCTTTGCGATCTGAAAGGCTTCTTCCGGTGTGGTGGCGATCTTCCCACGCGGAATAGGTATGCCGAACTCGGCAAACCGGAACTTGGACTGATATTCGTGGAGCTTCACGTTGACTCCTCGTGGCTGAATTAGGTTAGAGGGAACTACATACAGAGCTTATCGCTCTCACATTATACAAAGGCCAACCGGGGCGGTCCAGCAGGGGAGGGGCCGGGGCCGCGGTGTTGTGGGGCTCAGCGCGGTACGCTGTAGGCTGTCAACTCAAGCACCGATCCGGGGTCAAGCGGCCAGGCGCCGTCTTCGGTGCTGACCATGCCGCCCCGGTACTCGGCACGCACCAGCCCCACGCCCTCGGCGTAGTGCAGCCGCGATGAGGCGCTGACGATCACGCTACGCGTTGAGCCGTCCGCCGCTGTGACCTCCAGGTCGAACAGGGCATCACGGTTGACGGGCAGCGCGAGCAGGTCCCCCGCCGGTGTGCTGATCGTCTCCAACTCGCCTGTCTCATGGATAAGCACAAGCCTGCCGCCCGTCACCGGGAGCGTGGTGCTGCCTTCCTCACCCGGCAGCGTGATCATCCCGCCCGCGTCAAGCTCGATGTCCCACCCGGCGGGCTGGCCAAGCGGCAGCAGCGTGCCCGGCGCGGGCAGAAGATCGCCGCGCGGGTTGCCGCCCGTGAGCCCGGTTCCCAGTGCGGGGTGGGCGACGGGGAGCGGCGGCAGGCCCGCGAGCGCGCCCTCGCCACAGATCATCTGGCGCGACTCGCCGTCTGCGGTCAGCGTTGCGCCAACATCACCGACGCTCGCCGCCAGCTCGATGGTCTGCTCGCCCTCCGGCGTGGTGAGGCGGTACGTCCAGCTTGCACCGTCCACGAGCGGCCAGAGCAGATGCTCGCAGGGGCCCGGCGCGCTGACCGGCGTGACAGGCATGGGCGTCGGCGGTTCGGGGGTGGGTGCGATTTCCGCTGGCGCGGATAGCGTCGGTGTCGGCACTTCAGGCGTCGCGCTCGGCGCGAGCGTCGAGGTCGGCGGGATGGACTCAGGTGGAGCCACGCAGGCGGAGAGCACAAGCGCAAGCGTGACGGCAGCAAGCAGGCGGTGCAGGGTCACGGCGTTTCTCCAGTCGGTGCAGGATCGATCTCGTGTAGTATAATCCATAACATGTAAGCAGGTCCGGACGCAATCGACAGGATTGTTGGGATGGTATTTGAACAGGAACTCGACCTCCTCATCCGCTCTAGCTACCCCATTATTTACGTGCCGACGCCCGAAGAAGAGCGCGCTGAGCAGCTCATCGCAGATGTGGCGGATTATGGCTCGCCCCCGCGCGAACTGCACATATGGGACTTCGTCAACGGCTTTGCCGGGGGCGTCGGGCGGGGCAACCCCTTCCAGGCGCTGGAGGAGATCGAGAAGGCGCGGGAGGATGTGCCCGCGATCTTCGTTATGCGGGACTTCCACCGCTTTCTGGACGACGTGCAGATCGCCCGCAAGGTGCGCAACCTCGCCCGCCATCTGAGCAGCACGCGCAAGACAATGATCATCCTCGCGCCGAGCTTCCGTGTGCCGCCAGACCTCGCCGAAGAGATCACCGTGCTCGACCTGAATCCGCCCACCTACGACGAGATCGACGCCGAGCTTGACGCGGTGCTGGAGCGGGTGCCGGTGCGGCTGTCGCACGGCGGGCGCGATGCGCTCGTGAAGGCGTGCCAGGGCTTGATGATGAGCCGCATCCGGCTGGGGCTGGCGCGGGCCGTGGCGAGCTACGGGCGGCTCGACGAGCGGGCCATCCCGCTTATGCTGGAGGAAAAGAAGCAGCGCATCCGCCGCACCGAAGTGTTGGAGTTCTGGCCCGCGACAGAGACAGTGGACGACATCGGCGGGCTGGACATCCTCAAGCTGTGGCTGGAGCAGCGTGCGGCGGCCTTCACGGCGGAGGCGCGCGATTACGGCCTGCCGTACCCGAAGGGCATCCTGCTCGTTGGCATTCAGGGCACGGGCAAGTCGCTCTCTGCGAAGGCGACGGCCAGCCTGTGGCAGCTTCCGCTGTTGCGCCTCGACGTGGGGCGGCTGATGGGCGGGCTTGTCGGCGAGAGCGAGGCCAAGACGCGCGAGATGATCCGCATTGCCGAGGCGATGGCCCCCTGTGTGCTGTTCATCGACGAGCTGGACAAGGGCTTCGCCGGGCTGGGGTCGAGCTTCGTGGGGGACTCCGGCACGAGCGCCCGCGTCTTTGCGACCATCCTGACGTGGATGGAGGAGAAGCAGTCGCCGGTGTTCATCGCCGCCACGGCTAACTCGGTTGAGGCGCTGCCGCCGGAGGTTCTGCGCAAGGGCCGCTTCGACGAGATCTTCTTTATCGACCTGCCGAGCGAGCGCGAGCGGCGCGAGATCTTTGAGGTGCATCTGGGCAAGGTTCGCCCCAACCGCCTGCGCGAGTTCGATGTGGACCAGCTCGCCTTTCAGAGCGAGGGCTTCAACGGGGCGGAGATCGAGCAGGCGATCTTCGAGGCCATGCACTTTGCCTTTAACGAGCGGCGCGAGTTTACGACCGAGGACATCCTCCGCGCGATGTCTGCCATCGTGCCGCTCAGCAAAACCGCCCAGGAGCGCATCGTGCGGCTGCAGGAATGGGCGCAGAGCGGACGCTGCCGCCCGGCCAGCTCCGACGCGGCACAGTCGGGGCTGATCGGCCAGTTGTTCGGCGATGCCGGCCTGCCTCGCTAAAGCAAACCCAGCAGCAGGGGCGCAGAGATGACGGGTACAGGACGTGATGGGTTTGGCGGCGATGTGGGTTTTGAGCCGACGGGCCGCGAGCCGGAACTGCCGGGCTTTGAGAACGAGCGCGCGCCGATGCTGGGCGGCAAGCGGCGGCAGTGGCCGTCTATCGCAGCCTATTTGCTCGCCGAGCAGCACCGGGCGCACCGTCGCGGCAACATGGACCGCGTGTGGAGTATCCGCCGGCTGCGGGCGCGCATCCAGGCGCGGAACATCGACAATCGGGAGGAGAGCGACCTGCGCGGCGAGCCGTTCCGCCCACTGACAGACGGGGAGGCGCTGGATGAAATCCGGCTGGAGCGGCGTGAGGTGCTTGAAGAGCTGGCCCAGTGCCGCCGCTGGCTGCGACGCCGCCGCGCCGCCGAACTGGAGGCCGACCTCGCTGTGATTGACGAGGTGCTCGACTACTGGGGGGAGCGAGTCGAGGGGTAGGAAAGCCTGTCGGGCTGCCGAAGGCTGAACGACGAGGGTGGGGTTGAACCCGGCGCCCAGGCGGATTAGGGCTTCCCAACACACTGTCGTAACGTGCCCTGGCCTGCTATACTCTAGGTTGTGAGTGCCCGGAGCACGATCTCACACGCCAAGCACGCAAGTCGAATGATGCCGGGGTGAACAGTGCACTCTGGCCAATGGAGGGTGGGCGATGTCTCACTTCACACGAGTAAGAACACAACTGCGCGACCTGGATACGGTTCGCCGGGCGCTTGAGGACCTCGGCTTTGAGGTGGTTGAAAACGCACCCGTGCGCGGCTACAACGGCCAGCAGGAGCGGGCCGACCTCGTCGTGCAGACCGGTTCGGAATACAACCTCGGCTTCCGCCGTGAGGGGCAGAACGTCGTGATGGTGGCCGACTTCTGGGGTCTGCGCATTGACCGTGAGGGTTTTCTCAACCGCGTGACGCAGCGCTATGCGTACCTCACCGTGCTGGACCAGGCGCAGAAGCAGGGCTGGCAGTCGGTTGCCGAGGAAGTGCAGGAAGACGGCAGCATCCGTCTTGTGATGCAGCGCTGGGGCTAGGCGGCCTGACAGGCTGCCTGCATGGGAGTTATTGAACTGATGACACAGAGACAGCAGATCGAGTTCACGATCCGGCCCGACGGCACTGTCGAGGAGAGGGTGATAGGTGTTGGCGGCCCGGCCTGTGAGGACGTGACGAGGGGCATCGAGCAGGCGCTGGGCGAAGTGCAGGAGCGTGAGCGCACCTCCGAGTACTATCGCCCGACCGAAACCACGAGCGACAACGTCGTGACGAACAGCTAACCTGCTGCTGAACGCGAAGCTGAGATGCCCTGCAGATCACTCTGTGGGGCATTTTCGCTAGTAGACCGAGGGAGAGCGAACACACATGGGCAGGGATGAAACTCCGGAACGCGAGAGCGAGCGCCGTCCGCCCGTGCTGCCCGTCGAGGTTGAGGTCTACATCGAGGCGGACGGCACGGTGACGTTTGCCGACCTTGAGGCGGGGATGCTGCCCGTCGCCCATGAGTTGAACCCGGACGAGCCGCTGGCGTGTGATGTGCCGCCCCGCAACGACTCGCCGGGCGAGGAGCGCCATGATTAGCAGGCTATGGCGCTCGCTCCGCGAGTGGCTGGCGATCCGGCGGCTGCGCGTAGAGGTCACGCGGTGGAAAGCGCGGAACTACGACCTGTGCGCGGAGACGGTGCAGGGGCTGCGCCGGGCGCTCGACACGCAGCAGCGCGCTCAGGACGACCTGCGCCGTCAGCTTGCCGCCCGCGACGAGCAGATCGAGAGGCTGCGGGCGGAGTATGCGGCGCTTGAGGCCCGCCTGCACCGTGCCGAGGCCGAGTCCGCGCAGACCGGGCGGCTGGCGCTCTTCCGCGATTTGCAGCCGGTGCTCGTCCAACTGCCGACGATGCGGGCTGCCGTTGCGCAAGGCGCGGACCTGACCGCGCGAGACGTGCTCGACATGCTCGCACCGCTTGACCAGCTTATCGCCGATCTCGGCTTTGAGTGCATCGGCGAGGCGGGGGGTGAGACATCCTACGACCCGCGCCTGCACCGCGTCGTCGGGCGGGGAGCGGATGAGGTTGCCGCCGGGGACCGGGTGCGCGTGCGCTACGTCGGCTACCGGCTCGGCGACGAGATTGTCGCCAAGGCCGAAGTGACGCGTGTGTGAGTCCACAGATGTCACAGATGGACACGGATGAAGAGTCCACGAATGACACTAATAAATAATATTCGTGCAATTCGTGCCATTCGTGGATCAACTCTTCTATCCTGTGTGAAGCCGGTGGACGAAAGCGAAGATTTTGTCTAGATTGTTCTTGTATGAAGAAGATCGCAATTGACTTCGGGACCACCAACACAGTCGTCGCTGTGTGGCGTGACGCGAGAAATGCCCCCGAGACGGTTCGCCTGCCGGGGCTGAGCAAGCCCCCGCTAGGCGGCGAGCCGCCGCTTGTGCCGTCGCGGCTGTACGTCGAGAACGGCGCGGGCGACGCGCCGCAGGTCGTTGCCGGGTACGAGGTGCAGAGCCGCGGCTACGACGTTCAGGGCGACGAGCGCTATTTTGCGTCGTTCAAGCGGGGGATTGCCGCCCGCACCCGCCCGCTCGCCCGCATTGTGGATGGCGAGGAGTGGGACGACGCCCGCGCGGGCGAGGCGTTCCTGAATGCCGTGCTGCAAGCTGTTGTGGAGGAGGAAGGCGGCATCGATGAGCTTGTGCTCACCGTCCCCGTGCAGAGCTTTGAGCGCTACCTGAAGTGGCTGCGCGACGAGACGAGCATCGCGCAGGGCAGCATCGGCGGGCGTGCCCAGCGGGTGCGTATTGTGGACGAGAGCACCGCTGCCGCGCTCGGCTACGATGTGCGCACTCCCGGCGAGTTGATTCTCGTCATCGATTTTGGCGGCGGCACGCTTGATGTGTCGCTGGTGCGGATGCCCGCCGCCGACGAGGGTGGGGGCGTCGTGCTGGAGGGCGCACGGCGGCAGATGTCCGGCCAGCCGCGCGGAACTGTTGAGAGTGCGGGCAGCGATGTCGAGGCGCGGGTGCTGGCCAAAGCCGGGCAGGTGCTCGGCGGCGACGACGTGGATCACTGGCTGCTGGAGGAGTTGTTAGAGCGCAGCGGCGTCTCCCGCGAGGAGGTGGGCGATGCCTACTGGCAGCTTAAACTCGCCTGCGAGGCCGCCAAGATCCGGCTCTCCGAGCACGAAACGGCGGAAGTCAGCGTGTTCGACCCGGATACCTTCCGCACCTACCGCACGACCTTCACCCGCAGCCAGCTTGAGGACCTGCTCGACCGCCACGGCTTCTACAGCGGCGTGCAGCGCACGATCAACAAGGTGCTGCGCAGCGCGCGGGTGCGGGGCATCTTCCCGGAGGACATCGGCGCGGTGCTGCTCATCGGCGGAACCTCGCAGATCCCCTCCGTGCGGCGGCTGATACGCACCCAGTTTGGGGCGGACGTCGTCTGTGAGGACCGCCCGTTCGAGGCGGTGGCGCACGGCGCGCTGAAGCTCGCGCTGGGCATGGGGCTTGACGACTTCCTGTACCACTCCTACGGTGTGCGGCACCTGAGCCCGCTGACCGGTCGCCACGAGTGGGAGGAGATCATCCCGGCGGGCGTGCGTTACCCGCTCGCGGAGCCGGTCGAGTTGATCCTGACCGCCTCGCGCGATGGGCAGGAGGCGCTCGAACTCGTCATCGGCGAGGTGGAGGAGAGCAGCACCGGGCTGGCCGAGGTGATGTTCGGCGAGCGGTCGATCCTGATGGTCAACGGGGGCGTCGAGATGCGGCGCGTGATCCCACTTAACGACGAGGACGGCTCGCGCACGGTGGCGTACCTCGACCCGCCAGGCAAGGCGGGCGAAGACCGCGTCGAGGTGATCTTCGATGTAGACCACAACCGGACGCTCCGCGTAACCGTCACCGACCTGCTGACCAACCGCGTGCTGCTGCACAACGTGCCTGTCGTGGAGCTGCGCTGATGCCGGACACGCGCCCCCCTCACGCCCCGGCGATGGGCGCCAGCCGCGAGCGCAATCCGCGCCTGTGGGCGGCGCTGCTCGGGCCGGATAACCACCGCCGTCGCGAGGCGGCTCGCACAATCCTTGCACTGGAAGCCGAGCACGAGTATGCGCGCAATCTGCTCGCCGTGCTGCCGACCCTCGCGCTGCGCCAGCGAGCGGCGGCAGGCGAGGCGCTCTCTCTGCTTGGGGACATCCGTTTCTCGCCGCCCTACTACCTCTCCGAGATGATCTACGTGCCGGGTGGAACGGCGCTGCTTGGCAGTGAGGAGTACCCGGACGAATACCCGCCGCACGCTGTCGAGGTGGCGGGCTTCGCCCTGGCGCAGCACCCGGTGACGCAGGCGGCGTATCAGGTGTTTGTGGAGGCAACCGGGCATCGCCGCCCGCGCGGGTGGGGTCGGCGCGGGCCGGATGACGCGCAGCGCAATATGCCGGTCGTACATGTTTCCGCACGCGATGCGGAGGCGTACTGCCGCTGGCTCAGTGCGGAGACCGGTCATAGCTACCGCCTGCCGACCGAGGCGGAGTGGGTGCTGGCGGCCAGAGGGGCGGGCGGGGCTCGCATCTACCCCTGGGGCGATACGTTCGAGGTGGGCTGCGCCAACGCTTGGACCCGCCAACCGCTTGAACGGCTGTGCGCGGTCGGGCTGTTCCCGGCGGGGCGCGGACCTTACGGGCATGACGACCTCGCGGGCAACGTCTGGGAGTGGTGCTCGTCGCTGTTCTGGGCCTACCCCTACCGGGCCGACGATGGGCGCGAGGACCCCGGCTCCGATGAGCCGCGCGTGATGCACGGCGGCTCGTGGCGCAGCCGCCCGCTCTCGGTGCGCTGCTCCGCGCGACAGGGCGAGCCGCCGACTGACAGCTTCGATGTGGTCGGGTTCCGGCTGGCGAGGGATAGCTGACATGACCGATCACACGTTTGAGCCGGCCTACCTCGCGCTGTACCGCTCCGGCGAGCTGGCACGCCGCGCCGAGCAAGCGCAGGCCGCTCTGCACGCCTGCCGCCTGTGCGGCTGGGACTGCGGCATCGACCGCGCCGCCGAGCTTGGGCCCTGCCGCACCGGCACGCAGGCGCTCGTGGCGACGGCGTATCTGCACATGGGCGAGGAGCGCCCGATCAGCGCGGGCGGCGGCTCCGGCGCGATCTTCTTTGCCAACTGCGACCTGCGCTGCCAGTTCTGCCAGACCTTTCGCTGGAACATCAAGGGGCAGGGGCAGGCGCTCACTGCCCGCGAACTGGCCGACCTGATGCTGGACCTCCAGGCGCGTGGTGCGGCAAACATCAACCTCGTCACCCCGACGCACAACACGCCGCAGATCCTTGCCGCACTGGCTCTTGCCGTGGAGGACGGGCTGCGCCTGCCGCTCGTGTGGAACTCCGGCGGTTACGACGCGCCGCAGGCACTCGCGCTGCTTGACGGCGTGGTGGACATCTACCTGCCGGATATGAAGTACAGCGACGCCGATCTCGCGCGGCGGCTGAGCGGCGTGCGCGACTACCCCCGCGTGAACCGGGCGGCGGTCCGCGAGATGCACCGGCAGGTCGGCGACCTGCAGCTTACAGTCGATGGCATCGCCCAGCGCGGCGTGCTGGTGCGCCATCTCGTCATGCCCGGCCACGCCGAGAACACTGCCGGGGTGCTGCGCTGGCTTGCCGGGAACCTCGGGCCGAACACCTATCTCAGCCTCATGGACCAGTACCGGCCCGCCTATCGCGCTTTTGCCCGCGAGGGCATCAACCGCCCGCTCCGGCCTGACGAGTACGCCCGCGCCCGGGCGCTCGCGCTGGAGCTGGGCCTGACACGGCTGGACGACAGCCTTCTCCTTGAACCGCACCCCTCACAGCAGAGAGAAGCGCATGGCTGAGACAACCACACAAACAAAGCAGGTTGAAGTATTCGATGCCTCTAACGGCGCACGCATCTTCCGGCTGCCGCTTGAGGTCTTTCCAGCGTATATGGGCTATGCCCATCTCGTGCAGCATGGCGACCGGCTCACACTGGTGGACGTTGGCTCCGGGTACGGCAACTCCCATGCCGACCTGCTCGCCGGGCTGGAGCAGGTACGCGAGGCGCACGGGGTGGATGCCCGGCTCGACCGCATCGACCGGATCATCATCACACACGGGCATATTGACCACTTCGGCGGGCTGATGCGCGTCAAAGAGGCCGCGCCGCAGGCGGAAGTCGGGCTGCACCGGCTGGCGAAGCCCGTGCTGGTCAGCTACGACGAGCGGGTGCTCGTCACGCGGACCGCTGTCGAGGATTTCCTGCGGCGGGCGGGCGTGCCGCCTGAGCGGTTGCCGGGCCTGCTGGAGATGTACATGCTCGGCAAGCGGGAGTTCAAGCCGGTGCCGGTGGACTTCACCTTTGGCGATGGCGATGTGATCGACGACACCTTCCGCGTGATCCACGTGCCGGGGCACGCGCCGGGGCTGGTGATGCTGCTGGTCGGTGATGTGCTGCTCACCGCTGACCATGTGCTGCCGCACACCAGCGTCGCGCTCGCGCCTGAGAGCATCATGCCGTACACCGGCATCGGGCATTACATCGAGTCGCTGGAGAAGGCGCTCGCGGTCGAGGGCGTGCGGCTGGCGCTCGGCGGGCACGAGGAGCCAGTTGAGGATTACTACGGGATGGTGCGGCGCACGCTGGACGGCGCGCGGGGGCGCGTCGAGCTGGTTTACGAGCACTGCGACGAGCCGCGCACGATCTACGAGATCGCCCTGCGCATCTACGACTCGCTCGACGGCTACAGCGAGCTGCTCAAGGTGGAGCAAACCGGCGCGCGCGTCGAGTATCTGCACCAGCGCGGGCGGCTGGCGATTGACAACCTCGACAGCCTCGAAGAGGAGCACAGCCCGCCGCTCCGCTTCCGGCAGGTGTGAACGGGCGCAACTCATGCCCTCGTTGGCTGTTTCACTCTGCGGGGAATAAGAGTCCACAGATGACACAGATGGCACAGAAGGCTGAGTCGCGAATATTTTAACATTCGTGGATCAATAAATCTGTGACATCTGTGGACTTACTTTGACTTGCTGCATCACAACAGAGAGGAGCCGCGATGCTTGACCCGGAGGTCAAGGGCAAGGTCTACGAGCCGTTCAGCATGAAGATCGAAGCAGGGAAGGTGCGCGAGTTCCTGCTGGCGACGGGCGACAGCAACGACGCGTACCGGGAGCCGGATGCGCCCGTTCCGCCGACATTCGGAACCGTGTTCCGCTTCTGGGCGGGGGGCGGGCTGGAAGATGCGCTCCTGCAGCTTGGCGTGGACATCAGGAACGTGCTGCACGCCGAGCAGGAGTACGAGTACCTCGCGCCGATGCATGTGGGCGACACGATCACCGGCACGACGCGCATCAGCGATGTCTACACCCGCGCCGGGATGGACTTCGTTGAGTTCACCACGCAGTACATGAACCAGAAGGGCGAGCCCGTCCTCAACGAGCGGGCGCTCATCATCGTCAGAGGGTAGGGGGACGTCATGCCGCTGTATTACGAGGATGTGGAAACGGGCGACCTGCTGCCCGAGATCGTCAAGGGGCCGATCGAGGAGATCGACCTGGTGCGCTACTCCGGTGCGTCGGGGGACTTCAACCCCATCCATACCGTGCCCCGCATCGCGCAGGAGGTCGGGCTGGATGGCATCATCGCGCACGGTATGTTGATCATGGCCTACGCCGGGCAGATGATCGACGCGTGGGCGGGCGTGGGGGCGCTGCGCCGCTTCAAGGTGCGCTTCAGCGGGATGACCGTCCCCGGCGAGACGGTCGTGTGTGAGGGGCGCGTCACGGGCAAGGAGGAGATTGACGGCGAGGGCATCGTGCACGGGCGTCTGACCGTCAAAGGCCAGGCGGACGGCTCGACGAAGCTGAAGGGCGAGTTCAGCGTGGCGCTGCCGAGGCGGGAGGCGTAGAGAGGGATCTGGGGGACGCCGCGAAGTTTATTCGCGGCTCCCGCTCATAGCGAGATAAACTGCCCTCTGACAGGGGAGAAGTGGCGGCGCGAAGTCAGCCACAACACACCTGTCAACATTTCTTGCTCGTCTAGCTGGATAGCTATGGGGCGGGTCTCAGACCCGCCCCTACCGGCCTCTTGCGTGAAGCCAGCCCTACGCCGGCAGCTCGCTGGAGCTATAGTTAAGCACTTGCCGCGCCACGATCAGCAGGTTGATCTCCTGCGTGCCCTCGTACAGGTCCGCAATCTTCGCATCGCGGGCCAGCTTCTCGACGAGCCAC
This sequence comes from Anaerolineales bacterium UBA3940, assembly GCA_002385675.1. Taxonomy (GTDB): domain Bacteria; phylum Chloroflexota; class Anaerolineae; order Aggregatilineales; family UBA3940; genus UBA3940. The sequence goes on along the minus strand of DGDY01000324.1, from coordinate 7,588 downwards.
TCGCGGCTGTAACCCATCGGGCCGAGGATCTCGACGCAGCGGTGCGCGATGCGCGTGCCGGCGTCGCCCGCCTTGGCCTTGCACATGCTCGACTCAAGCGCGTTCGGCTCGCCCTGGTCCATCATCGAGCCGGCGCGCAGCGTCAGCAGCCATGTTGCCTTGAGTTCCGCTTCCATCTCGATAATGTCGCGCTCGATGGCGGTCATCTCGTGGGGCGGGGCGTCGTAGCGGATCTCAATCCCCGCCTCGGCGAGCTTCTCTTTGGTTAGCTCCAGGGCGGCGCGGGCCACGCCGATGGCTGTCGCGGCGACGATGGGCCGCGAGGCGTCGAACGTCTTCATCGCACCCTTGAAGCCCTTTTTGCTCGCGGCGCTGCGGTCCCGCACTTCGGCGCTGCCGAGGATGTTGTCATAGGGGATGCGGCAATTGTCGAACACGAGCGCGACCGTATCGCTGGCGCGGATACCATGCTTGATCTCCGCCTTGGCTACTTTCACGCCGGGCGTGCCTGCCTCGACGACAAAGGGCTTCATCCCGGCGCGGCCCGCCGACTTATCGACCGTCGCCCAGACGACGCACAGCCCGTTCGACTCCTCCAGCGCAAGCCCGCCGTTGGTGATGAAAATCTTCTCGCCGTTCAGCACCCACTCGTTCGTCTCCTCGTCGAGTGTGGCCGTGGTGCTGATGGCGGAAGTATCCGAGCCCGCGCCCGGCTCGGTCATGGCCATCGCGCCCCAGGCGGGTGGCTGGTTGGGGTCGGCGAAGCGCGACAGGAAGCGCTCCTTCTGCTCCAGCGTGCCGACCGCCTCGATTGCCGTCCCGCCGAGCAGCGCCGACGGTGTGCAGAGGTACTGGCCGACATCGCCCCAGGCGAGCATTTCGGCAAGGTGCATCATACCGACGAAGTACGAACTCGGCCCCTTCTTGCGCTCCGGAGCCTTGCCGGAGGCGGCCTCCTCGGCCTTGCGGCGCTCCCGCTCGAGCGACCTGGCCTGCATGTCGGCCATGATGGGCCACATCAGCTTAATGTATTCGTGTGGGCGCTCGTGCTCGTTCTCGTCGAGGTAGCGGGCATGGGGCCGCATCACCTGCCGGGCGACGTACTCGGCCATCTGAAGCTGGTTCTGAATACGCTCAGGCAAGCTGAAATCGATCATCTCACGTCTCCTCTCTCTTCGCCCATGCCGGATCAGACGATTGCCAGCCCGTCGAAGGCGTGGAAGCCGCGCGCGTTGCGCAGCCAGCGCTCAGCCGGGTACTCGCGGATGTAGCCGTAGCCGCCGAGCACCTGCACGCCGCTGTCCGCCACGAACATCGCCGCCTTGGTGGCGTACGCCTTGACGAGCGTCGCATCCCGCGTGATGTCGCAGCCCTGGTCGGCCTGCCATGCGGCCTCCCACGTCAGCACGCGCAGCGCATCAACCTCGGTCGCCATGCGGGCGATGCGGAAGGCGACGGCCTGTTTGGTGGCAATCGGCACACCGAACTGCACGCGCTCCTTCGTGTAGTCACGGGCATACTCCATCGAGGCGCGGGCGACGCCGGTTGCCAACGCGCCGAGCGCGACGCGGCTGCGGTTCAGGATGGTCGCGTAGCGAGTGCCTTCCTCCCCGCCGAGGCGGGCGGTCGCGTCTACCTGCACGTTGGAGAGCGTGACGCGGTAGGTGGGCAGCGCGCGGACGCCCATGAGCTTCTCGCGCTCGCCGATGGTCAGGCCGTTGGCGTCGCGGGGCACGATGTAGCCGTCCACGCTGCCCGTCTCCGTGTTGCGGGCATACACGAGGATGGCCTCGGCGTCGGCGGCAAGCGGGACGTAAGCCTTCTCGCCGTTCAGCGTGAACGTACCGTCGCCGGGAGAGGCGGTCGTCTCGGGCCGCCAGGGGTCGAAGGCGATGCGCGGCTCGACGAGTGCCGCCGTCATGATCGGGCGGTCTGCATCGCAGAAACGGGGCAGATACTCCTGCTTCTGCTCCTCGGTACCGCTGAACAGCACGGGGAGGGCAAACAGCGCAGGGGTCCACAGCTCCAGCGTGGCGGCGAGATCCCCCCAGGCCAGTTCTTCCAGCGCGAGCACGCCGGTCACGGCGTCTTGCCCGTCGCTGTAGCCGCCGTACTCCTCCGGGATGAGGCCCGGCAGCAGGCCAAGCTCCCAACCCTTACTGATGACGGCGGGCGGCATCTCGCCCGACTCGTCGGCCTCGTGGGCCACCTTCCGCACGTCCGTTTCGGCATAGCGGTGGACCGCCTCGACGAGCATTTTCTGCTCGTCGGTGGGCGTAAAATCAATCATCGCAGCCTCCATTCTCTCTCTGAAGGTTAAACCCGATGCCAATCAACAGCAGGGCGGTGTCCGGCGCCCTGCTGGCGATTACGAACAGCCGTCGGCGGAGCGGCTGAGCCCGTGCAGGAAGAGGTCGCCGAAGATGTCGGCGATCTCGGCGGCGGTGAGACGCCCCTGCGGACGGTACCAGCGGGTCATCCAGTTGACCGCGCCAAGCACGGCCTGTGCAGTGATCGCGATGTCCGTCTCGCGGAAAACCCCCTCCTCGACGCCCTGCTGGATGATGGCCCGGAACAGCCGCTCGACCTGATCGCGCTTGGCGACGTACTCGGCGAGGTATTCGTCCCCCAGGCCGCGGTCCTCGCGCAGGAAGACGGCGGCGCCCTCCGGGTTCTCGGCGATGAGTTGGGCATGGGCCTGCACGGCGGCAAGCAGCTTCTCTGCGCAGTCGGCATCGGAGGCGACGATGGCCTCCACGTCCGCGAGAAACTGGTTCATGCCCGTCTCCAGGATGGCGAGCAGGATCTCCTCTTTGCTGCCGAAGTGGTGGTACAGGCTGGGTTTCTTGATGTTCACCGCCCGTGCAATGTCCCGCATCGAAGTGGCGTGATAGCCGCTCTGGTTGAACAGGCGGATGGCGGCGTTGATGATGTCTTCGCGTGTGACTTTCGCCATAATATCCGTTTCCCTACCGACCGGTCGGTAGGATCAGTATAGATGCAACCGGGTGTTTTGGTCAAGGGGAAGGGGCACCGATCGGCGGGCGTTTGGGGAAATGTGAGGAACCTGTCAGGCGGTGGACATAATGCGGGTTGCCCCCTAAAATCTAGAAAGATACCCGCGTCTGACGATGCTTCTCTAGCCCATTCTCGATAATCCATTCTCGATGCTGTTCCGCATCATTGAAGAAACGGAAGAAAGGTACCATGACGATATCCGAACGAACCCAGGCTCGAACCGACCTCGAAGCTAAGAGCATCAATGCCATTCGCTTCCTTGCGGTTGATGCGGTGCAGAAGGCCAACTCCGGGCATCCCGGCCTGCCAATGGGTGCAGCGGTTATGGCCTACGTGTTGTGGACGCGCCACATGCGCTACAACCCGCGCAACCCGAACTGGTTTAACCGCGACCGCTTTATCCTTTCCGCCGGTCATGGCTCGATGCTGCTGTACGCCATGCTCTACCTGACCGGCTACGACGTGACGCTGGACGATCTGAAGCAGTTCCGGCAGTGGGGCAGCATCACGCCAGGGCACCCTGAGAACTTCCTCACGCCCGGCGTCGAGGTCACAACCGGCCCGCTGGGGCAGGGCTTCGCCAACGGCGTTGGCATGGCTATCGCCGAGCGGTTCCTCGCAGAGAAGTTCAACACGTCAGACCTGCCGCTCGTCGATCATTATACCTACGCCATCGTGAGTGACGGCGACCTCATGGAGGGCGTGTCGTCGGAGGCGGCGTCCTATGCGGGGACGCAGCGCCTCGGCAAGCTGATCTACCTCTACGACTCGAACCAGATCAGTATTGAGGGCGACACGCAGGTCACCTTCCAGGAGGATGTCGCCGAGCGCTTCCGCGCGTACGGCTGGCAGGTTATCGGCCCGATCGACGGGATGGACGTCGACTCGGTGGACGGGGCGATCAACCTGGCGAAGCGCAACCTGGAGCAGCCCAGCCTGATCATCTGCCGCACCGTCATTGGTTATGGCAGCCCCAACATGGCGAACACCGGCAAGGTTCACGGCGCGCCGCTCGGCGAGGAAGAGGTCAGGCTGACCAAGGAGAACCTCGGCTGGCCGCTGGAGCCGGACTTCTACGTGCCCGACGACGTGCTGGAGCACTACCGCCAGGCCATCGAGCGCGGGCAGGAGTGGGAGGCCGAGTGGAACGACCTGCTGGAGCGGTACCGCGAGCAGCACCCCGAGCAGGCCGCCGAGTTTGAGCGCATGATCAACGGCGAACTGCCTGAGAACTGGGATGCGGGCATTCCGGAGTTCAAGCCGGAAGATGGGGCGATTGCGACCCGCTCGGCCAGCGGCAAGGTGCTGAACGGCCTGTTCAAGAACCTGCCGGATCTCATCGGCGGCTCGGCGGACCTCGCGCCGAGCAACAACACCTGGCTGAAAGACGGCAAGCTGTTCGGCTGGGAGCACGGCGGGCACAATCTGCAGTTCGGCGTGCGCGAGCACGCGATGGGCTCGATGTCGCTGGGTATGGCGCATCACGGCGGCGTCATCCCGTACTGCGCGACGTTCCTCGTGTTCTCCGACTACATGCGCCCGCCGGTGCGCCTGTCGGCGCTGTCGCGCCAGCGCGTAATATTCGTCTACACGCATGACAGCATCGCGCTGGGTGAGGACGGGCCGACGCACCAGCCGGTTGAGCACCTGATCGGCCTGCGGGCGATCCCCCGGCTGCGCGTCATCCGGCCTGCCGATGCCAACGAGGTCGCCGAGGCCTGGCGGCAGGCGATCCTGCACAAGGACGGCCCGACTGCGATTGTGCTCACGCGCCAGAACCTTCCGATCATCGACCGCTCGAAGTACGCGGCGGCGTCCGGGCTGGCGCAGGGCGCGTACATCCTGCGTGAGGCGGAGGGCGAGCCGGACATCGTGATCATTGCGACCGGGTCGGAGGTGCACCTTGCGCTCGGCGCCGCGGAGCAGCTTGCCGGGGAGGGCGTGCAGGCGCAGGTCGTCTCGATGCCCTGCTGGGAGCTGTTCGATGAGCAGCCGGAGTCGTACCGGCAGCAGGTCATCCCGCGCAACGTGCCGCGCCTGGCCGTGGAAGCCGGTTCGCCGCTGGGCTGGCACAAGTACGTCGGCGAGGACGGTGCGATCATCGGTATCGACCGCTTCGGCGCGTCCGCACCGGGCAGCCGCCTGATGAAGGAGTACGGCTTCACGGTTGAGAACGTGGTCGAGCACGCGAAGGCGCTCCTCAACGGGAGGAACAGCTGATGGAAGTCGTCGTCGGAGCGGACCACGCCGGGTACGAGTTGAAGGAGGTCATCAAGGCGTACCTCAAGGAGAAGGGGTACGACGTGATCGACGTCGGCACCGACAGCCTCGAAGCCGTGGACTACCCGGACTTCGCCCGCGCGGTTGGCGAAGAGGTGCTGCGCGGCGAGGGGCGGCGTGGCGTGCTGATCTGCGGCAGCGGGGTCGGCGCGAGCATTGCCGCGAACAAGATCCCCGGCATTCGTGCCGCCATCTGCCACGACACGTACTCCGCGCGGCAGGGCGTCGAGCATGACGACATGAACGTGCTGACGCTCGGCGGGCGGATCATCGGCGTGGAGGTTGCGAAGGAACTGGTCAACGCGTTTCTGAGTGCGGAGTTCAGCCGCAACGAGGAGCGGCACGTCCGACGCGTTGGCAAGATCAAGGCCATCGAGCGCGAGTTCCTGTCAGGTAAGTAGCTCGCGCCGTGATACAAGCATCATATCGAGCCGGGCGCTGCAAAAGCGCCCGGTTCGCTAAAATCCGGTAAGCATACCACCATATATCGTGCAGGGCTGTGCCTCACCCTGTGCGTAGGTAGAGTGAGGAGAAGCGGTTTCGCATGTTCACCGAAAACCCTCTGCGTGATGGGTTGAGGGTTGGGCGTACCCTTGATCCGACTTCTGTTGTCATCTTTGGCGCGACGGGTGATCTAACTGCGCGCAAACTGGTTCCGGCGCTGTTCAGCCAGGCGGTCGAGGGGGAGCTTCCGCCGGCGTTCAACATTGTCGGCTATGCGCGGCGCGACTGGAGCCACGAGCGGTTCCGCGACTGGCTGTACCAGTCGATCAAGGAAAACAGCCGCTACGATCCCGACGCGGATGGGCGCCATGTATGGGAGAACTTCGCCCAGCACCTCTACTACGTGCAGGGCAACTTCAACGAGGCGGAAGGCTACTGCCGCCTCGACCGGTTCCTGCGCGATCTGGCCGAGGAGTGGCAGATGCCGGATAACCGGCTCTACTATCTGGCTGCGCCACCCTCGTGGTTTGACGACATCATCCTGAACATTGACGCGGCCAACATGGCTCACCAGGAGGGCGTCTGGCGGCGCATCGTAATCGAGAAGCCGTTCGGGCATGACCTGGACTCAGCCCATGCGCTGAACGACACCGTCAACAGCGTCTTCGACGAGGAGCAGGTCTATCGCATCGACCACTACCTCGGCAAGGAGACGGTGCAGAACATCCTCGTCGTGCGCTTTGCCAACACGATCTTCGAGCCAATCTGGAACCGGCGCTACGTGGACCATGTACAGATCAGCGTGGTCGAACCGTCGGGCGCTGAGGACCGTGAGGAGTTCTACGACGAGGCGGGTGTGATCCGCGATATCGTGCAGAACCACCTGCTGCAGCTTTTGACGCTTATCGCGATGGAGCCGCCCGTCGCCTACGAGGCGGGGGCCATCCGCGACGAAAAGGTCAAAGTGCTGCGGGCGGCTCGTCCCATCGAGGGGGCACAGGTCGCCGCGCAGACGGTGCGCGGGCAGTACACCGCCGGGACGATCAACGGGGAGCGGGTGCCGGGCTACACCGAGCTTGAGGGCATCCCGCGGGACTCCGACACGGCGACATACGCAGCGATCAAGTGGTATGTCGATAACTGGCGCTGGCAGGGCGTGCCCTTCTACCTGCGCTCCGGGAAGCGCCTCCCGACGCGCGTGACGGAGGTGTCCATCCACTTCAAGGAGCCGCCGCACCTGCTGTTCGGGCAGGGCAAGGACGGACACCTGCACACGAACGTGCTGGCGCTGCGCATCCAGCCGGATGAAGGCATCTCGCTGCGCTTCGAGTCAAAGCTGCCGGGACAGGGGCTTGAGCGCCGCGCGGTCACGATGGACTTTCGCTATGGCACGGCGTTTGGCGTCGTCAATCCGCCTGACGCCTACGAGCGTCTGCTGCTGGACGCCATCGCGGGCGACGCGACGCTGTTCGCCCGGCGCGACGAGATCGAGTGGGCCTGGCGGCTCGTCGATCCGATCCTCGCGGAGTGGGAGGGCGGCGAGCACGCGCCGCCGCTGGAAACCTACGAGGCGGGCACGTGGGGACCGGCAGGCGCCGACGCGCTGCTCAAGCGCGATGGGCGTCGCTGGCGACGGCTGTAGGAGGCTGCTGTGACTGAAGTTGTGCGCACAGAGGTCAAGCGGGTGGGCCTGACGGCCATCCGCGACGAACTGCGGGCGCTGTGGTCCTCGGAGGCGCTAGGCGAGAAGCCCATCGTACAGGCGCGCTCGCACAATCTGGTCGTCTACACGGACGCCTCCCGGCACAATGTGGATGACCTGGTTGAGCACATCATCCGCGTGAAC
>DGDY01000294.1 GCA_002385675.1 Anaerolineales bacterium UBA3940 | reverse complement strand
AGATGTGTATAAGAGACAGATACTCTGGTGTGTGCTCTGGCTCGGCTATGTCGGCATCGGCGCACTGTACGGCGTTTTCGCCCGGCGCGGCGGCGCGATGTTCAGCGCCGGGCCTCTCGCGCTTGGCGGGGCTATCGCCGCCGGCTTGAGCGGCATCGTGCAGGGCATTATCAGCTCGATCATCTCGCTGGTGTTCACCTCCGAGGCGGCGACGGCCGAGGCCCTCGCGCAGCTTGAGGCGCAGGGGATGGAGGTCCCGCCGGAGATGCTTGAGCTGTATACCGGCACCGGCTTCGGCATTGCCAGCGCGCTCTTCGCCATCTGCTTCTCCTTCTTCATTGCGGCGATCCTGGGCGCCATCGGCGGCGCGATCTACGGGGCGACGCAGCGCAGCGCAGCACCACCGCCATCTTCATATCCACCATCCTCGCCGGGGGCCGGGCCGCGCATCTACGACGCGCCCGATACCACGCCCGACGACGATCCGTGGCAGTAAACCGGCCACATTGAAAATACGAGCCCCCGCCAGAGTGCGGGGGCTCAATACTGATCGGCAGCGGAGCGAAAACCGCCCTACTCTGCCTCGATGATGCGGTAGTCCGTCTCAATCGGCACGACCTGACTGAGCAGCGCTGCCACCGGGCAGTACTTGGTCATCGATAGCTCGATGGAGCGCTCAACCGCTTTCGGGTCGATGTTGCGCCCGGTGATGGTGTACGTCACCCAGATATGCGTGAACACACGCGGGTGGTTCTCCGCGCGATCCGCCTTCACACTGACCTCGAAGCCGGTCACTTCCTGGCGCTTCTTGCGCAGAATGCTGATCACGTCCATGCCGGTGCACCCGGCAAGGCTGACGAGCATCAGCGACTGCGGGCGAGCGCCCCGCCCTGTCCCGCCCACCTCGGGCTTGCTGTCGATGTGGATGATGCCCCCCTCGTCAGGTGGGTATGCCGTCCCCTCGAAGTGCATGCCTTCCGTCAGGACGACGCGAACTTCCTGCTTGTCACTCATATCTTGCACTCTCTCCTTATGGCTGTCAGATGATTACAGAAGACCTAGTCTGCGGCATCGGTCATCGCCGACACCGCTTGCGTTCGCAGAACCCGTGTGTAGAGCAGCAGGCCCACAGCCGCGCCGCTCGTATCGACAAACAGGTCGAACAGGCTTGGCAGCAGGCGGATACGCCCGCGCAGTAGCGATTGCAGCACCTCCTGCCCCACGCCCAGCAGCAGCGCCGTGATCAGCAGCACCAGCAGGGCGCCCGCGTCGAAGCGCTGCCCCGGCCTGTCGCCTGCCCACGCCAGCAGAACACCCGTTATGGCGTAGGTCGTCGCATGGACGATGATGTTGCGCGCCTCCAGCAGTTCCGGCGGTACGGGCAGGATGTTGTTTGTGGCGGTTATCGCTGTCACAACGTACACAGCGATCAGCCACAGGTAGACGAGCACATGTCGGATCATAAGGGTTAGTACGTGGCCTGGCCGAAGGATGCCTGATGATTATACCGTTTCGCCGCGAGCAAATCGCCCGCCCGGCCTGCTGTTCTTTATTAAATTAGATGCACCGTTTGCTGATTTGTCCCACCATTGGGCTGAACTTTTGTACACTATAATTGTAGGAGCAGATGTAGGCGTGGTCCTGCGATTGTTTGTCGGGCTAATCTATGCTAGACTTTGTGCGGTTTAGTCAGACTTGCCTCCAGGTACGCCAGCAGGTCCAATGCACGGATTTGCTCAGCCCCAATGATCGCCCGTTCCGCACATGGGTGCGGGCCGTCACCTGATAGCGGCTGCGGGCCAACCGGGCCGGCCTGCGGCACAGCGGCGATAACAACACAAAACGCAGGCTGAAGACATGAACGCGAGTCCTGAACTCAGCACGACGCTGCGCGCCCCTCTTCGCCAACGTCTGCCGTCCGAGGTGACCCGCGCGCAGCAGCGCGCGGCTGTCGTGCTGTATCTGGTCGTGGCGCTGATCATCGTGCTGGTCGGCGTGCGACCGGCCCCACACCTCATGCTGTCGTTCGTATACATGCTGCTCGTGCATGCCGTGTCGGTCCTGTTCAGTGTACGGCTGCCCGGGGGCATTTATACCGGCTTGATCAGCACCAGCCTCGCGGGGGCGGCGCTCACGCTGGGGTACCGGCAGGCGCTGTTCGTCGCCCCGCTGACCGCGCTCATTGCCATCCCGCTCGTCCTCATACTGACCGCACTCGTCCGCAGCCTGCATCACTACCGCCCGCGAGGCGTATTCGAGACGCTATGGCAGAGCGCCGCGATGACGCTCGCACTGCTGCCGTCGGGCTGGCTCTACGGGCAGTTCGGCACACAGCCGCTCGGCTGGCCGATAGACGGCCCCGCCTACCTCGCCGCGCTCAGTTTCGTGGTGCTGTATTTCAGCTTCGTTGCCGCTCTTGAGACCGGCTGGCTCTTACTTGGAGACATCGATCCGCGCCGCTACTGGGGCGCATACGGCAAAAGCTTCGTGATGAACGGGCTGATCGCCGCGCTGCTCCTCGCCCCGGCCCTGGCGATCAGCACCCGCGCGGCGCTCATCCATCCGCTGCCGGCGCTCATCCCATACACCCTGCTCGCCCTGTGGCTGGGCCTCGTTACGCGCACGCAGCTCAGGCTGTCCGACCGGCTGGCCGACCTGCGGGTGCTGAGCAGCATCGGCCAGGCGTTGAACGCCAACCTGGAGCTTGACGACCTGCTCCAGGCCATGTACCGGGAGATCAACCAGCTTCTTGACGCGTCGAACTTCTACCTCGCGCTGACCAGCGACCCGGAGGGGCCGTTACATTTCGCGCTGGTCTACGAGGAAGGCAAGGCGCGCAGACCGTTCACGCGGGCGCCCGGCAACGGGCTTACCGACTACGTGGTCCGTACCTGCCGTCCGCTCCTGCTGAACGACGTAGAGCAGGAGGCGCCGCGTCTTGGCATCAGGCCATCCATGCCGACGGTCAGGAGCTACGCGGGCGTGCCCATCATCGCCGAGGGTGACGTGATCGGCGTGATGGCGGTGCGCAACTTCGATCGCGTCTATGCCTACACGCCGGACGAGCTTCGCCTGCTGGAGACGATCGCCGCTTCCGCTGCCGTCGCGCTGCAAAACGCCCGCCTGTACGAGGACAGCCGCCGGCGTGCCAACGAGCTTCGCTCGCTGAACAAGGTCGCCGCGCTGCTCAGCACCAGCCTCGACCTCGACACGGTGCTGGAAACCGTCTGCCGCGTCGTGGTGGACATGATGCAGTGCCAGAAGGCCGCTGTATTCCTCGTTGAGGACGACGGGAAGTTCCGCCTCGCCAGCCACATCGGGCTGAGCGCGCGCTACCGGGAGCAGTCGTCGGGGCTGGCCATCTGGAAGGACGAGCGGGCGGTGGCGATGCAGACCGGCGAACTCACCGTCATCGAGGACGTACTCGCCGACGAGCGATTCCGCAAGCACTGGCAGCTTCTGCACGCCGAGGGCATCCGCGCGGTCGCTGAGGCCCCGCTGCGCACCGGCGACGACATCATCGGCGCGCTGACGGTGTATTACGACACGCCGCGCTCGTTCGAGGAGACGCAGCTCGAACTGCTGAACACGCTCGCCGGGCAGGTGTCGATGGCGGTCAACAACGCGCACCTGTTCGCCGCCACCAACGCCCGCCGCCGCGAGCTTGAGACGCTGTATGAGGCGGGGCGCGCCATCAACGAGTCGCTCTCGCTGCCCGCCGTGCTGCGCGCCGTCGCCAAGAGCATGATCCACGTGCTGGACGTGGAAACCGTCGCCGTGCTGCTCGCAGCCGAGCGCGGCGACATGCTGCACGGCGAGTTGTGGATGGAAGTCTCGGGGCGGCACACGACCGAGCGCCCGGTTGACAACATCCATCTGAGCGCTTCGGCCTTCTCCCAACTGCCGGAGTGGCCCGCCCACCCCGAGTATATCCGCCTGGAGCGCAACGCCAGCGGCCTTCCCGACGAGTTCGCAGACCTGACGGACGGGCTTGGCCTGCTGACCGGGGTGGCTCTGCCGCTCGTCATGCACGGCGAACTGTTCGGCATGATCGTGGTCGGCTGCCGCAGCCGCGCCACGTCCCCCAGCGCCGATACGCTGCGGCTGGCCCGCGCCCTCGCCGACCATGCGGCGGTCGCCATCCAGAACGCGCGGCTGTTCCGGCTGACGGACGTGGCGCTGACCCGCCGCGTGGACGAACTCGCTGCCCTTGAGGCCATCTCGCAGCGCATGACGCGCCGCCTCGACCTCAACACGGTGATCGAGCAGGTGGTTTCGGCGGCGGCGCTTGCCACCGGCGCGCAGATCAGCGAACTGCTCCTGCTCGACGAAAGCGGCGAAACGCTGGAGATCGCGGTGCGCCAGGGGCCGGAACATACCGAGAGGCCGGAGCCCTGGCCCGCCCATCAGGGTGTGACCGGGCGCGCGCTGATGACCGGGCAGACCGTGCTCGTGCCGGACGTCTCCGTCGACCCGGACTACATCGCAACGAGCGAGCAGGTGCGCTCCGAGCTTGCCGTGCCCATCGTGCTCGACAACCGCCGCCTCGGCGTGCTCAACCTGGAGAGCTACGAACTCAATGCCTTCGACCAGGAGCAGGCACGCTTTATCAGCAACCTCGCGGAGCACGCTGCCGTCGCCATCCAGAACGCGCAGCTTTTCCAGGCCGTGCAGCAGCGCGCCGAGGAGTTCCAGACGCTGCGCTCGCTGGCGGTCGATATGCTGTCGTCCACGAACCTGCGCCATACGCTGCGGGTAATCGCCCGCGCCGCGCTGGAACGCGCCCATGCGCAGGACGTGCACATCTACCTGTATGACCAGGAGTCGCGCAAGCTGCGCTTCGGTACGAGCCTGTGGGCCGACGGGCGGCTTGATATAGAGTTTGCGCCGCCGCGCGTTGACGGCATCACGGCGACCGTCGCCCGCACCGGCGAGCCGCTCGTCATCACTAAGCCCGAAGAGCATCCGCTGCTCATGGATGTCATCAAAGAGCCGGGCTGGGGGCACGTCGGTGCGATGGTGAGCATGCCGCTCAAACGCGGTGACGAGGTGCTCGGTGTCTTCAACATTGCCTTTGACGACCGGGCGCATGTCACGCAGGACATCCTGCACTTCCTCGACCTGCTGGCCTCGCAGGCCGCCGTCGCCATCGCCAACGCCCGCCTCGCCGAGGAGACGCGCACCGGGCGCGACCGTCTCCAGGCCATCCTGAACAGCATCCACGACGGCATCCTGATGTTCGACATGGATGGGCGGCTCGTGCTGGCGAACCCGCGCATGGAGCAGCTTGTCGGCGTCAAGGTCGGTGACTACCTCGGGGAACACTTCACGACCATCGTCCGGCGGCTGCGCCGCGTCTTCGGTGAGGATTCAGCTTTTGACCCGAAGGACGCGATCCAGATGGCGCGCCGGTTCGAGGAGGACCCGACCAGCGTGAGCCGCCGCACCTACAAATTCAACACGCCCACACTCCGCGTGATCGACGAGACGACGCTTCCGATCGTCAGCCACGATGCCGAGGTGATCGGACGCCTGTTCATCCTGCGCGACGTCACCCACGAGTACGAGATGGAGACGTACCGGCAGGAGATGTCGAACATGCTCGTCCACGACCTGCGTAGCCCGCTTGCCGGTGTGATCACCGGGCTGCACATGGCGCTCGACGAGGCAAGCTACCTGGAGCCGAGCATCCACCGCGACACGATCGAGGCAAGCGTCCAGGTGGCGCTCACCAGCGCCAACACGCTGCTGCGGCTCGTCGAGCAGATCCTCGACGTGAACAAGCTCGAAGCGGGCGAGATGTCACTCATGATGGACGCCGTGAGCCTCAAGGGGCTTGCGGAGCAGGCCTGCAGCGTGCTGGCGGGCACCGCCGCCGAGGCAGAAATTGATATCCAGATCAACGCGCCCGACGACCTGCCCCCCGTTTTCGCCGATGAGGATAAAATCAAGCGGGTCTTCCTCAACCTGCTGGATAACGCCCTGCGCTATACGCCCTCCGGCGGCCAGGTGCGCATCCACATCCGGGAGGAGAACGGTGAGCAGGTGGTGAGCATCGTGGACACGGGCAAGGGCATCCCGCCTGAGCTGCATGAGCGGGTGTTTGAACGCTTCTTCCAGGGCGATACGAGAGAGCGTCAGCGCGGCGCAAAAGGCTCCGGGCTGGGCCTGACGTTCTGCAAGCTCGCAGTCGAGGCGCATGGCGGACGCATCTGGGTCACCAACGGGCCGGAAGGCGGCGCGGCGTTCTACTTTACGCTGCCCTCCATCGAGGAGTAAGCAGCCCACTCCCCGGCCCCAACCATCCTTATTAGCTAGAAACGGCAGGACATGACGACTCTGAACCGAGTTGACATTACCCGCTGGGCGCTGGGCGTGGCGGCGCTGATCGTCGCGCTGCTGCACCTGCCCGCCTTTGGAGACTGGCCGCCGCTCGGCTGGCTGGTCGTCGGAGTCGTCACGGTACTTACCGCAGTGATACAGGCGCTCGGTATCAACACCGGCCCGCTCGGCAAAGTGTCCTTCCTGCCGACTGCCGCGTTGATGGCATACTTCGTGCTGGGCCTGGAGCCCGCCATGATCGCGAGCAGTGTCGGCCTGCTGTGCTGGAGCGCGATGCACATGCTGCGCCGCCGGGCGGATTGGGCGCACCGCCTCCGGCCCCTGTGGGGAACCGCCGGTGCGGGCTGGCTGGCGCTCGCACAGAACGTGCTCGGGCTGCTCGCGGGCGACTTCGCCTACCGCATTCTCGGCACTGCGCCGCCGCTCTATACCGTAACCGACCTCCGCAACACGCTGCCGATTATCGCGGCGGTTACGTTCTACCTGCTGGCTCACAATCTGCTGCTCGTGCTCGACGCGGCCCTGCGAGGCGTCAGCCCGCGCACCATGCGCGAGCGCTACAACGTGATGATCCCCGCGATGCACATCCTGCCCGTGGGGCTTGCGCCGTTTGCCGCCATCGCCAGCGCATCGATGGGCCAGCCCGCGTTTTTTATTTTCGCGGGCATCCTGGCGACGCTGGCGGTCGTCATCAAGCGCCTCGTCAAGACTCAGAACTCGCTGCAGCGGCAGATTGAGCAGTTCGCGCGGCTGGCCTCCATCAGCCAGACGCTACGCAGCAACCTCGACATCGACACGCTGCTGCTCAACGCCTACCTGCAGATCGCCGCGCTGCTCAACCTGAAGAACGTGCTCATCGTGCTACGGGAAAACAGCCGCGAGGCAAGCTGGCGCGTGCGGTTCGCCAGCCTGAACGGGCACCGCCTGAACAACCCGGACAACTACCCGATTGACGACTTCACGCGGTGGGTGCTTCACGAGCAGAAGCCGCTCTACGCCGATCCCGTCACCGAGACCGCCGCCCGGCTCGGGCTGGCCGCGCCGGAGGCCCGCGCATGGCTGGGGCTGCCGCTCCTTGCCGCCCGCCGCACCATCGGCTGTATCGTCGTCTGGCTCGATGAGGACCAGCAGCCGGGACGGCAGCTCAGCGAGAGCGACCGCGACCTGCTTGGCGCGATTGCCGTGCAGACGGAAATGGCGCTCCAGAACGCGCTGCTCTACCAGGAGGCGCAGCAGCACGCCGCACAGCTTGCGCGCGTCAACGAGATCAGCGCCATGCTGAACAGCTCGCTGAACCCCGAAGAAGTGCTCAAGATGGTGGTGTCGTCTGCCATTGAGGTGGCGGGCTGCGATCGTGCCGCGATCTACCTGCGCCAGGGCGCTGATGGGCTGGTGCTTACTGAGGCGCAGGGCTTCCCGGCGGACCTCACGGGCAAGGCGCAGGCCGAACTGCTACCCCTCACTCCGGAGCAGCGCTGCGCGGTGCTGGATAACGGCGAGACGGTGCTCGTCTCAGACCTGGAGCAGGAGCAGGACAACCTCGGCACGGGTGCGCTGCGCCTTGCAGGCGAGGGGGGCTTCTCCGCCTTTGCCTGCCTGCCGCTCACCGCGCCGAACGGGCGCATTGGCCTGCTCACGGTGTTCTACGATCAGCCGCACACCTTCGCCGAGAGCGAGCTGGAACTGCTGGAGACATTCGCCAACCAGGCGGCGCTGGCTGTGACCAACGCGCAGGACTACCAGCAGATCGACGCACAGCTGACCCGCCGCTCCAGCCAGATCGCGCGGGTGGCCGACCTCGGCGAGTGGCTCAACGCCACGCTCGATCTCGGCACGATCTGCCGGCTGGTGCTGGATGCCGCGCTGGAGGGCTGCGGCGTACCCGCCGGGCTACTGGTACTGGTCGGCGCGAATGAGCCGGGCCAGTCTGAAACAGAGCTGCAGATGGCGGCCTGGCGTGGCTTCGACCCCGGCAGCACCCACCGCGCGCCGCACCACGTCGCCGAGGAGTTGATGCGCAGCGGCCTGCTCAGTGAGGGCCGCCCGCACGCGTTGACCATCTCCGTGCGCGAGGACAACGGCCTGCGCCGCTCGCAGCTCACCGCGCCCATCGCCATTGACAACCAGCTTCTCGGCACGCTCCTGCTGGAGAGCCCCGACCCCAACGCCTTCAACGACGACGACCTTAACTTCGTCAGGCAGCTTACCATGCACGCGGCGGCGACGATCCGCAATGGCAGACTCTACCGGCACACCCAGCGCATGCGCGACACCCTCCGCGCCACGCTCGATGCCAGCAGCGACGGCCTGCTGATGATCGACTCGCAGGGCCGCACCGTCATGGCAAACGCGCGCATGGAGGACTTCTGGGATTTTGCACGGGCAGGGCTGCCGAAGACCACCGGCGAGGGCAGCCCCGGCCAGCTGCGCGAACTCAGCGAGGGGCTGGGCTATGCCGAGGACGAGTTGAAGCGGCTGCTCGAAGAGGGGCGTCGCAGCCACGTCCTGCCCGCCCGCAAAGACATGGTCGTGACGCAGCCACGCGCCGGACAGCGCCAGCGCTACGTCGAGCGCGCCATCAGGCCGGTGTACGGGGACGAGGAGCAGTTTGTCGGGCTGCTGCTGGTGTTCCGGGATATCACCGAGCAGCAGGAGCTTGAGCAGGCCCGCAAAGACCTGACCGACATGGTCGTCCACGAACTGCGCTCCCCGCTGCAAGCCGTGATGGGCAGCATGCGGCTGATCAGCCAGGTCGCGCCCGCCGACAGCGCCATCATCCACCAGGCGACCGAAGTCAGCCAGCGCGGTCAAGAAGCTGCTCAACCTGATCAACAACCTGCTCGACCTCTCCCGGCTGGAACAGGGCGAGTTCGTACTTGACCCGGTG
>DGDY01000239.1 GCA_002385675.1 Anaerolineales bacterium UBA3940 | reverse complement strand
CCCTTCGGGTCGCACCTCCCCCTTGCAAGGGGGAGGTTGCCCGCAGGTCGCGAAGAGACCGGCATCCGTTTTGCGAATGCTTGGCGGAGGGGGTTCGTCAGAACGAAGCCGCGACGTTTAGTTGCGGCGGCTCTTATCACCGGGCGTATCACATCCCGGCAGCCCCCGCCATCTGCCGCGCCCGCTCGATGCGCTCGGCGAGCGGCGGGTGGCTGTAGAACAGCACCACCACCCACGGCTCCGGCGCGACCTCGCTCAGATTCTGATTGGCGAGGCGGGTCATCGCGGCGGCGAAAGCCTGCGGCATCCCCGTCACCCGCAGCGCGAAGGCGTCGGCGCGGCGCTCGCGCCAGCGCGAGAAGGCATTGCCCAGCGGCATCGCGATCAGCCCGACGACGCCGACCGCCAGCGCAAACACCGGCAGCCCAGCGGGGTCGGCCATCCCGGCCAGCCCATACGCGCCGACCGCCCACCTGAGCGCCAGATGCACGGCCCAGAAGCTGACCAGCGTCAGCGCGGAGTTCACCACAATGCCGAGCGGCATGTCGCGGTGTACCACGTGCGCGAGTTCGTGCGCCAGCACCGTCTCGATCTCGTCGTCGGTGAAGTTCTCCAGCAGCGTGTCGCCGAGGATGATGCGGCGGGTGCGCCCCAGGCCCATCACGGCGGCATTGGCGCTCCGGGTGCGGCGGCTCATGTCGAAGCGGAACACACCCTCGACCTCGACGCCCGCCCGCTCGCCGAGCCGCTTCAGACGGCGCACCAGCTCCTCATCATCCAGCGGCTCAAATTTGTAGAACAGCGGCGCGATCAGCACCGGAGCCAGGGTCGAGAGGATCACCGAGAAGAACAGCATCACGCCGCCTGCGTACAGCCACCACAGGTCGGGCGTGGCGCGCAGCAGCCAGTACACAACCTCCAGCAGAATCACACCGAGCACGCCGGAGAGCGCCAGCCCTTTGATCTGGTCCAGCACCCACTCGCCAAGCGTCTGCGTGCTCTGCCCGTAACGGTGCGGCAGCACAAAGCCACTGTAGTAGGAGAGCGGCAGGTCGATCAGGAACAGCGGCAGACCGAAGAAGAAAGCAAAGAGCGGCACGTTGATCCACGGGCTGGCGGAAATGCCCACCACAAAGTCGCGCAGCGCGAGGTGCCAGCCCGCCAGCAGCCACACCGCGAGGTACGCCGCGCCGAGCAGCAGGTCTACGAGCATCAGCCGCCGCCGGATGCGCGCGTAAGCCCGCGCCTCACGCTGGCGTTCCGGGTCGAGGGCCACGTCCGCGCCCGGCTCGATGGCAAAACCCGTCTCAGTCATTGCTGTTCCCCCCACACGCCCCGTCGTACAGGTCGGGCCGGATGAACGGCGCAAGCGCCAGCGTGAGGATCATCTCGTAGGCGGCCTGCCGGTCGACCAGCCCATTTGTGAGGATGCCCACCGCGCCAAGCCCCTGTTTGGTGTTGCGCACCCCGGCGATGCGGTCCATTGCCGGGCCCAGTTCGCCGCCCGCGCGCAGATCCACCTGCACGGACGGCGGCAGCAGCGCATGGACGCCGCCCCCCACCCCGCACCTGCCGGTGTGATCCACGACGGCTGCCCAGGCGCAGGTCATCACGCCCAGCTCGGTGTCATCCACACCGCCCTCGAACCCCACGCCGAAGTCTACATCCGGGCTGAGCGCGGCACGGGCACGGTTGATCGCGCCGGTACGAGTCTGCTCGCCGCCCCACGGCTGCTCCGGCACGCCGGACGCCACCGCTCTCCCGACAACTTCCACATCCGGGTCGAGGGCAGCAAACACCGCCCGCGCCGCCTCGATCTTAACAGGGTTGGTTGAACCGACTGCTACTCTCATAGAATCGATTGTAGCCGCCAGTGGGGTGTGGTACAAACGGGGCGAAGTGCTGTCATCGATTTATCCACAGATGACACAAATGGCACGGATGATGGTGATGAGCGATGCCATCACGTCGTTGGCACAGAGTGTTATGACCGGGCCGCCACCCCCTTCGCCGCCGCTCGCTTCGCGAGCGCCGCCACTTCCCCCCGAAAGGGGGCAGTGCAGAAACGGCTGAGCCGTTTCTGCCAGGGAGTTGGCTTCGCCAACTCCACGTTGTCCTTCGTCGCGTGGTTCGATCGCCCCCTAGCAGGGGGAGATGGTAGGTCGCGGGGCGACCACTGGCAGAGGGGGTGTAGAGAAATCGCAGAGCGATTTCTCACTGAGCCGGGCTGTAACAACCAGATGGGCTTACGTTTACAGGCACAGGGAGTGAGGGAAAACGCCCATGTACGTTGATGCCGTAACCACTGCCGCCCTTGTCGATGAATTCAACGAGAAGATCGTCGGCGGGCGGGTGCAGGATGTGGTCGAGGTGGACGAGCAGTCCATCGGCCTGGAGATCTACGCCAACCGCCAGCGTCACTACCTGTTCATGACCATCGACCCCAACGCCGCGCGCTGCCACCTCGTGCCCGACCGGCTGCGGCGCGGGCGGCCAAGGCCGTCGCCGCTCGGCCAGCTTCTGCACAAGTACGTGGACGGCGCTCGCCTGATGGCTGCCTCCCAGCCGCCCTGGGAGCGCATCATCCACCTGGACTTCTCGGGCGAGAACGGCGAGACCACCCTCATCATCGAGACGATGGGCCGCCTCAGCAACATCATCCTGACCGTCGCGGGCGATATTCTCGACAGCCTCAAGCGCGTACCGGCGCGCATCAACCGCTACCGGGAGGTCCTGCCGGGCCGCGCCTACATCCCTCCGCCCCCGCAGGACAAGACCCCGCCGGAGCGCGTCTCCGTCGCGCAGATGACCGCGATCCTCCAGCAGGACCCCGACCGCCCGGCATGGCAGGCGCTTGTCAGCGCCATCGCCGGGATCAGCCCGCTCTTCGCCCGCGAGATCGTCTACTTCGCCACCGGCGATACCGAGGCCCCGGCCTTTGACATCGCGCCGGGGATGCTGCACGCCGCCTTCACCCGGCGCATCGAGGAGGTCCGCCAGCACGACTGGACGCCCTGTGTCGTCCCCGCGCCCGGCGGCGCGGGCTACATCGCCTTTGCCGCCTACCCGCTGACGCAGTTCGAGCACTGGCAGGCGGTCGGTAGCATCAGCGAGGCGATGACGCGCTACTTCGGCGCGCCGGTCGGCATCGAGGCGTACACGGCGGCCAAAGAGCCGGTACAGCAGCAGATCACCGCCGCGATTGAGCGGCTGGAGCGCAAGCTCGCCTCGCTGGAGCGGCAGTCCGCGAACGAGGAGAAGCTGGAGGCGCTGCGCAAGCAGGGCGAACTGATCCTCGCCTACGGGCCGACGCTGGCGCGCGGGCAGGACGTGCTTGAGGCACAGTACGACCCCGATGGGCCGGTCTACCGCATCGAGCTTGATCCCAGCCTGCCTTACCAGAAAAACGCCGAGGCGTATTTTGACCGCTACGAGAAGGCCAAACGCGCCGCCGAGGAGCTGCCCCGGCTGAAGCAGCGCACCCTGCACGAGATCGACTATCTGCGGCAGCTTGCCACCGACCTCGAGCTGGCGGAGAACTGGCCGGAGATCGAAGCCGTGCGCGAGGAGTTGCAGGAGTCCGGCTACTGGCAGGGGCAACACCAGCGGGGTCCGCGCGGCAGCAAGCCGGGCATCCGCCGCTTCACCACCGAAGACGGCTTCGTGATCCTCGTCGGGCGGAACGCCCGCCAGAACCACGAACTCGTCACCGAGCGCTCGGGGGGCAGCGACCTCTGGCTGCACGCCCGCAACGTTCCCGGCAGCCATGTCATCATCAAGCACGACGGGCGGCCCATCCCGGAGCACGTTATCCAGCAGGCGGCGCAGCTTGCGGCGTACTACTCGGCGGCGCGCGGCGATACCAGCGTCGATGTGGACGTGACAGAGCGACGCCATGTGCGCCCGATCAAGGGCGGCAAACCGGGAATGGTGACGTATCGTAACGAGGAGACGCTCACGGTCAGGCCGGGCAAACCCCGCAGCGCGTGAGCGGCCATCGGGTGTGAGAGAGGGGCGGACGAAACATGATGAACCTGTTGACTGCGATTATGATCATCCCCCCGCCGTACGTGCAGCGAGTCGCACTGCCGGTTGCCCAGCACTACGCGAGCCGGATGCTCCGGTACTACCCGCCGCACATCACGG
>DGDY01000218.1 GCA_002385675.1 Anaerolineales bacterium UBA3940 | reverse complement strand
AGATGTGTATAAGAGACAGGCGCCGTCCAGCTCGATGAGCTGGCGGATCACCATCGGCTTGCCAGTGCGGTCCACCGCCGGGTACTGGATGCG
The DNA here is from genome assembly GCA_002385675.1 of Anaerolineales bacterium UBA3940. Taxonomy (GTDB): domain Bacteria; phylum Chloroflexota; class Anaerolineae; order Aggregatilineales; family UBA3940; genus UBA3940. The sequence goes on along the minus strand of DGDY01000218.1, from coordinate 2,690 downwards.
GTAGCGCGTTACCTTCTCGATGTCGTCCGGCTGCCAGGTCGGGGTCACCGTCGCTGGATCAAGGATCACCAGGCGCGGGTAGCTGCCGGGTATCGTGGCCGGCACGATCTTCACGAACGCATGCCCCCCGATCGCACCGCTCAGGGCCAGCCGTTGCAGGAACGTCGCCTTCCGGTTCGCGCTCCAGCACGCCTCCAGCCACTCCTCGGCCGGCGTCCGGCCGGTCTCGTCCAGCTCGAACTGCGGCTCCTGGCCAAACAGGAAGCTCACACCCTTGTCCACGATCACCCGGCAGTAGTTGATGATCACGTTGTCATCGGGCTGCCCAGCGCGCACCCGCAGCGGCTTCTTGTGCTCGCCGTGGTAGATGCGCCAGCGCTGCGCGATCTGGTTCGCGCGCGCGATCTCCTCCGCGGCCACATTCTCCGCCACCGACACGGCCACCGGATTGGCGGCGCCTCCGCCAAACAGCCCGATCAGGCCCATCCTGCTACCCCCACACGCTCGGCGCGAACTCAACGCCCGTCCGCGGACCAGCCGCCCACACCGCCAGCGCCAGGCTCATCACGCAGTCCGTCTGCAGCTTATCATCATCCCACGCGTAGCCCTGCAGCTCGTCCACCAGCTCTCGGATGAACGGAAACACCAGCTCGCGCTTCTCCAGCACCACCTGCAAGCCAGTCAGCAGGTCCACCTTCGACCGCCGCGTGAACACGAAGCCCTGCGCCACGTCTCGCACCTCGTCCAGCACGGCGTCGCCCACGCCCGTCGCGTCGATGAGCGTCTGATGGCAATCATAGCGCTGGTGCACCTCGCGGATGCGCGCCGCCACCGCCGGCCACGGCATCCGCTGATACCGCTCCCAGTGCACCAGCCGATGCGGCCGCGATGTGGCATCGAGCACAGTATGCACCGTCCAGTCCTCGGCTTTGGCCAGATCCACGCCCTGGCAATAGCGCCGGCCCTTCTTCGGCGGCTCCGGCAGCGCCCACGTGGATGCCTCATATGCCGCCTGAATGTGCTGCCACCCGAATACCGCCGCGTCGTCATCGGCGTAGACGCCCTCCACCTCCCGCTGCCATGCGGCCGCCGTCATGTGGTCTCGCAGCGAGCGAATGTAGTCGTGCCTGACGTTCGGGTTCTCGAACGTCGGGCCGGTCTGGGCGTAGACGGTAGGATCGCCGGCCAGCCCCCGCTGTAGCTCGCGGTAGACCAGCCCGCGCCGGGCCCGTGGCGTCGAGATCAGCACCAGCTGGCCGCCTACGTCGGCCAGCGTCATCCGAACCACCTCGTCGATCAGCCGCTCGGAGAGATAATCCGCCTCATCCACGATGCAGCGGTGGAACTTGTGCCCGCGCAGGTAGATCCCCTCGCGCGCCGCCGTGCGCACCGTGATCTCGCTGCCTGTCTTCAGCCGCAGTGTCGGGAAAGGCGTCTCCTTGACCTTCTCTACCAGCGCCCCGAGCAGCGGCTCCCGCTGGCAGATCGCCAGCGCCACATCGAACGAGAGCCGGGCCTGGTCGAGGGTCACGGAGACGATGCCTTGCCGGCTCCTGGGGTGCGTCACCGCGAAGTGCAGCGCTTGAATCGCGGATACTTCGCTCTTGCCCCACCGCCGCCCGGTCACGAGCACAGCGGTGTTGCGCCGTGGTGCGACGAGCCATCGCTGCTGACCCTCGTGCGGCTCCCATCCCAGCCACCGTCTGCAGAACGACAGCGCGTCGCCGGCATCGCGCGCCGCTTGGGTCAGCACCTCCGCAACGCGATCACGGGTCAGCATCTCCGTACAGCCTGCCCAGATACCCAGCCAGCACCTGGCCGATGTCGTGCTCCTGGCGCTGCGTTTCGATGCCTAGGACCCGTGCGCGGTACTGCAACAGCGACACGAGGCTGCCGATCGCCGCTGTGTCGCCATCCTGCACGCGCGACCAGATCGCCGCAATCGCGCCGTCCGTGCGCGCGATGTCCTCGGCGGCCCGCGTCTCATAGAGGTCTCTCCGCCGCTCGGCCCATTCCGCCCGGATCGCCGCGACGTCATGCGCCACCGTGCCCAGCGCGCAGCCGAGCTGCCGCGCATACCACCGGTAGCCCCGGCCCGGGTTTGCCATCAGCAGCTCGGCTAGCCGCGTCCGGCGCTCCTCAATCTGCGTCGCAGTTGACCGTGCCATCGCGCTCAACCCGCACCCGGAGTCGTTCATCTTCTATGCGTTCAGCCGCCCCCGGGAATCAGCGAGGGCGTGTGCCACAGGCACACGCCCTCTGCCCCTATTCTACACGTCTCCAGACGTACTGTCAAGGGTCAGCCGAAACGAGAGACCCAATCGCGCTATCTCGTCCAAGCACGCCTCATAGGTCGCATGCTCGGACAAGCAATGTGGGGTGCCTGTCACGCCGTCAGTGTAGAATGGTTCTCCGATCACGGCTGTGCCGTCATGCACCAATCGCCAGGATGGATCAGGTCCGCAGAAGTGGAGTGTGATGCCGTTTACCATATCGTGCCATGCCGGCATATTACCCTCCTAGGCGGCGACGGTGACCGTCCAGCCGCGGCTGACTAGGATATCACGGTCGGCCAGTCCCTGTGCCGATGGCGCCGCATTACCGGAGAGATTGAGTGTGCATGTGGTCCAGCCGGGGTCTGCGCTAGTCGCAGCCACCAGGTCCGCCAATGTGGCGTCGACGGATGCCTG
>DGDY01000037.1 GCA_002385675.1 Anaerolineales bacterium UBA3940 | reverse complement strand
CGAAGAGGTCGCGCAGGTCGGTGACGCTCTCGTCCTGGTCGATGGCCTTGGCCAGTTCGGCTAACAGGTCGCCGCCGCCTTCCGCGCCGGTCAGATCGCTCAGGCCGCCGCCGGTGGTGTCGCCGTACAGCAGGTTGGCCGCCTGCTGTTTGCGCCCGATGAGGGTCACCGCCTGGTTCTCCATCGTCTCGGCGTAGAAGGGGTAATACACGCGGCAGGGGCGATCCTGGATGATGCGCCACGCGCGACGCGATGCCTGCACAACGGTGAACAAGGAATAGTCAATTTCTTGGAACACCAGGGTCGGGAAGTCCACCAGGTCCAGCCCGGTGGCGACCAGGCGCGGATTGGTGATGAGCACGTTGCAGCCTGCATCCAACTGCTGCCGGACCAGGCTCTCGCGGCGTTCCGGGGCCACACTGCCCTTGAGGATGAAGGGCTTGGCATTGGGGACATGCTCGCGGATAATGCGCTCGATACGCGGCTGGATGTCGCGCGTCCCCGTCTGGCGGAGAAACACCCCGACATTCCGCCCCTGGGCCAGCTCCTCCCGCACCAGATCGACCAGCCAGTGTTCTTTGGGATACAGCCGGTCATCGCCCAGGCCGGGCATGTCGTGCACCGGGATTTCGAGGAAGACGTCGCTCTCGCGGTCCAGGCGGCGCTTGTGGATGATCTGCTCCGCCCGAAACGGTGCCGTTGGCCAGGACAGCAGCGTCTGGAGATACTTGCCGAGGAAACTCGCGTCACCCTCCATGCGACACTGGAACAGGTAAGACCCCAGCTTGTCTTTGGCGCGGTGGTAGTGCAGGGCCATGTCGGGGTCCATCGGGATGGGGACGGGGATTTCCTCGAACTCCGGCATCGCCCGCCCGATGTCTTGCAGGCCGACGAACACCGTGTGGTCGATGATCTCCCGCACCAGCAGCGGGGAGCAGCCCGGCGCTTCTTTGGGCTTCTGTTCGATGCGCCGCTTGCCGGTGTAACGCCCGCCCTTGTCGTACTCCGGGCGGTATTCGACGATGCGCTCCAAGCTCCCCATGTCGCGCACCCAACCCGCCTGGCCCTTGACGCCCCAGGGATAGTTCTGCCGCACGCGGGCGTTGAAGGTGAACTCCAGCCCATACAAATCGCTGGCCTTGCCCCCGTAGAGCGTGCCGGTCAAACCCACCACTTTCTCGGCAGTCTGGGCGAGGGTCATCAGCGCTGCGCCCTGATCGGTGCTAGTCGATTTGGACTCGTGCACCTCGTCGCCCAACAGGAGATACACCCGTTTGGGGAACACCGCAGCGATGTAGTCGGCCAGCGGTATACGCGGATTGCGCTTGGGGAACTTCTCGCCTGCTTTCGGGGCGGAGAAGGTACGCGAGAACTGCCAGAGCGGGCTGCCGCACGACGGGCATTTCTGCGGGGCGCGGGACAGCCAGTTCTCATCGGCGATGACCGCTTCGCCGTTTTTGGTGCGGGTGACGGTCGCGCTGCACGACGGGCAAATGGGCACCTTGAGGGACACAATCCGGTCACCGGTCAGGTGATCGGGACGCGCTTCACGCGAGTTCCAGCGCGCCGTGCGCACGGTGCGCCACTGGACCGCAGGCTGCCAGCCTTCGCCAAGCTTGGCCATTTCACGCGGGATGATGCCTATCTTGAGGGTCTGGGGCAGGTCCGCATCCATAAAAGCGCGCACATCGTCTACTCGCTTGAGGATGGCGGCGTGAACCTGCATGCCCACCGAGTGGGCGACCATCTCGATCTCGCGCTGCCACTTGCCGGTCAGGTGCGGCGGTGAGGTCACAATCACGACCTGGTCGGGCTTCATGTGGGGGCGGAGTGCGATGGCGAGCGTGGCCCCCAAAGCGGTTTTGCCGACGCCAGGTTCCCCTACGACAATCACGCCCTTGCGGTGCTGCAAAGCGGTGTAGGTCGCGGCGATGACGTGGCGCTGGGTCTGGTAGAGCGGATTGCCTTTGATGCGCACGCGGTTCAGCAGGGGTGCGAGGTGGTCGTACCGGAAATCATACAGCGGAGTGAAGTGTTGATCCAGGTACGACAGTAGCGCCGTTTTGTATCGCCCGATGAAGTCTACCAGGGCTGCATCGCCGCTCATGTCGGTGACCTGGCCGCGCTCATCCAGCAGGGTGATCGTCACCTGGGGACGTGTGCGGTAGACCTCGCGCTCGGTCGTGGTCTCGTCTGATTCGTCGATCTCTGTGCCTTCGACCAGCTGCTCGACCGGCTCAACCGTGCTACGCACCGCCGCGCGCCCTTCGTCCGTTTGCACGACAATGCCGTTGAACAAGCCTGCCGCCAGGACCAGTGCGAGCTGCCCGCCGCGTGGACGTACCACCGGGCGCACGTTCTCGACCGGAGGGGGAGGTTGCAGCAGCCGCTGAAAACCCGCTCCAAACTGTGCGCCATCCGCCTGGACCGCTTGTAGGGCGAGTTCCGGGGTGATGACCTTGGGGGCGAAGACAAAGCGCTGCTTCGTGCGCGGGGGTGGGAAGGCGTAACGCGGAGTGTCTTGCACGCTGAGTTCGCGCGGATGAGCGGCGTCTTGCAGGATATGCTGAGCGAACAGGGCCGGGTCGTCGAGCGGCGGGCCTTCCTGCGCGACCACCACCACGTGGACGTACTCGCCCAGGTGCAGCCCTGGCAGCCGCCACACCTCGACCGTCTTGCAGTGCTTGGCCAGGAAGCTGGCCGCGTCCGCCGTGACGTGGTGCGCGTAGACCACCCACAGCATCCAGCCGCCCGGAGCCAGCCATTTCCAGGCGTGCTTGAGCATCCCAAGCTCGCGCCGTTTGTCGTCGCCGCTGCCGGTCTCCCAGGTGTAAGGGGGATTGAGCCAGATGGCCGGGAAGCTGCCGAGTGACGCGCGCAGGGTGTAGAGATCGCCTTGCACCACCTGGATGGGGCCGAACAACGCCTGGCAGGCTGCTGCGCGGTCGGTGTCAAGTTCATTGGCGTAGGGCGTCAGGTGCCATGAGGATGAGAGATGCTGTAACGCACGACCTTCACCCGCGCAGGGGTCGAGCAGCCGCCCGCCCTCCGCAGCCGGCGCAAACAGGGACGCGACCGCAGGCAGGTACTCATCGGGGAAAGCATAGTAACCGCCTTTTTCGAGTGAAGTCAGACGGGGCATGAGAGTCCTCCAAAAAACAAAAAAGCCCCGCGATCTGGGAAGACCACGGGGCCTCTGACGAGAAGAGCGTTACGGAAGGGCGATGCCGCCGGAAGCCAGGCCATCCTGAATCACGCGGGTCCAGGCGTCCCTGTCCAGGGTGATGGCCCAGGCCTGCACACCGCCGTAACACGTGCAGCGCTCGACCAGGCGATCCTGGCGGCCCTGCTGGAGCAGGTAGGGAAACCATGCCGGAAATACCGCGACTTTGACCAGCCTGGAGATGTGATCTCCCAGGATGGCGGTCGCCCGATCCTTGCCGGTGAAGAACATGTAGGTGGTGGTCAATTCGGAATACACCGGTTCGGTGATGGCTTTGTGCACCAGCAGCAGGTGGTCGATGCCCAGTCCGTCGATCTTGCGCTGAAAGCGCGCGAACAATCCCGCTTCCGGCGGCTGTAAGACGATGCTCGATCCGGTGTCCGGTACGATGCGTGCCTCTTTACCCTGGGCCAAACGTGCCCATACGGCTTCGACTGAGGTGGCCGGTCCGGCGATATCGAGATAAACCGGGCGGTTGTCGTGCAGGGCTGCTCCGAATACGAAGCAGTCACCCACGACGTTCATCCTGCCCACGTACTGCTGGGGAATGAGGACGTTAGTCATGGTGACCTTCCGTGTCTTGCGCGGTGAGCCGCTCGTGGAACCGGCGGATGGCCGGGTGAGGGTTGCCGTAGTGCACGATTTCGCCGAGACCCATGCCCAGCCCTGCGATCCCTTTGCCGAACTTCTCGACCAGGTAGTCTGCATCGGGGTCTTCGCGCAAAACGATCTCGGCGGAGTGGATGATCTGGGTGGACGCCAGCAGCCAGTAATACGCGGTTGTGCCGCGCCAGCCAGGCAGCAGGGCGGCGTGATCTAGCGTCCGCACTAATGCACGACGCGCCGATTCGGCCAGCGCCAGGGTCGCCATGGAGGCGATCTGCTCGTGCACTTCCCAGGGCCGTTTGCCGGTCACAAAGTGGTTGAGATGCTCGACCGCGAGTCTGACCAGCCGAGGTGTATGATCGTCCAGCACACCGAGCGCCTCACCGAGCTGCTGCCCGGCTCCGGCGTGACATTCCGAGCCGACCAGCTCAAAGGATGCGTCGATGAGCAGGTTCATGATGCGGTTGTGGCGCTCGTCGTACAGCCCCAACTGCGTCACCCATTCGTCCAGACCCAGCGCCGCAGCCAGCGCTCTACTGAATGCACGATAGGTCCGGTCGTTATAGTGGGCGCTGTACGTATCCAGCATGTGCTGGGGAATGGTCATCGTTTGGGACATAGAGACCTCCGAGAAAACTCAGGATTTTCACGAGAGGCAAGTCCTGCAGTTGGGGAATGAGCAGGACTTGCCTGGCTCCTCTATCGCTCCCGGTTGCGGCCTGGACGTGGCAGACCGGCGGTGTGTGACCAACACACCGGGGAGCCCGGCCCACATTCAGTTTGCCCTTCCGGCGCAACTTGCGTTGCAGTCCACGACCATCGGGAACGCCCGCCGCACGGCGGAGATGCCGTGCGGCTTCGGAGGAGGTTTCATCGCCGAGCCGGACACCTGCTCGCTAGGGTTTCGGCTGCGTATAATCCGCAGCGCCGTGAGGCTGTTGCAGTCCACCCGTAGCCGGGCCGGTTCGGTCGATGGGTTGTTAATGTGCGGTGTTCGCCTGCCCTTGTGCGCGGCGCAGCAGGGGCCATGTCGGCTTGTCCCTGCACGAGTTTCCGGTGAGGGGCGATGGGCTTCATCAATCGCCCCGGCGCAAGCCCGGAGGAAACTCGTCGCAGCAGCCCGCAGGGCTGGACATGGCCCCGCGCCGCGCGATACTGGCGAACATCCACCGCACATCACCCATCGACCGGGCACGAGGCCAGGGGCAAGCGGCGTATGATATGGATGGCTGTGCGGGTTAGAGGTGCAGCAACCTGTCCGACGAGGGGAAATCTTTTATCGCGTGGAGGCATCCGTGCAAGCCATATCCTGTCTGCTGAATCTTGTCCGAGATAAAAAGTGTAGACATTAGAGATGATCTATAATGAAGCTACCATCTCACTATCGGCCAATTCCTGGCAACATGATACAGACAGAAATGATGAGAGATTTTCTTCCTGGAACTCAAGTAAGCGTTCGTGGACTTCAGTGGGAGATTGTTGATAGCCAACCGATGGGCGATCATACCCGCCTTCGGTTGCGCGGATTAGGCAATATACTGGGTGGCTCAGAAATTGATGTTATTACACCTTTTGAGAAAGTCTCTGTCGTCGCGAAAGGCTTAGAACCTGCAAAAGCGGGGCCACTAGCCAATTGGCTGATCTTTCATCAGGCATTTCTCCTGGAACAGGTTCTCGGACCGGATACAATCTTGGTCGTTGAACCCGGACGATTGCGAATTGAGCCGTATCAGCTTGTGCCGCTTTCACGCGCACTGCGTATGAATCGCCCACGTTTACTGATCGCCGACGATGTAGGCTTAGGTAAGACCATTGAGGCTGGGCTGATCGTTGCTGAACTTGTGGCACGCCATCAAGTTTATCGAGTGTTGATAGTTACGCCTGCTGGCCCACTGATGGAACAGTGGAAACAAGAGATGCTAGACCGTTTTGGGTTGCTACTAGTAGAAGCAAACCGGGAGTCTCTAGAGAGGATACGTAAACAGACAGAGCTGGGTGTCAACCCATTTGAACATCTTCCCTTAGCCATTGCCTCAATGGACTTTCTCAAACAAGATAATGTGCTCGACTTGCTTGAACGTACAACCTACGACCTCATCATCATGGACGAGGCACACCACTACTGTGAAACAGGAATAGATGCGGGTGATCTGGAGCGGATAGAGAATTCACAGCGACGAAAGCTCGCTCAGACATTGGCCAGACGAACGGATGCGTTACTCTTGCTCACCGCCACTCCTCATGATGGCTATGAGCGCAGCTATACGTCGCTAATTGAGTTGCTCGATCCAATGTTGGTGGATCGAACTGGGCAGGTAAGGCCTGAAGTGCAATCCACGCATGTAGTGCGACGGTTAAAGCGGCACGTTTTACTGACGAATCCCCTGACAGGTGAAACTGTTTCATTCCCTGAGAGAATGGTCATTCCCGTACCAGTTATGGCGTCGGACGATCATGACTCGGAGTTCGTTGCATTACACAAGCGATTGCTTGAATTCATCGTTCCCGCGCTAAAGCGTGCGCTCAGAACGCGACGTTACGATGATGCGCTAGCATTCTTGGCGCTCTTGAAACGGTCAACGTCTACTGTGTCTGCTCTATTATCTACGCTCGAGGCAGTCCAACGCAGGTTCCAGGACCTAGCTGAAAGTAAAGCCGAAGAGCAGGAAAGCAGGAGTCAACGCCGGAAATCGTTGCGCGCCCTCAAACGCCGGTATGCCCGTTTCGGGCTGCTAACACCTGAGGAAGAGC
>DGDY01000328.1:2853-10083 GCA_002385675.1 Anaerolineales bacterium UBA3940 | reverse complement strand
CGGGTCTGAGCCCCGCCCCTACACACCGGGGAAGTCGACACCCTCGCGTTCCTCTGGCGGAGCAGGGCACCCTCGGTTGCCAACGTCATTTGTTAGGTTCATCACCACCTGCCCGTAGCAGCCGCCCGCGTCGCGGTGGCACCGGGTAAAATGAGTAACACGTAAGCACAATTTAGGAGCAAAGGATGGCAGAAACCATCGCCGAGAGCTTTATTGAGGAACTACGCTGGCGCGGGCTGATCTACGACATGACCGAGGGCGCCGAGGAGGCCCTGCAGCGCGGCCCGGTCACGGCGTACATCGGCTTTGACCCGACGGCGGACAGCCTGCACGTCGGGCACCTGCTGCCGATCATGGTGCTGACCCACCTGCAGCGGCACGGCCACCGCCCGATTGCGCTGGCAGGCGGCGGCACCGGCATGATCGGCGACCCCAGCGGCAAGTCGAAAGAGCGTGTGCTGCTCGACGAGGAAGTGCTGAAACACAACGTCGAGGCCATCAAGGCCCAGTTGGCCCACTTCCTCAAGTTCGAGGGAGTCGATAACCCGGCCCTGCTGCTCAACAATGCCGATTGGCTACGTGAACTGAAGCTGATCGATTTTCTGCGGGACGTGGGCAAGCTCTTCACCGTCAACTACATGATGGCGAAGGAGTCCGTCAAGCAGCGCCTTGAGAGCGAGGAGGGCATCTCCTTCACCGAGTTCACGTACATGCTGCTGCAGGCCTACGACTTTCTGGAGCAGTACCGGCGCTACAACTGCACCCTCCAGCTTGGCGGCAGCGACCAGTGGGGCAACATCACGGCGGGCATCATGCTGATCCGGCGGATGGAGGGCGGCGAGGCGCACGGCATCACCGTGCCGCTGATCACGACCAGCACCGGCGTGAAGTTCGGCAAGACCGAGGCGGGCACCGTCTGGCTCGACCCGGCCCGCACGTCGCCGTTCCGCTTCTACCAGTTCTGGCTCAACACGCCCGACGACGACGTGATCCGCTACCTCAAGTACTTCACACTGCTGGGCCGCGAGGAGATCGCCGAGCTTGAGGAGGCCGTCAGGACCGAGCCGCACCTGCGGCGGGCGCAGCGCACGCTCGCCCAGGAGGTGACGCGTCTCGTGCACGGCGAGGAGGCACTGCGTCAGGCCGAGATCGCCACTGAAGTGCTGTTCGGCGACCGCGAGATGGCAGGGCTGAGCGCCGCCGACCTGCTTGACATCTTCGCCGAGGTGCCCTCCAGCACCGTTGCGCGTAATGCGCTCGCGGGTGAGGGCATGAGCATCGTGGACCTCGCGGCGGAGGCCGGGCTTGACCGCTCAAAGGGGCAGATCCGCAACCTGATTAAGAGCGGCGGCATCTACCTCAACAACGAGCGCGTGGACGACCCGTACCGGGCTGTCACTCTGGACGACGCCATCGACGGCGAGGTGATCGTGCTGCGCAAGGGCAAAAAGACGCATCACCTCGTACGGGTGGAGGGCTGATGCTGCGCTTCCTGACCGCCGGCGAGTCGCACGGGCCGCAGCTTACGGCCATCCTGGAGGGGATGATCGCCGGGCTGCCGCTCTCCGAGGATGACCTGCTCAACGACCTGGCCCGCCGTCAGACAGGCTACGGGCGCGGCGGGCGCATGCAGATTGAGCACGACCGCGCGCGCATCACCGCCGGGGTGATGAACGGGCACACCACCGGCGGGCCAATCGCGCTGGTCATCGAGAACCGCGACTGGCGCAACTGGCGCGAGAAGGACATCCAGCCTTTCACCGTGCCGCGCCCCGGCCATGCCGACCTCACCGGCGCGGTGAAGTACGGCTACCGCGACCTGCGCCTCAGCCTGGAGCGGGCCAGCGCCCGCGAAACGGCGGCGCGGGTCGCCGTTGGCGCGGTGTGCAAGCGGCTGCTTGCGGAGTTCGGCATTACGGTCGGCAGCTACGTGACGATGATCGGCGGCGTCGAAGCAGAGCTGCCGGCCCACGCCACACCGGAGGAGTACCGCGAGCGGTTCGAGCAGGCGGAGCGGAGCGAGGTGCGCTGCCCGCTGCCCTCCGCCTCCGACGCGATGCGGGCGCGCATCCGCGAGGCCATCCAGGCCAAAGACACGCTCGGCGGTGTGTTCGAGGTTGTGGCGCTCGGCGTGCCGCCGGGGCTGGGCAGCCACGTCCACTACGACCGCAAGCTCGACGGGCGGCTGATGGGCGCGGTCGGCAGCATCCAGGCAATCAAGGGCGTGGAGATCGGGCGCGCGTTCGAGGACGCAGCCAAACCCGGCACCGAGGTCCACGACCCGATCCGGCTGGCGGACGGCGGGAGACTCATCCGCGAGGGCAACAACGCGGGCGGCACCGAGGGCGGCATCACCACCGGGGAGGCGGTTGTCGTGCGGGCGGCGATGAAGCCCATCAGCACCACGCTGAACCCGCTGCCCACGGTCGACCTCGCCACCGGCCAGCCGACCGAGGCCATCTACGAGCGGTCGGATTACTGCGCCGTGCCGCGTGCGGCGGTCGTCGGCGAGGCGATGGTGGCCTACGTGCTCGCCGACGCGCTGCTGGAGAAGCTCGGCGGTGACAGCCTCGCGGAGATCCGCCCGCGCTTTGAGGCGCTGCGCCGCAGCCACCTCGACGACCTGCCGATGGACAACCAGCCGTGGCGCTTTGGGTTCAGTGAATGAGTCCACAGATGACACAGATAGCACGGATGAGTTGATCCACGAATGACACGAATTACACTAATTATTTTCATTCGTGACATTCGTGGACAATCATCTATTCGCAGGCCACAGCAGTAGAAGAAAGAAGCGAGCATGCAGACCAAATACGGCTCGTACCAGGAGCAGTCGCGCAGGACGTACAGCGACATCAAGACCGACGACCCGATCGTCTACCCGACGCTGGGCCTCGTCAACGAGGCGGGCGAGGTTGCGGGCAAGATCAAAAAGATCTTCCGCGACCGCAACGGCGAGATCACCGAGGCGGACCGGCAGGCGCTCAAGGACGAGCTAGGCGATGTGCTGTGGTATCTGACGCAGATCTGCACCAACCTGGGGCTGACGCTCGAAGAGGTGGCAGAGGCCAACCTCGACAAGCTGTTTTCGCGGCAGGCACGCGGCGTTATCGGCGGCGATGGTGACAAGAGATAAAGAGTCCACGAATGACGCGAATAATACTAATTATTTTCATTCGTGACATTCGTGTCATTAGTGACTCAAATCATCCGTGTCATCTGTGCCATCTGTGGACAAAAGGATAACTATGCCTAACATCATCCTGGCGGGGTTTATGGGCACGGGGAAGAGCACGGTCGGGCAGCTTGTCGCCGCGTCGCTCGGCATGACGTTCGTCGACACCGACGACCTCGTTGAGCAGGCGACCGGCGCAACGATCCGCGACCTGTTCCTGCGCAGCGAGGCGATCTTCCGCAAGTTCGAGTCGGTTGTGTGCCTGCAGGCTGCGCTGCACAACGGCCTCGTGATCTCGACCGGCGGCGGCGCGCTGCTCAACGAGAAGGTCCGCACCGCGTTTGAGATGAGCGGGATGATCGTGTGCCTGCATGCCAGCGTAGATGAGATCATGCGGCGGGTGGGCGCGGACCCTAACCGCCCGCTCTTCGGCACGCGGGAGGAGGTCGAGGCGCTGCTCAACGCCCGCGCCGCACACTACGCCAGCCTGCCTTACCACGTCGATACCACCGGCAAGCTCCCCGAGCAGGTCGCCAGCGAGGTCATTGAGTTATGGCACAGCACTATGAACTGAGCGTGCGCGGGGCCGAGGGGCGGCGCTACCCCGTCCTCGTGGGGGAGGGGCTGCTGGAGAGCCGCTTGCCCCGGTTCGTCGCCGAGGGGGGCTTCTCCAGAGTGGCGGTCGTGACCAACGAGACGGTTGCGCCACTGTATGGCGAGGCGCTCTGCGAGCGTATCCCCGGCGCAGCGCTCATCGTCGTGCCGGACGGCGAGCAATACAAGACACTCGACACAGTGCGCACTATCTACGATGCGTTGCTGGCGCACGGCGCGGACCGCTCCACGCTGGTCGTCGCGCTGGGCGGCGGCGTGATCGGCGACATGGCAGGCTTCGCGGCTGCGACGTTCATGCGCGGCGTGCCGCTCGTGCAGGCCCCGACCACGCTGCTGGCGATGGTCGATGCGAGCATCGGCGGCAAGGTCGGTGTCGATCTGCCGCAGGGGAAGAACCTCGCCGGAGCATTCAAGGACCCGCTCGCCGTGTTCGCGGATGTCACCACACTGCACACCCTGCCGGTCGACGAGCAGCAGTGCGGCATGGCAGAGGTGATCAAGACCGGGCTGATCGGCGATGCAGACCTGTTCGCGCGGCTGGGCAACCACGCGCCGGACCGCACCGAGATGATCGCGCGGGCGGCGGCGATCAAGGCAGACATCGTGGGGCGGGACCGGCTGGAGGGCGGCCTGCGCGCCGTGCTGAACCTGGGCCACACCTTCGCGCACGCGCTGGAGCAGGCGAGCGGCTACGCGTGGAAGCACGGGCACGCGGTCGCCGTCGGGCTGATGGCGGCGGCGCGACTCTCCGAGCGCATGGGGCTGAGCGATGGCGGGCTGGCCGACGCCGTCGAGCGCACGCTTGAGCGCTGGATGCTGCCCACCCGCTTCAGCGGCTGCACGCCCGACGCGCTGTGGGAGGCCATGCGCCACGACAAGAAGTGGCAGGGTGGTTCAGCCCGCTTCGTGCTGCTCGAAGGCGTGGGCCGCCCGGTGATCCGCGCGGATGTTCCGCGTGACGACGTGCTCGCCGTGCTGGAAGAACTGCGGGAGGACGCATGAACGTACTGGTGATCCACGGCCCGAACCTCAACCTGCTGGGCACGCGCGAGCCGGAGCACTACGGCAGCCTGACGCTCGACGAGATTAACGCGCGGCTGGAGGCCTGCGCTGCCGAGCATAACGTGACGCTCCGCGTCATGCAGAGCAACCACGAGGGCGCGCTCATCGACGCGCTGCACGAGGCGCGCGGCTGGGCGGACGGTGTGATCATTAATCCCGGCGGTTATACACATACGAGCGTCGCGCTGCGCGATGCGATTACCGCTGTGGGCATCCCCACGATTGAGGTCCACCTGTCGAACATACACGCCCGCGAGGCATTCCGGCACACGTCGCTGACGGCGGCGGCCTGCGTGGGGCAGATCAGCGGGCTGGGCTGGCTCGGCTACCGGCTGGCGCTGGAGTGGCTGATCGAGCAGGGGGCGTAGGGGAAAATCGGCTCCATAGCTGTCAAGTTAAGCGGGTGTGAAACGTTGGCACAGAGTGTTGTGGTCGATCTCGCACCCCCTTCGGGGCACTTCCTCCTGCTAGGGGGCAGTGGAGAAACGGCTGCGCCAACTCCACGTTGTTCTTCGTCACATCTAGGATCGCCCCTCATAGGAACAGATGGTAGCTCACGGGGCGACCACTGGCAGAAAGGATCTTATCCCTTTTTGCCCTTGACATGTAAGCATTTCCTTACGTATAATACAAGTGTTCTAGAACAACGTAGTCAGGTGATCACCAAGTGAAGACAGCACACCAGGCGGACAGTGATGCCTTTACGGCCATCGCACACCCGGTCAGGCGGAAGCTCCTCGACCGGTTGGCGGAACGGGAGCAGTCGGTCAACGAGCTTGCCGCCCACTTCTCCATCAGCCGGCCTGCCATCTCGCAGCATCTCAAGGTGCTGCTGGACGCGGGGCTGGTGTCGGTGCGGCGTGAGGGGAGGGAGCGGATCTACCAGCTTCAGCCGGGGCCGCTCCGTGAGCTTGACGCATGGCTGAACTCGTACCGACGCCTGTGGACTGAGCGACTCGACCGGTTGGACGACTATCTGCAGGAATTGCAGGCCAAGGAGAGACGTGATGATCGCTAAGAGCCATGACACGACGCTGACCATCGTGTCAGATCGGGAGATCGAAATCACCCGCACGTTCGACGCCCCGCGCCACCTCGTCTTTGAGGTGCTGACGCAACCGGAGCACGTCCGGCAGTGGTGGGGCCTGAGGGACCACGAGATGATCGTGTGCGAGATCGACCTGCGCGTCGGCGGGAAGTGGCGCTACGTGCTGCGCGCCCCCGATGGCAGCGAGCACGGCTTCAGCGGCGAGTACCGGGAGATCGTGCCGCCCGAGCGGGTGGTTGCAACCGAAGGCTATGAAGCGCTGCCACCGGGCCATGACTACCTCGCCACGCTGACGCTCGCAGAGCAGGATGGCCGTACGCTGCTGACCAACCGCATCACCTACCGCTCGGTTGAGGACCGCGACGGGCACCTGAACTCCGGCATGGAAGCGGGGATGCGCGAGACGTTCGACCGCCTCGCCGAACTCCTTGCCAGCAAGCAGGCGGACTCCCGCGCCGAGATCACCCTCGTGCGCGAGTTCGACGCGCCGGTCGAGGCCGTCTGGCGGGCGTGGACGGAGCCGGAGCAGGTGATGCGCTGGTGGGGCCCGGTGGGCTTCACCTCGCCCACCGCCGAGATCGACCTGCGCGTGGGTGGCAAGTACCTCTTCTGCATGCGCTCGCCGGAGGGCCAGGACTTCTACAGCACCGGCACTTTCCTGAAGATCGAGCCGTTCAAAGAACTGGTCTACACGGACAGCTTCGCCGATGCGGAGGGCAACGTCGTCGACCCGGCGGTCTACGGCATGGAGGGCTTCCCGCAGCCGTCGCAGGTGACAGTCCGGCTGGAGGACCTCGGCGGCAGGACGCGCATGACGCTCACCCACAGCGGGCTGCCGGCGGGCGAGCATGGTGAGATGGCGGCAGCGGGCTGGCAGACATCGCTCGACAAGATGGCCGCCTCGCTCCGCTAGCGCGGCAGCGCAAGCGCAATCGAAAAGAGCCAGGTCGTTAATAAGCCTGGCTCTTTTGTGCTGCACTCAGCGCGACGCGGCACTGCCCACAGCAGCCGCCGCCTGGCTCCCCTCAAGCGCCTGGCGCTCCTGCCGGGCAAGCTCGCCCGCGCCTCATGTACCAGCCGGTCGAAGCGCCGCGCCTTGCGTCGCCTGGGCTGCTTCGCCCAGCAGTACACCAGTTCCCCATCGATCCCGAGGTTAACCGATACTTCGTTGTACGAAAACGCCCTGTCAGCAGCGAGCTTTGCCTCGATAATCTGTATCAGCTTCTCGTTGAACGATAGGGCATCTCTGTCTGACATCGCATCGCCTGTATTTCGCCATCTCCGTCTCGAATAAAGCCTCGCCAGCCGCGCCGGGGTTGACCTGCGCGGC
>DGDY01000328.1:2132-2682 GCA_002385675.1 Anaerolineales bacterium UBA3940 | reverse complement strand
GCTCCAGCGCCTCACCCAGAGCAGAGGAATCGCCAGGCGGAAGGTGAGCCAGCCCGGCGACGGCAGCCAGCCGGACTCCCTCGTCGTCGAAGCGCAGCGCCTCAAGTAGAGCCGGGATGGCTCCGGCCCCAGCCGCGCCGAGCGCCCGCCCTGCCTCCATCCGCACGCGGTCGTCGCGGTCGTACAGCGCACCCGCAAGCGCCTCGATGGAGTCGGCGCCGCCTATCTCGCCGAGCGTGCGCACCGCCACCTCGCGCACGACCGGGTCAACGTCGCGGGCCATCTCGACGAGCGCGGGCCGGGCAGGCTCGCCGATGCGGCCCAGCATCGCGGCGGCCACTGCCCGTCGCTCCGGCGGGCCGGACCGCACGGCTGCGGCCAGCGGTGCGACCGCCCCCGCGCCGATCAGCTTCAACGTCCGGATCGCCACGTGCCGCACCTCGGCCCGCTCCTCCATCACCGCGCGGAGCAGGGCGGGCACAGCCGGTTCCCCGACCCGGCTCAGCACGGCGGTGAGCGCCTCGCGCTGCGCCTCGTCCTCACTGTGCTG